>JBFYZU010000067.1:0-4228 GCA_041309365.1 Myxococcota bacterium
GATCTGGCTCGAACCCACGAGCAAGATGGCCTTGATGTGCGTATCCTCCATCAACCTGATGAGCGCCTCGTTGCGCAGTTCATCCTCGGTCACCTCGATCTCCCCAAGAAAAATTCGTCCATCAGCGGTGACCTCGACCACGAAGCTGTCCTTCGCGAGCAACTCGAGTGGATCGGCCGTGGTGCCCCCACCGGCCCCCATCGATGACTTGCCGGAAACTCCACCGGGATACCTTGTGCCGCATGCCGGGGACAGCCCGCATGCGAAGACGGCCAGCACCACCGCGGCAATCACCGACATCGACGTGCGAGGTGGTGTTTGTCGCATGCAATGGGATGCCGGTGAGCCGGGACGACAGGTCATGACGGTCGAACTGGTCGGGGCGAGAGGATTTGAACCTCCGACTCCTTGACCCCCAGTCAAGTGCGCTAACCAGGCTGCGCTACGCCCCGCTAATAGGGGTGTGTTTATAATGATTTCGGGATGCCTTGTAAATCCTAATCCGGTCGCCGGATGTCGGCGGACGATCACTCTTTCTCCAGGGACTCCAGCAGCCTGTCCGTCCTTCGCGCGAGATCCTGGAGCCTCTGGGAGAGATCTTCTAGAAACAGGGCATTGTCACTCTGCTCACGCCTCGTCTTCTCCTCCAGCGCCTTGCCGACCCCCGTGGTCCTCAGGTACTGCTTTGCACCCTGGATCGTGAACCTCTGCCTGTGGAGCAGATCCTTGATGAGGGATAGGATCTCGACGTCCCTCCTTCGGTATAGCCTCTGGCCCGACTTGCTCTTGGTCGGACGCAAAACGTCGAACTCGCTCTCCCAGTACCTCAGTACGTGGGCCTTGAGACCGAGCAGCTCGCCGACCTCGCCAATCTTGAAGTAGATCTTGTCCGGTAGATCGATGCGAGACATGGGTGCCGATCTATGGCAGCTTGTTGAGCTCGTCCCTCAGGATCTGGCTCGACTTGAACTTGAGAACCCTGCGCTGGGGCAGGATGATGGGATCCTTGGTCCGAGGATTGATGCCCTTGCGCTGGTTCTTGTGCTTCACCACGAAGTTGCCGAACCCCGTGATCTTGATGTTCTCTCCAGCGGAGAGAGTGCTCTTCATGAGCTCTATGAGACTGTCGACCAGCTCGGCGGATTCCTTCTTGCTGATTCCGCCCACCTTTGCGTAGACGTACTCGACAATGTCAGCCTTGGTCATCCCACTCTCCTGGATCGATTGAGAATTCAAGCATTTTGTCGAGCAGAGATCAAGGGGGAAACATTTACGTCGTCAGGAGCGGACCTTGCCACCAAGCACGGTCGTCAGCGCATCCGCAATCCTACCCACCATCTCATCGACCTCCGCCTGCCTGAGCGTCCTGTCGGGGGCCCGGAAGCACATCCTGAAGGCCACGCTCTTTTCGCCTGCGGGGATCTGACCTCCACGGAAAATGTCGAACACGTCCACACTTTCGAGGATCTCCGGTGAGCTCTGCCTCGCCAGGTCGACGATGCTGCCGACCTCGACCCGCTCTGGAAATACCATGGCGAGATCCCTCTCGCTCGAGGGCATCTCGGAGAACCCCCTGTGACGTGGCACCGATGTCGGCACGCCGGCAAGCCCGATCTCGAAGATGCCGACCGGAGCGGCATGTCCCCCCCTGTCCCCGGGAAGGTCCAGCTCCTGCGCCAGGAGAGGGTTGAGCTCCCCGACCCAGCCGATGTCCAGGCCAGCCACCATCACGCGACAGGCTGATCTAGGGTGCAGCCAGGAAGGCGCCTCGTCGAACCTGACGACCGACGCATCGACGTTCCATATGCTCCTCGCCGCAGTCCTCAAAGCGCCCCAGGCGTCGTTGAAGTCCGCTATGCCCCGGTTCTCCGAGACCCAGCAGGGTCTCGGACCGTGGACCAGGCCGGCGGCGCGCTTCGCCTCTATCACGCCATCCACGACTCCTCCATCCCCACGAGCGAAGGTGTTGCCCACCTCGAAGACCCTCAGGGCGTTGCGGCTTCTCGCGACGTGATAGCAAAGCAGATCCAGAAGCCCCGGCAAGAGAGATGTCCGCATGACGTCACGGTCTGCGTTGAGCGGATTGGCCAGCGCGACCCGGGTACCGGGCATGCCCAGAAGCTCGGTCATCCTCGAGCTCGTGAAGCTCAGGCTGATGACCTCGTCGAGTCCGGCCGCGGCGAGAGCACGCTTGACTCTCATGGTGAGGTCGTAGCTGGCACGCCTCGGCTCGTCGGCCTGCACGAAGGGGCGAGTCGCCTCTATCGTGTCGTAACCACGAAGCCTGGCGACCTCCTCCACGATGTCGATCTCGCGCGTCAGGTCCGGTCTGTGCGTCGGAGCCGTGACCGTGAAGCCCGTCTCGCCATCCGCCAGAGGCTCGAGCGAGCATCCTATCCTCACGAGAGCGTCGCGACACTGGCTCGGATCGAACTTCGTGCCCACTATCCGGTCCGCCTTGCTCATCCTGAACGGGATCCTCGCCGGCACGATGGGCGAAGGGCACGCGTCGATGATGCCTCTCGAGGCCCTGCCACCGGCCATGTCGATCATCATCGCCGCCGCCCTCGACACGATCCCGGGCAACGGACCGGGGTCTGTGCCCCTCTCGAACCTGTAGCTCGATTCGGATTGCAGGTGCAGCCGCGCCGATGTTCTCCTGATGGTGTTCGGATCGAAGTACGCACACTCGATCAGGACGTCCGTTGTGTCCTCGCCGATGGCCGTGCCCTGGCCGCCCATCACCCCTGCTATGGCGACCGGCCTCTCGCGGCTCGCGATGACGAGATCGGACGGTAACAGGCGACGCTCCACGTCGTCGAGGGTCACGATGGTCTCTCCCTGCGCTGCACGCCTCACGACGATCTCCCCACCGGGGAGCAGGCGTAGGTCGAACGCATGGAGAGGCTGGTTGCACAGAAGCAGGATCAGGTTCGTCACGTCAACGATGTTCGAGATGGGCCTGGTACCCAGGACGTGCAACCGGTGCCGAACGGCGAAGGGAGAGGGCTTCACCTTCACTCCTCGCAGGACGGCCGCGGCGTATCTCGGGCATCCGGCTGGATCGTCGATCCTGACATGAGCGAGGGCAGAGATGTCCTCGGAGAGGACATCGCTGGGAGTCACATCGAGAGGTGGAGAGAATTCCATGCCGAAAACGGCGGCGACTTCCCGGGCCAGGCCGACATGACCCAGGCAGTCCGGCCTGTTCGGCGTGATGGAGAACTCCAGGATCCAGTCGGAAAGATCGTACATCTCACCGAGAGGCGTCCCGGTCCGAGGGTCGCCTTCGAGGATCAGGATCCCTGAAAAGTCCGGTCCTATGCCGAGCTCCGCCTCGGAGCAGAGCATCCCCGAGGACTCCACGCCCGACAGCGGTCTCGTTTCGATCCGTCGCCCGTCGGCAAGCGCTGTACCGGGAAGCGCCAGGACCACGTGTGCACCCGGGCCCGGAGTGTTCGGTGCGCCGCAGACGACCTGCCGCCTGGTGCTTCCATCGTGGACATCGACGACGAAGAGGCTCGTCTTCGCGGGGTGCTGTCGACGCTCGATGACCCGTGCGGACACGATCCCCGGGCCAGGGGCCGTCACCTCTCGGACGTCGTCGATCTCGACACCGGCGAGGGTGAGCCTCTCGGCTGCGACGTGCGCATCCACGTCCTTGCCGAGGATCTCCGATATCCACCTGATGCTCGCCTTCATGCCAGTGGCCCTGCCTCAGAACTGCCCTAGAAACCTCTCGTCGTTGCGGTAGAAATATCCTATAGCGTCGATCCCGTACTTGAGCATGGCCATGCGCTCGAGCCCCATGCCGAACGCGAAGCCCTGGTGGACCTCGGGATCGATGCCGACGTTGCCCAGCACCACGGGATCCACCTCGCCACAGCCGAGGATCTCCAGCCAGCCCGTCCCCTTGCAGACCCTGCAGGTGGCATCACCCCTCCCGTCGCAGGCGACGCAGGCCACGTCGACCTCGCCGCTTGGCTCGGTGAACTGGAAGTAACTGGCCCTGAAGCGCACTCTGGTGGACTGGCCGAAGAACGCACGCAAAAAAAGCTCGAGGACGCCCTTCAGGTCCGCGAAGCTCGTGCGCGAGTCCACCATCAACCCCTCCGTCTGCAGGAACATGGGGCTGTGCGTGGGATCGTCGTCGTGCCGGTACACGAATCCCGGAGCGATGATCTTGATGGGAGGCGGCCCCGCCAGGAACCTGCGGATCTGGACGGGC
>JBFYZU010000068.1:0-12848 GCA_041309365.1 Myxococcota bacterium
CGCGACCACGAATCTACACTCCCGCCCCGACGCCCTCAATACGAAAAGGGGGTGACCCGCCGGATACCCCGTCGAGCGCGCAGCAAGATGGCCCCGGGGGGGGGCGCGCGTGGCGCACCCGGCCTCGCCGATGAGGCATCCTTCCCGCGCCTCGCGTGCGCCCCTTGGCCGTCACCTCGCCTTGAACACGAGCGGCACCTCGAACGTGCCCGGCTGGTAGGTCGCGAGGTAGCTCGACACGAAGTACTCGACGAACCCGGTGATGCACGCCTCTGCCTCTGGCTTCGAGAGCGTGGAGCTCTTCGTCCCGACCTTCTCGAGCTTGCCCTGGGTGCCGATCGCGACCTCGACGACGATGTTGCCGGCCCCCGCGCCCGCAAGCGCGTGGCAGTAGAGGAGCTCGAGCTCGGAGTACTCGAGGAAGAGCTCGTGCCCCTGGGCCGGCGCGCCAGCGGCTCCGGGCTTGCCGATCTCCACCTTCCACGGCCACGAGCCCGTGTCGTACTGGAGCGGGGAAAGGGGCTTCTCGACGGCAGGCGGGACCATGCCTTTCCTCTCGGCGCCGATCCCCTCGATGTCCAGGACGTGGTCATCACCTTTCAGGATCCTGGACCCCTGCCCGAACCTGTAGAAGATGTTCTGCTCCTCGGGGATCTTCGGGCTCCAGTAGCTCGCGATGATCCTGGCGGGCGTCTTCATGTCGGCCGGCACGGCGCCTGGCAGCATGGTGCTGCCGGCGATCGCATCCACGATGCACTGGCTCGACTCGCGGCTCGTGGACGACCGGGTCATCTTCGCCGTGAGGTTTCCATCGGCGAGCATGTACTCGAACCAGAGCTCCACGTGCGTCTGGATGCCGCTTTCCTCGAAAAAGACGATCCTGTCGCCGGACAGGCAGCTCAGGGCGGCAGGGTCGGATCCCAAAAACACCTCGAAGGACGATCGGCACATGTCCCTGGAGTGGTCCCCAAGGAAATGCGGACCCAGGGCGATGTTGCCCGAGCCCAGCGGGGTGTCGGCGTCTTCGGCCAGCGGATCGTGGCTCCTGACGCTCCACCCGCCGCCGTCCGTGCCGGCCGGGCCTCCGAGACTCTCCATCATCCTGCACGTGAGCGCCGAGCACGGGGTGACCGCATGGCATTCCCGCTTGGCCTGCGCAGGCGCATCCTTCGGTGCAGGAACGTCTTTCCTTCCATCCATCATCGCCCCGAGCTCCTTGGCGCCGGTCTTGCGCCAGCGCCCCGCGACTTCCCGCAGCTCGCCCGTGGAGAGGACGTCGTCTTTTTCGATCGCCCCGGCCACCTCGTCGAGCCTTCCCAGGCTCATCTCCCCGATGATCCAGAGCGTCTCGACGAACGGATCCTGGATGAGGTCCTCGGGCAAACCTCGTCCATCGAGGCAGGCCGTCGCCCAGAAGGAGGTATCGAGGCTCTTGTCCGTCCACTTTTTGGGAGCATCGCCGCACCGGGCGGGGAAGCACTGCGCGATGGCCCTGTCTGCCACGGCCTTTCGTTGGTCCTCGATGAAGGCGGCCATCTCGGGCATCCCCTCGAGGTCGCAGCTCTCGCCCAGCACGGCGCTGCATTCCCGCAGCACGGTCAGCTCGATGTACTCGGTGACGTAGGTGTCCTCTTGCTCCACCTCCTTTTTTTTCTCGAGCGCCTCGACGCATGCGACCAAAGACGACCGCTCCGTGGGTCCTGCGGCCTTGGCCTTCAGGGCTCCCGACGGGCGATCGACCATCCACCTGCCCGAAGCGAACCGAAGGTCCCAGGTGGCCTCGAGGATGAAGTGATCGTCCTCGAGAAGGGCCATGAGCTTGCTGGAGTCGCCCTTCATCGCGCCTCGCAGCACGAGCTCGACGGTCGCCTTCCTCCCCTTCACCGTGGACTTCACGATCTCGATGTCGTGCAGCTCGACGTCTCCTGCGCCGAACATGGCGAAGCCCTCGGCATGGCGGCCCTCGACCTGCCATCCCGACTCGGCGGCGTGATCCCGGACCGCCGCCCTGATGTCGCGCTCTGTCGGCTCCTTGGCACAGCCGCAAGCGACCACCGCGACCAGCATCGCCTGCATTGCCAGGGACGATCGGATCTCCACGAAGCACGTGGCCTCAGGCTTGGTACCCGGACGGTTGCCGTTCGGTGGCATGGTTATCCTCGCTTTCCAGTATTGCCATCCACTACGACGGACCGGTTTCCGGGTCAAGTCGAAAGCCCATCCAGACCCGGTCAGGTCGCAGGGGCCCTCCCCCACCCCTGGCGCTCGAACGCGCCCATGTCGGCCCACCCGTCGCAGCCGCCGCACGCGACGTCCGGGACCGCGGGGTCGTCGTGGCGCGAGAGGCCCTCGAGAACCAGGGCGGGGCCGGCCTCCACCTGCGGGTCGGAGCACGGGATCGAGGAGACCTGTGAGCAAGTGTGGCCGTCGTCGCACACACTCGATTTCCTTGAACGGCGGGAAACTCCATTTGCCCGCGCGGCGATATGAGCACATGTGCCGGGGGGAGGTTGACTCCGAAATGATGTCACTTCAATATGATGGCATGAAGGTCATCACGGTCCGCCAGATCCCGGACGACCTGTACCGGGCCATCGCCGATCTCGCCAGGAAGAACCGCAGGAGCATCCAGCAGCAGGTCCTGATGCTGCTGGAGCAGGCCCGGGTCAGCACGGACCCCTCGCCGGTGGCCCTCGCCAGGTCCATCCGGGAGGGCCTGGCAGGGCGGTGCCTGGGCAAAACGGTCGAGGAGATCCGCAAGGAGAGGGAGCGATGAGGGTCGCGGTGGTCGATACGTCCGCTCTCATGAGGCTGTTCGTACCGGACGGACCCTTGCCTGATGGGCTCGAGGCGGCGCTCGACGAGGCATGGCGCGCGGAATCGGTGCTTCTCTCCCCCGAGTTGGCGCTGGCGGAGGCAGGACAGGTCCTGGCGAAGAAGCACAGGATGGGCGTCGTGGATGCCGGAGAGACGGACGCGATCCTCGATGCCATCCTCTCTTTGCCCATCAGGTGGGTGGGGCATGCCTCGCTCATGCGGCGGGCCATGGCCATGAGCCGTTCGCTCGGCACGAGCGTGTACGACGCCCTGTTCGTCGCCCTGGCGTGCGAGCGCAGGTGCGAGCTGTTCACGGCGGACGACGCCATGGCCGGGGTCATGCGCCGGGCGAAGGAGCCATAGACCCGTCGCCGGCGTCGATGGACCATCCCGCCACACGACATCCATCACCGCCCGCTCGCCTGAAGCTTCCCGCTGCAAGCGCTCCTCGTGGTGGGCGCGAGGCTCAGGCGATGCCGGCGCCCCGTTCGAGCAGGAGTTGGCGCAGGATCGGGAGGTGGCGCCGTTTATCGTCCTCGCAGTAGCAGCCGACCAAGAGCCGATGCCCGGGTCCGCGTCAGCAGAGTTCCGCTCCGTGGAAATCCAGGTCAGGGGCAATCGACGAGGGTGGGCGAGTACCCGTCCTCGTGGGTGCCGTCGCCGAGCTGGCCGGACCCGTTCTCGCCGCAGCACAGAAGCTCGAACGGGCTCGCGATGGCGCAGGTGTGGCTCATGCCGGCCGCGACGGCGAGCCAGGGGCGATCGAGCCCGACCTGGAGAGGCGCGTTGTGGTCCTCGCCGGTCTCGATGCAGAGCCTGCCCGTCTGGCCGTATCCCCAGCAAAAGAGACTCTGGTCGAGCTTCACCGCGCAGCTGTGGGCGTATCCGGCCGCCGCTGACTGCCAGTCCATGTCGTCCCCGACCCTGGCCGGCTCGAGCCTGGCCTCGAAGGTGCCGTCGCCGAGCTGGCCGTTTCCGTTGTCGCCCCAGCAGTGGAGCAGGCCGTTGGGGTCCGGGATCCTGAGCGACATGACGGCGCAGGAGTGCTGGAACCCGGCCGTCACCTGGCCCCATGCCCCGTCCTCGTCTCCGGCGATCCGGACCGGCACGGGCCGGTCGACCGTGGTGCCGTCGCCCACCTGGCCGGCCGTGTTCCCGCCCCAGCACCAGAGGCTGCCGTCGTACCGCGCACCGCACGTGTGGGCGTGGCCCAGAGCGACGCACGACCAGTCGTCGGCGCTGCCCACCCGGAGGGGCTCGAGCGCGCCCGTGCCCGTGCCGGTTCCGAGCTGGCCGTCCTCGTCGAGCCCCCAGCAGTAGAGCCGGCCGTCGTACTTCACGGCGCACGTGTGGCCGTAGCCGCAGGAGACCGAGTACCAGTCGGCATCGATCCCCACCTGGACCGGCGCCGGGCGATCGGCCGTCGTCCCGTTGCCGAGCTGGCCGTGCGCGCCGAGGCCCCAGCAGTAGAGGCGGCCGTATCTCATGTCGCCGTTCTGCAGGATGGCGCATGTGTGCAGCCATCCCGCGGCCACCGAGGCCCACTCGCCGTCCGCCTCGACCCGGAGCGGTACGGCGCTCGGCTCGAGCCCGCCCGAGCCGAGCTGCCCCGAGTCGTTCTCTCCCCAGCAGTACATGGCCCGCTCGTCGTCGATGGCGCAGGTGTGGAGCTCCCCTGCGGCCACGTGCAGCCAGCACGTGCTCCTTGTCGCGTCCGGGTCCAGGGCGTCCCACGGCACCTCCGCCGCGATGTCGGGCAAGATGGCCGTGTCGAGGGCCATGCCGTCGTCCCCGGCCCCGTCCCCCACCATGAGCACGCTCCCCGGGCAGCCCGACGAGCACGCGGCCACGACCAGGCAGGCCGCCCTCGCGCCCACCGGGCCGTACCATCCGTTCTGGCCGATCACGCCCCGAGCTTGCCCCGCGTTTCGGGCCGGATCAAGCCCTGCCCTGCGCCAGGTGGAGCGCGGCGGATCGCATCTCGCGTCGGATCCGCATGACGCGAGGCTATGCGATCCCCTGCATCGCATTCACGATTTCCTTGCCGGAAAGAGGTGCGGGAAGCTGCTTGCCGTCCTGCCTGTATATCCCGACGGTCTCCTCGACCAGAATGCATAGCTCGTCGAACACGGCCCTTGCGTCCGATCCAGGGCAACCGCCGTAGAACAGTTCCGGGCAACTGCCGATGAAGCAGCTGTCGTCGGACCATTCCACGATTTTCACGTACTTGTCTCCGGCGTTCATCTCTCGGCCTCCTGGATGAGGAGAACTTGCGTGCGCTCGCTCAACCGGCTGGCAGTCCATCCAGCGAAGGATGTCAGGCAAAGGTCGCCTGGCAAGCCCGGCTGTACCCACCCAGAATCCCATCGGTGCGCGAGGGTCGCCGGTGCAGGCCTCCGGGACGGCTCGCCCGCGCGCCGGTCGATCGCCCTGTCGCGCGCCTCGGCACGTCTCGGCACGTCTTGAGACTTCGTTCGGGCGGTGGTAACTTCACGATCTGGATGGGCGGGAATCGCGCGATCGGTATCCCGGCTGCTTCGAGATGACAGCGGGTGCTCGGTCCGCATTTTCCAGGAAGAAGTCTGTCGCATGTCGGACGCGGTGAACGAGGGACTGGATCTCCTGCGGCGCGAGCTGGCAGAGAAGGACCGCGCCATCGCCGATCTCCGCAAGAGCCTGGACGATCTCGCCCAGGTCATCGAGATCACCGATACCGGGGTCGCGATCCTCGACGAGCAGGGCAACGTGCTCGTCGCCAACCCGAGGTACGCACGGCTCGCGGGCCACGCGGACGTCGCGCAGATCCTCGGGCGGTGCGTGGTCGAGTGGACGGCCGAACACGATCGCGCGAGGACCGCTCTCGCCGTGCGACAATGCCTGGAGCAGGGGTCCGTGCGCGATCTGGTCGTCGACTACGTGGATCTGGCGGGGCGCATCACCCCGGTCGAGATCGACGCCACCATGCGTCGCGCATCCGGCGTCACCGAGATTTTGACGATCTGCCGCGACGCGACCGGGCGCCGGCAGGCCGAGGCCGCCCTCGGAAGCTCGGTGCAGCAGTACCGGGCCACCATCGACGCGATGGGCGCGATGATCCACGTCGTGGATCCGCAGCTTCGCATCGTGCTGATGAACCGCCAGGGCTTCGAATGGACAGGCGAGCTGGGGCTCGGCGGGGACGTGCTGGGAAAGACGGTCTTCGAGGCCTTCCCGTTCTTGCCCGACCGGGTGAAGGAGGAGTACTTCCAGGTGCTCGAGACGGCAGAGCCGCTGATCACCGAGGAGCAGAGCATCGTGGGGCATCGGCGGATCGTCACCGAGACCCGCAAGATCCCCATCGTGGAAAACGGCGCGGTCGCCCGCGTCGTCACGGTCGTGCGCGATGTCACGGCGATGGCCCAGGCGCAGGAGCAGCTCCGGCAGTCGGAGAAGATGGAGGCCCTCGGCCAGCTCGCGGGCGGGATCGCCCACGACTTCAACAACCACATCTCGGCCATGCTGGGTTGCGCCGAGGTGCTGCAGCAACGCCTCCAGGATCCTGCACTGCGCGTGTACGCGGAGACGGTCGCGCATTCCGCCATGCGCTCGTCCGAGCTCACGCAAAAGCTCATGGCCTTCGCCCACAAGGCACCCCACGGCACGGACCGTATCGACGTCCACAGGCTCGTCGTGGACCAGATCGCGATGCTCGCGCGCACCATGGACCCCCGGATCGAGATCCTGCACCGGCTCGACGCCGATCCGCACGTGGTCATGGGGGATGCCGGGCAGCTCGAGAACGCCCTCTTGAACCTCGCCCTCAACGCCCGCGACGCCATGCCCGGCGGCGGCCGGCTCGTGTTCTCGACGCAGGTGGTCGCCGACGACGGTGCCGGCCCCCAAAAGCCCGGGGCGCCCGGGCTGCTGCGGATCTGCGTCGAGGACACGGGGACGGGAATGGGTGAGGAGACCCTGAAGAGGCTGTTCGAGCCCTTCTTCACGACCAAGGACCCGGGCCAGGGGACCGGGATGGGCCTCGCCTCGGTGTACGCCACCGTCACGCGCCACGATGGAACGATTCGGGTCTCGAGCGTCCCTGGCCAGGGGAGCGTGTTCACGATCGAGCTGCCGCTCGCCAGCGCCTGACGACACGGCGGGTGAGGGCTTTTTCAGGCCGCTCCTTCGTCCGACCGTGCAGGGCAGGGTGAGCGCGTACCTGTGCCGAGACGCAGGTCGAGCTGCCCGGGCACGAGGCCACCTCGGCCATGTGGCCGGCAACCGGCCAGGTTTCAGGAGCCGGTAGTATCCAGCAGCTTCGATATGGTCGACTGCACTTGCTCGGCAGGGATCGGTCTCGCAAAGAAAAATCCCTGTCCCCGATCGCAGAGCAGTGCTTTGCCGTCTTGCTGGTTCCATTGAAGCGACTTCAAGTAGTCCAGTTGATTGGCAGTCTCGATCCCTTCCGCGATGACCTGGAGGTTCATGTGATGCGCCATCGAGACGACGGCCATGACGATGGCCGCGATGTTCGGATCGTCGCCGATGTTCTGGATGAAGAAGCGATCGATTTTCAGGGCGCTTATGGGCAGCGTGCTCAGCCGCAAAAGGGAGGAGTATCCGGAACCGAAGTCGTCGATGACGATCTTGAAACCCAGGTCGCGGAGCTTTCTGAGCTTCTCTGTCGTGTTCTCGATGTCCTGCATCGCCGTGCTCTCGGTGATCTCGAGCTCGATCATGGCGGGATCCGCGCCCGTCTCTTCGAGTACGCCGACTATCGTCTCCACGAGAGCCGCATGCCGGACCTGACGGACGGACAGGTTGACGGCAATCGGTGCCGCGTCGAATCCAGCCTTCTTCCATTCCATGACCTGGCGGCAGGCCTCTGCCAGGACCCACGTGCCTATCGGGATGATCAGTCCCGATTCCTCGGCAGCCGGGATGAACTTCATGGGGCTCACTATCTCCCCGCCCGCTCGGCGCCAGCGCAGCAGCGCCTCCATGCCTGACAGCTTCCCGCTGGTTAGATCGATCATCGGCTGGTAGTAAAGCGCCATCTCGCCGCGCTCGAGGGCCGTGCGAAGTCCGGCAATCGTCTCCATCTTCTCGACTGCATTTGCGCCGAGCTCCTTGGAGAAGAAACGATAGGTGTTTCTCCCCTGCTCTTTCGCTTCGTAGAGCGCGACGTCCGCATTCTTCAGGAGCGCCTCTATATCTTCCCCGTCGGACGGGAAGACGCCGATCCCGATGCTCGCCGTGACATGGATCTCCCGATGCCCGATGTCGATGGGTGGTGCAAGCATCCTCGAGATCCTCTCGGCGACGATGCGGCTGTCCCCCCCGGCGGAGAGATCCTCCAGCAGCACCACGAACTCGTCCCCACCCAATCGCGAGACCGTGTCGCACTCGCGGACCGACTGCTGGAAACGGACGGCCACGCGTTTCAGGAGCTCGTCGCCTGCGCTGTGGCCCATCGTATCGTTCACGGTCTTGAAGTTGTCCAGGTCGATGATGAGGACACCGAAAAACTGGTTGGAACGCCTCGCCCGTGCCCTGGCAAGCTGGAATCGATCGTTCAAGAGGAGACGGTTCGGAAGACCGGTGAGAGAGTCGTGGGTCGCGATGTACTTGAGCTCCTCCTTTGTCGCCGTTTCGAGCTGCTGAACGTAGTCCTCGGTGATCTCGAGAGCACGAAGAAGCACGTCGCCGAATACCCTGACCAGGGCGACGACCACCAGGACGCCGATCACGTTCACGAGCAGGGGAACGAAAACGAACAACCCCGTGACTTGGAGCCTTTGCCACGCGATCCGGTACTCCAGGTAGGAGCTTATCGCGGTACAGACGATGACGCATGGGATGACGAAGACGGTGCGGCGGGGAGACACGAACAGAGCAACGACGAGGATGTTGACTGCTGCGAGGACGAGCATGCTCGGAACGAAGCCGACGGCTACGAGTGGAATCAACGACATGGGGAGGCATGAGGCGAACGACCATGCATACACGCCCGCCGTGGGATGGCCGGTGCGTATCAGGACGATCGAAACGACAGCCGTGGCACTTAACGCCAGGGTCAGCCAGGCGAGGATCACGAGTTGGTCATCATGAATCCAGTATCCGTGGACGATCTCGGGAACCGCGAACACGAGACCGAGCACGGAGACGAACATCATGAAGATCGTGAATTTCCGGATCGGTAGATGGGTGTCTCTCCTTTGGAATCGGACCTCTGTCTCTGCCACTTGTGTCAATGCCGACTCCGACACCCGAGCTGCAGGAAATCGAGAGCATATCTCGCATCGACCCTCTTCTCACCACGAATCGGCACTTTCTCCTTTTTCCCCAGCCTCGCCATCGTGGCCCGAAGCATGCAGCACCTCGAGTGCCGGTCGTTCGCTGACGAGCCTCGAGGACGTCTCTGGTCCATCGATCCGAAACATGACTGGCGCAAAATCACCCATGGTCTGCCATGTCACAGCTCTCCGGCACATCATGGAGCGCGTCATCACCATGCGTTGAACCAGTCGTCGCGATAGGATGCCGAATATGGGCAAAGACCCTATCGGCATCCGTGATCGAGCGCCATGACATGGGGCAAACGGGGTATCCGGTAGGCACAGGATCGAAATGCTCTGGCCTGGTTCTGCCACCGCCGGGCTGATGAGATTAATCGAGGAAGCCGAAGCAAGTGGGGGCTGCCTCGAATACCATGCAGGTATAGAAATCGGTGCACGACTTGTCCACGCATTCGTGGATCGTGTCGTTGGCAGCACTCTGGAAATCATTGCCGCAGTTGTTCTCGATCGAATCGCGGCATTCGGAGACGCAACTCGCGTATTCATCCGTGCTCGGGTCGACGCTCTGGCAGTCGAAATCCTTGGAGCAGTACTGGCTGCACGCGATCCGTGAACCGAGGTTGTCCGATGCCTCGCAGGAGACCAGCAGGCCGACTGCAATCGCGGCAAATGTGAGATTTCTTGTCATGGACACGTGTTTCATCGGGAGCTCTCTTTCTTGTGCCCTTGGGCACTGTTCGTTTCAAAGCAGCGTTTCTTGACCTGTCGCTCCTGGTCTCGCAACTTCCGGGCCACGTGTTGGATGCCATTGCTTTCGGCTCCTTGCGGTGTGACGACAATCCCTCGCCGAAACACTGCCAGTCGTAACGACGTGCAGCCACGTCACAATGACGCGACGACCTCTTTTGGACTGCAGTCGGCTGAGGCCCATCGATGATGGATGCACAGGGAAAGGAGACGCTACTTCATCATTTTCGACCGATCGTGAGCACCTGCGAAGGAAAGGGTCCGGTTCAGCCCGGTGTACCCTCTGCATTCCTCGCTTGGCACGAAGGATGCATTACCGATCCGCCGACACGGATGCAAAAGACGGTACGAAACCGATCTTCTGGTCTCGATCTGGTTTTCGCAACAACGGGTGCACCTCGCCATCGAGGGCGGGTTGCGCTCAGAGGAGAATGGAATGGACAAAACAATGTTTTCTGAAGCGATGATCAAGAGCCTGGCCGCCGCGGGCCTGCTCCTTCTCGCACCCGCCTGCAGCGTCTATCCTCAGCCCGCCTACGTGTCGGGGTCCATGGAGGTACAGGCAGTCATCGTGCCCGAGCCGCCCCCGCCTCCCCTCACGGTCGTGGTGGTAGAGACCCCGACGCCCGGGCCGGACTACCTGTGGATGTCGGGCTACTGGGACTGGTCCGGTTACCAGTACGCCTGGGTCGAGGCCCACTGGGAGCCGCCACACTACGGCTACTACTGGTCACCACCTTCGCACGTGAACGTTTCCGGATCGGTCAACTACACGCCTGGCCACTGGAAGCAGTCCCCGGGTGGCAAGTCCAAGGGCTATAGCGGCGGCAAAGCCTACCACAAGGGCAAACCCGTGAATCCGGGCTACGGCACCGCATACCATCCCAAGGGATCGAACACGACCAGCCCGCCCCAGAAGTACAAGAACGCTCCGGGTGAGCCCCAGAAGTACAAGAACGCTCCGGGTGAGCCCAAGAAGTACAAGAAACAGGGAAAGCCCACGAAGTACAAGAAAGTCAAGGGCAAGCCCTCGAAGTACGAGAAGGTCCAGGGTAAGCCCACGAAACAGTAGTACGGCGAGAGCCATACGAAGTGATCGCTGCAACGCGATCGGGAGGTTTCATGAGACGCAACTCCATCACCACCTTGGCCCAATGCCTCGTGCTCGGGCTCGTGCTCGCCGGCATGGGGTGCGAACAGGACAAAGGTCCCGACTACGGCTGGGTAACCGTGGACAACTATTCGAGTCAAACCATCGGATACCTTTACCTCTCACCAGCATCGTACTCCAGCTGGGGAACGGATCAGCTCGGCTCTTCGATGATCTATCCTGGCGATTCTTTCACCCTCACCTCTGTCGAGGTCGGGTATTACGACCTGCTGGTCGAGGATCCGGATCATTACCTGCTCGCCGATGGTTACGGACTGTACGTCGGCCCTGGCGGTTTGACATACACGTTGACCGACTGACCTGAAACTCACCCGTAACCCCTCGATTTCAGGTAGGGTGGGTTTCAGCCCTGAATGATCCGGGACGTACTTGACCCGGGGGCGGGACTAGCCCGAGAAACCCTCTTTCATGCAGTATCGCACGGCTCGAGTGGCAGTGCTTTGCCGGTCATCTTCGAGAACCGGCCGCCGTGCGACCCTGGATGATACGCACGAGGACCGTTATCACGGCGACCACGAGCAGGATGTGAATGAAGCCGCCCATCGTGTGCGAGGTCACCAGTCCGAGCGCCCACGCCACGATGAGGACGGCTGAGATTATCCAGAGCAACATGCGCTTCTCCTTTGCGGCTCGAGGCTGGGTCAAAAAGCTCGGCGCGTCGCGATTCGCCGCTGAACCGCCCCTTCGAGATGCACACCTTGTCGCGCCATCAATGCCAGCTCAGGTGACCCGTGAAGTAGAGGACCACGGCCACCACCAGGATGACGGCGGCGGGCGACCAGCTCCAGTAGGCTTCGCGTGAGTGCCCGAACCATCCGCCGCCGAGCGCCAGCACCAGAATCAGTATCAGTATGAGTGTAAACCACATGGGTGTCTCCTTTCAGGTAAAAACCGTTACATGTGAAGCTTGTCGAGCTTCGCCTTGATCGCTTCCTTGGTATCGCCGAACCTCTCCTGGATGACTCCGTAGAGCTTGTCCTCGGAGCCTTCGGCCTTCTTGAAGTCGTCGTCGGTGAGCTCGCCCCACGCCTTCTTCGCCCTTCCCATGAGCTGGTCCCACTTGCCCTTCGCTTGATCCCTGTTCATTTGGTTCTCCTGCTCCTGGTTGAGTGTGTACGCTTCGCGCTCGACTGCGACCTGGCCGCGGCGGTTTTGCGCACGATCCTCTTCGGTGACGCAAACAGCGATCGGGTATCCCTCGACAGCGTCTTCCAGGCAACGTCGAGATCGCCCCAGGCACTCTCGACGCCGTTCTTGATGGTATCCCACTCCGCGTCGCCCGCGGCCTTGAGCTCATCGAACTTCGATTCCGCTACCCTGTGCTTGGATTTCAGATCGGCGATGCGCTTTCGATAATCGACCTTGGCATCCGTATCGACGTCCTCGGCGGTGGCAACGAGCTTGTCGAGCTTTGCGCCCCACCGCTTCAGCCGTGTTTCCATCTTCCCCAGGTGCACTTCCTTCGTCTTCATCGAGTTCTCCTTGTAGTGCGCCGAGCGGCGCACAGCATCGGGCCTTGGAGCCTGTTATTCCCTCTTCGGTGGCGAGGTTCCCTTCGGCTCGGTAGGTATGCATTGCAGCTTTCGGGCCACAGGCGATACGCAAGCAAGTACGAGTACTTTCGACTCGAGCAGTTCCGGCGGGCTGGAATACCGTATCATTATGATGTCGATGGTCCTTCAATACGAGTGGAAGTGACGAAAGATGCGCGGTGGAGATCTGCATCACGAAAAGCTTTTACGAGCTGACGCCGCCGCTTGGCATCGACACCACGAACAGGGCCACGACTGTCGTTTCCGTGTCATGGACAGCTTCCGGGTACCGAAACGATGTTGGAG
>JBFYZU010000069.1:0-10783 GCA_041309365.1 Myxococcota bacterium
CCGATGTGGGTGCGATTGCTCGATCAGGATTATTCAACAGACGGCAATATAGATATTGGAGGATTGATGATCGGCTTCAGATTTAACCTCGATTGGTTAAAGAATTTCTTTATTGTGGCGAGAACAGGAGTCATTGGAGGGACCTTGGTCGACTTCTACAACTCCTGGACATGGCCTTCTGAACGTCGAATATTAATGATGCCTTTCGAGGCCGGATTGGGGGGTGGCTTTGCCTGGGGGAAGGCTATAAAATTTGTTCTTCATATTGGAGCGGGATATCGCGGTCTCTTTGGGATTTCGAATGCTGTAGGCGACGTGCATAGCTTCTACCTGAACGGCTCAATAGGAATTGGTTGGGGCACCAAACACTATCAGTAGCTCCACGATTCGGTCCTCGAGAGGGCCCAGCATGATCCCCATGAGGGTCGGCAACAAGCCTATAGGGCGGCGGAGGGGTTCAGCCTCCCTCTTCCTCCAGCCTCTCGATCTGGTAGACTACCTCCATGGACCTCGCCATCTTCGCAGTCGTCGCAGTTCTCACCCACTCGGTCGCCCTGGGCGTCGGGGCCTATGCCGGCATCGTGGCCTACAGGCACCTCAAGGACCGTCCGGTGTTCCGGTCGCTGGTCATCACAGCCGAAGATCCGGTGTCTCGAAGCCTGAATTGACGTCCCCAGGAGTCCCCACCGCAAGGTCGAAAATCCTGATAACCTCATGAAATCAAGTAGCTAGTGGTTCACAAGAAGATCCGCTACAAGATCGGCGTGACCTTCGGCAGCCCGGAGACGACCACGGGCGGCAACGCGCTCAAGTTCTATGCCAGCGTCCGCCTCGACATACGCCGCCTCGGCACCATCAAGAACGGGGAGAGCGCCGTCGGTTCCCGCACCAGGGTGAAGGTGGTGAAGAACAAGCTGGCCCCACCATTTCGCGAGGCCATCTTCGAGATCCGCTTCGGCCAGGGCATCCTGGCCCAGGCGGAGCTCCTCGATGCGGCCATCGACGCCGGCATCCTCGAGAAGAGCGGCTCCTGGTACGCCCTCGAAGGCGAGAGGCTCGGCCAGGGGCGCGAGACCGTGCTCGAGCAGCTCGACGCCAGGCCCGACCTCGCCGAGAAGCTGCGCGTGAAGCTCCTCGCTCCCTCCGACCCGACCGAGGGCGAGGCCGCCTGAAACGTCTCAGAGCTCGAGACCTGCCACGAGCACCCGCTCGTCCTGGCTGCCAGCGGGCCTGTCGAGCCACGCCAGAAGCACCATCTGCGGCTGCCCGGATCCCACCAGGTGCGGGTCCGCGGGCGTGCCCAGCGTGGGAACCAGCAGAGGGACCGACAGCGGTGAGCCGGACTCGTCGAACAGCCCGACCTTGAGCGACACCGAGCCGTCGTGCTCGCGGTGCACCCACGCCACGGCGATCCTCCCGCTGCCCAGCGACATGGCGTCGAACGGCATGCGGTGCTTGCCGGGGAACTTGACCGGCCTCACGGCCGCGAGCTCGACGCCCGCACCGTCGAAGGCGCCGGTGCCGAGGATCGGCTGGGCCACGACCACGTCCTCGATCCCGCCACCCTCGTCCTCGTCGCGGCGCACCCAGAACATGAATGAACCCGTGTCCGAGCTCACGTGATCCATGCTGCAGGGAATGTAGTCGCTGGTGGCGACACCGAGAGGCTGCACCGGCGCCGGGGGGGTCCCCGCGAGCAGGAGCATGTACAGCTCGCTGCCATGCACGGCCCTGACGCAGTAGGTGAGCACGGCCCCCTTCTCGTGGCTCGAGAGCCGGATGGACGCCGTGTCGGAAGGCCCGGACGTGAGCGGCGTGGGATCGAAGTCGGGCTTGCCGGTCGCCGAGAGCGTCGTGTGGTACGCCTGCTGGCTGCCGTCTGGCCCTGGCCCACCCCAGGCGGCGATGAGCTGGCCGTCGTAGTAGGCGAGCGCCGGGCTCTGCGAAGAGTCGGTGGAGGCCATGCCGCCGTCGCCGTCCCCGGCCTCGGTGTCGGTGAGCCGTCTGGCAGCGAGGACCACCTTGCCCGCGTCCGAGACCCGTGCCACGAAGATCTCGATGTGCCTGAAGCGGTCGTCTCCCCAGGCCAGCACGAAGTCCTTGCCCGTCCAGGCCACCGCCGTGGGCGCGTAGCTGCTCGTGCCCCTGGTGACCTGCGTGACTCCCAGCATCGTGGCACCCGCCACGCGGGCGAGCCTCACGTCCGCACCCGGATCCGCCTGCTCTATCCACACGATGGCCGCCTGGCCAACGCCGAGGGCCGCAGACAGACCATCCGCGTCCAGGCCCTCGTCGGAGACGGTCCTCGGCCCGAAGGCAACGGTTCCCATGGGCGGGAGCGCTGGCGAGGTCATCCGGGCGACGGGCCTTACTGGCGGTGGCGCCAGGGGCGCGCCTGCCGGATCCCCCTTTTTCGAGCAGCTGCATCCGGCCAAGAGCGCGGCGAGGCACGCGATGGCGGCGATCCGGATCACGACCGGCCCTTCTCGAGCACGAGCATGGTCCTGCCCAGCTCCAGGGGCTCGCCCGGCCCGAGCTCGCCCTCGCGCATCCACTGGCCGTCGAGATAGGTCCCGTTCTCGCTTCCCTGATCCTGGAAATGCCACCTGCCTTCGCGTCGCTCGAGGACGATGTGGACGCGCGATACGCTGGGATCCGTGAGCACGAGGTCGCAGTCGGGGCCCCGGCCCACCCTCATGGTCCCGCCGCCCAGCTCGTGTGTCTTGCCCGCATCCGGCCCGCACAGCACGTAGAGCTGCTCCACGTTCGCAGGGACGGTGGGAGGCGGGATGGAGTCGCGGACGTCGGGGCGCAGGCTGGGGCTCTTTTTGAGCTCGCTCTCGAGCTTCTCCGTGGTCCTGTCCTGGAAGGCGGCCATGATGGCCTTATCCGATTGCTTCCGCGAGCCCAGGGGCAAGGCATTGTCCTGGGAGGGCGACTCGAGCCGTGCACGCAGATCCGCCAGGTAGCCGTCATCGACCACGGTCTGGCGCTCCTTCTCGTCCCCGGAATCGTCCTCATCGTCCCTGGCGACCTGCAGGGCTTCCATGATGGCGTCCCGACCTGACTTGTCGTCTGTTACCATGACCCCCGACCGTGGATGGGTGTGAGGGGTAGGATGGATCACGGGCCCCCTCACCGTCAAGGCGCCTGCTTTTACTGTCCCTTGCCATTTCGCCTTGTTTAGAGTAGATACGTCCACCTTGAATCTCGGCTCAAGACCCCCCCTGCCAGGACCGTCCTGCGGGTGAGGGGCCCTGGGAAGGAACGCTCTCATGGCACTGCCAAACATGCTCGCGCAGGCTCCCGGCGCCCATGTGCTGCTCTTTCATCAGCTCGGCGGAGCGGATGGAGGGTGCGCAGGCGGGGGAGGGAGCCTGAACTTCATCTTCATGATGGTGGCCATGTTCGCCATCTTCTACTTCTTGCTCATCCGGCCGCAGCAGAAGAAGGCGAAGCTGCACCAGGAGATGCTCAAGGCCATCAAGCGCGGCGACAGCGTCGTCACCTCGGGAGGCATCGCCGGGACGGTCGTGGGCACCACGGAGCGATACCTGACGGTGGAGGTGGCGGAGAAGGTGAGGATCCGTGTGCTCAGGTCCCACATCGCGGGCAAGGAAGGGGACCCGGAGCTGGAGAGCGGGAAAAAGAACTGAGGCAGGGAGCGGAGCGAACGACGTGAAGACCATCTGGTACGTCAAGGCAGTGTTCGTGCTGCTGCTCGTCGTCTGTTCGGGCGTCGTGCTCATGGGAATGCTGCCCAGAGAGAGCCAGCCCGAGTGGCTTTACTGGGCAACGAGCCGGCACATCACCAAGGGTCTCGACCTGCAGGGCGGGTTTCGCCTCGTCTACAGGGTCGAGGTGGACCAGGCCATGAGGGACAAGCGCGACAGGTTCGCGTCGGACATGGTGGAGGCGCTCGAGGAAGCAGGGGCCAAGGACGTGACCGTGAAGCGCACCGGAGACACTTCCTTCGGCCTGGTGTTCAAGAGCACGGGCGACATGGACAAGCTCGGCAAGGACATCCTCAAGAATTACCGCGGCGCTCTCTCCGAGAATGGCCGTGACAGCGGGTCGAGGACCGTCTCGTTCGCCATGACGGACGCCGAGATCGCCCATGGCGAGAAGGTGACGTACGAGCAGGCCATCAAGACCATCTCCAACCGCATCGACGCCCTGGGCCTCAGGGAGACCACGGTGACGCAGCGCGGTGCCAACATCAGCATCGAGATCCCCGGCCAGGAGGAGGCCTCCCGCGACCGGATCAAGCGCATCATCAGCCAGACCGCCAGGCTCGAGTTCCGGATCGTGGACGACGAGAGCGAGTTCTTCCTCGACCAGGCGAAGAACCTGCCCGCTGACGGTTCCATCAAGCTGATGAAGGAGAGGGTCGGTACGCCCCGCGGCGATGTCACCAGCTACTACCTCGAGTCCCGCAGCACGGACACCCGCTCCGGTCGCCTCATCCTCAAGGACTTCATTTCGACCATCCCCGTTCCCGAGGACCGCATGGTGAGCTACAGCGAGTCGCCCGAGATGGACGAGGAGAACAAGCCCACCAACGTCAAGATCTGGCGCACGTGGCTTCTCGAGCGCAACGTCAAGGTCACGGGCGAGTACATCGACGACGCTCGCGTGGCCGTCGATCCGGACGACCAGAAGCCCTACGTGGCCCTGTCGTTCAACCAGAGGGGAGCGCGCCTGTTCGACGACGTGACCAAGGAGAACGTCAAGCGCAGGATGGCCATCGTGCTCGACGACAAGGTCGACTCCGCCCCGCAGATCCGCGAGCGCATCAGCGGCGGCCGCGCGTCCATCAACATGGGCGGGTACAAGGACTACAACGCACTCCTCAGGGAGTCCAACGATCTCGTGCTGGTCCTCAAGGCCGGCTCGCTCCCAGCTCCCATGAGCAAGGACCAGGAGACCATCATCGGCCCGACCCTGGGAAAGGACGCCATCCGCTCGGGAACGCTGAGCGTGCTCATAGGCGGCCTGCTGGTCCTTCTCTTCATGCCCCTCTACTACAAGCTCGGAGGGGTCTTCGCGGACGTCGCGCTCGCCGTCAACGTGCTCCTCCTTTTAGCCATCATGTCCACGTTCGAGGCCACCCTCACCTTGCCTGGCATCGCCGGCATCGTGCTCACGGTGGGCATGGCCGTGGACGCCAACGTGATCATCTACGAGCGGATACGAGAGGAGCTGAGAGCCGGCAAGAGCCCCCGCAGCGCCGTGGACACCGGCTACGCCAGGGCCTTCTGGACCATCTTCGACGCGCAGATCACGACGTTCATCGCAGGCGTCGTGCTCCTGCAGTACGGCACGGGCCCCATCAAGGGTTTTGCCGTGACCCTGCTCATAGGCATCCTGACGAGCATGTTCACGGGAATCTTCGTGAGCCGGATCCTGTTCGACCTCGTCGTCGAGCGCAAGACGCCGGTCAAGGTCCTGAGCATATGATCCCGAGGTCGGTGACTGAGCCATGCAGTGGATAAAGCCGGACATCAACATCCCGTTCATGAGCTACACGCGATACGCGGGTCTCGCGTCGCTCGTGCTCGTGCTCGCGAGCGCAGTGCTTGCCGTGGTGCCTGGGCCCAACTACGGCATCGACTTCAAGGGCGGCACGGAGATCCAGGTCAAGATGTCCAGGCCTGTGGACATCGCCGTGGTGCGCGCGGCCATAGAGAAGGCCGGGTTCTCGGGCAAGGATCTCGTGCGCGTGGGTCGTGCCGGGGATCGCTACCGCGTCCGGCTGGACGCGGTGTCCACGCTGACCGAAAAGGAGCAGGCGAAGGTCCGGCAGGTCATCGCGAAGTCGTTTGCCGGCGAGAAGCTCGTCGACATGCGCATGAGCCCAGGCGGCGACAAGCTCACCCTGGTGTTCGGCAAGGCCGTGGACCCGGACAGGATCGCCGAGGCAGCGAGCAAGGCCGGTCTCGACCTTCGTGAGCTGACCCTCGAGGGACCGACCTCGGATCACGACGTGGACGAAGGCCAGGACGAGCCGAGCGTGGAGGAGAAGGACGAGCGCTGCCTGGCCGCGGTCTGCCCCTTCGGCAGGGCCGAGGACAACACCTACGACGTCTTTCTCAAGGGCACGGCCGACGCGTTCATGGAGAACCTGGCCGAGCGGCTCGAGGGCGTGAAGCTCGACGTGGAGGAGATCGAGTGGGTGGGGCCCAGCGTCGGCCGCCAACTGCGCGACTCGGGCATCAAGTCCCTGCTCTTCGCCCTGGGCCTCATCCTCGTGTACGTTGCCTTCAGGTTCGACCTGAGGTTCGCGCCCGGGGCCGTCGTGTGCCTCGTGCACGACGTGTTCATCACCATCGGCATCTTCGTGGTCATGCGGCGCGAGGTCAACCTGCCCATCATCGCGGCCCTTCTGACCATCGTGGGCTACTCCCTCAACGACACCATCGTGGTGTTCGACAGGATCCGGGAGAACCTCACAAAGATCAGGGAACGCGACCTGAAGATGGTGGTCGAAAAGTCGATCAACGAGACGCTCTCGCGCACGCTGCTCACCTCTTTGACCACGCTCATGGCCATCATCCCCATCCTCTTTCTGACCCACGGCACCATACAGAACTTCGCCATAGCGCTCACCATCGGCATCACCGTGGGGACCTACTCGAGCATCTACGTCGCATCGCCCATCGCCGTGTGGCTGGACGAGACGTTCTTCAAGAAGCGCAGGCTGCACAGCCGCACCTGAGAGCCGGCCCGCGAGACATCAGGGAAGGACGAGGCAGGTCTGCGACGGATCGCGCCCGCTCATGAGGCGGCGAGGATCCTCGAAGCAGCCGTGGGTGACGCACAGGGAGGCTGCCCCGCTGGCCAGCTTCAGGTCCCTGGCATAGGACAAGATCCTCTCCAGGGCCGCGCTCGGGTCGTGCCCTCCGGCAAGGACGCCGGAAAGCTCGTCGGGCCAGAACGCGATCTCGAGGTCCCAGGTCCCAGCCCCCACGCTCATCCAGGGACCCGGCTTCACGGGGCGGCTCGGTCCGAGGGAGTGCTGCAGCCTCACGTCACCCAAAAGCGCCATGAAGAACGTGGACCACACGAGATCCTCATCGTCGTCCCCCATGCGCATGAGCTCGGTGAACGGATCCGGACCGTCCCTTCCCATCACGACCACGATGCGGACCCGCTCTCGCATGGCCGCGAACATCGCGTCCAGCGCCCGCTCCGGGATGTCCAGCAGGTGCAGCTCCGTGGTCCTGCCATCGGCGAGGCAGATCCACTGCGCGCAGTCATCGAGGCCGGGTAGAAGGGTGTTATGGACCGTCACGGCGCTCGTTCAGGCGTGGGTCTTCTTGAGCTCGAGGAACACGAGCTTGGCGATGGCCTTGAGCGTCTCGAACACGCCGATGCCCATGGTGGCCACGGCCTCGTACTCGGGCACGTTGCGGATGTTGAGCATCTCCTTGAGCTCCTGCACGCTGGCGATGTGCGGCAGGTCGCGCTTGTTGTACTGGATGATGTAGGGGATCCGCTCGAGGTCGTAGCCCTGATCGGAGAGGTTCTCCTTGAGATTCTCGACGCTCTCGATGTTGGCCTCCATGCGGTCGATCTGCGAGTCGGCCACGTAGACCACACCGTCGACGCCCTTGAGGATGAGCTTGCGGCTGGCATTGTAGAACACCTGCCCGGGCACGGTGTACAGATGAAAGCGCGTCTTGAAACCCCTGATCTGGCCGAGGCTCAGCGGCAAGAAGTCGAAGAACAGGGTCCGGTCCGTCTCCGTGGCCAAAGAGATCATCTTGCCCTTGGCATCCGGGTTGGTGTGCCCGTAGATGTACTGCAGGTTGGTCGTCTTGCCGCACAGGCCGGGACCGTAATACACGATCTTGCAGTTGATCTCCCGGCTTGCGATGTTGATGAACGACATCCGTTAGGCCGTCCCCTGACTAGTCGTTGAACAGGTTCTCGATGTCCTCGTCAGTGATCTCGTCCAGTGGCGAGGCCACACCCGGAGTTTTCGCCTTGGCCACGAGCCTGTCGAAGATCCCGCTCAGCTCCTCGCTCGTCTTGCGCACCCTGAGCCTCACCAGCCCCAGCGAGCTGCGCTGATCGAAGATCACCACGAGGATGACCCGCTGACCCACGATCTGGATGTGGATGTTGGCGTTCTCACCCTCGTGGAACTGCGTGGAGAACTCCTTCTCGGCCAGCAGGCTGGCCATCCCACCGGTCGCGGCGATGTTGCCAGCGGTGAGCGTGGCCAGAGAGGTGATGTCAAGCTCCTCGAGCTCACCTGAGGCCGCGATGGGCTGTCCGTTCTTGTCGACGATGAAGACGACCTTGGCGTTGGCTTCGGTGAAGAGCTTGTCACAGACATGCTGGATCGCCTCGAAGTCCTCCTCGAACATGACCTGGGGGGCGTCCATGAATCCCCTTCCTCCGGCAACTGACCCGATTCACTGCGTTTTTACAGTGATTCCCGGGATTTGAGATACAGATTCATAGCAGAGATGGGGACGGATGTAAAGACGAGCCGGCCGTGCGGATCATCCGCAGATGATCGAGTCGCAGTATGCGGTGGAGTACTCGCAGCAGCTGTACTTCCAGGTGTCCTGGCCAGGCGCGCAGGGCTCCGTATCCGTGGTGGTCGTGGGACAGATGTAGCAGGTGCCCGTCGTGTCCATGGTGGCCCCGTCAGGCAGATCGGCGAGACAACCGCTGCACGTGGCCACGGGGAAGGAGAACCACGGCGTGTCCACCTCGAGCCCACCTCCCGTGATCCCGAGCATCTTCGTCTCGATGATGACCATCTGGCCCGGGGTCACTCCCGCCACGTACCCCGCTGGTACGGCGACGAAACCCATGGAGGCCACCCCGCCTGGATCGATGGTGGTCGTGAGCGGCACGAAGAAATCCCCGCTGCCGAGCCTCTCCCCCGTTTCCGTGCTCAGGCGCACCTGCGCACCCGTGATCATGATGCGGTTGGCCTCGGCCGTGAGAGGGTTCAGGTTCTTGCTGCTGTCCATGGCATTCTCGACCACGGGATACAGGACATAGGTCTGCGTCGCGAAGTCCAGATCCAATGTGCCCATCGTCCTGTAGTCCGCGTTCCTGTCGGGTGCGACGATGCAATCTCCCTCGGTGGGGGCGCCGTTGAAGCGGATGAAGAAGCTCTGCCTGTCGTCGGTGCACCCGCCGAGGGCCGAAACAAGACACAGTGCCGTTCCGAGAAGGCGTATCGTCCTCATCTTGTGACCTCTTGTGGTATTCATGATAGCACCTCGTTCGGCTCTCGACCAGCGGGCCTACTTTCCTATGCTCTCGGCGCGATTGACGATCCTCGGGGTGAGGAAGATGAGAAGCTCGGTGCGACGGTCGCTGTCCGTGCGCTTCTTGAACAGCCAGCCGAGGACCGGGATCTTCGAGAGGAACGGCACCTGCGAGTAGCTCTTGCCGTAGTTTCGGGTGTAGATCCCCCCGATGACGGCAGTGCGGGTGTCCTCGATGAGAAGCTCGGTCTCGGCCTCCCGCTTGAGGATCGTGGGATCGCCCCGGGCGCCCGTGTTGTTGAAGTCCGGCTCGTCCCGGGTGATCTTGGCCTTCAGGAGGATGGACCCGTCCGCTGTCACGTGAGGAGTGACCTCGAGGCTGAGCTTGGCCTCCTGGAACGCCGTCTGGACGCCCTGTGCCGAGATCTGGCTGTAGGGGATCATGGTGCCCTGCTCGATCTTGGCCTTCTTGTTGTCCAGCGTGAGGATCTTGGGTGCGGAGATGATCCTGAGCACGCCGTCGTTCTCCAGCGCGCTGATGCGCAGGTTGAGCATCGCGTTGTTGGCCACCGAGCCCAAGGAGATGCCCAGGGCGCCACCGGAGCCGGTGCCCACCTTGGCCGGGAGGTTGACGGCGAAGTTGGGGTTGGCCTCACCGCCGAACGGGTTCATGCCCGTCTCGGGGGTCTGGTCGTCGTTGCCGCCACCGGCCACCATCACGGAGTTGGGGAACACGAGACCCGTGGGGTTGCCCGTTGCCGAGGATGAGATCACGTGGCCTCCCCACTGGATGCCGAGCTCGCGCGAGTAGGTGCTCGTGGCCTCCACGATCCGCGCCTCGATGAGCACCTGCGGGGTCTGCGTGTCCAGGTTCATGATGAGCTGCTCGATGAGCGACATGTTCTCTGCCACGTCGCGCACGATGAGCACGTTGGTGCGCTCGTCGACGGTGATCTTGCCCCTGGACGAGAGAAGGTCCTCGGCCTTGGAGGACAGGTCTCCGGCCATGGCATAGCTGATGGGCAGGATCTTGGTGATCAGGGGCTTCAGGATCTGCTTGGCCTGGAGCTCCTTGATCTTCATCTGCTGCTCCTTCTCGAGCGTGGCCTTGGGCGCGACCCTGTAGAGGTTGTCGGCCAGCTTGACCTTGCCCAGGCCCTTGGCCTCCAGGATCACGTTCAGGGCGAGATCCCATGGCACGTCGCGCATCCTGAGTGTCACCGTGCCCTTGACGTCGTCGCTCGCGACGATGTTGATGTGACCCACGTCCGAGAGCAGCCTGAGGATGTTGTGGATGTCCGCATCCTTGAAATCGAGATCGATCCTCTTTCCCGTGTACTTCTTCTTGCCCTTTGCCGTGGCCAGCCCCACCTGGGCCTGGGCTCCCGAGACCGCGCCTGCGGTCTTCTCCTGGGTGAAGCTGTAGATGGCGGGATCCTCGGAGCCCACGAGCGTCGTCTTGCCGAGCTTGAGAGGGGAGCTCGTCTTGCCTTTCGTGATGAAGTTGTCGTCCTTGGGCAGGATGGGCTCCGCGTCGAGGGAGCCGA
>JBFYZU010000070.1:0-3501 GCA_041309365.1 Myxococcota bacterium
CTTGGCGCTTGTCACCATGCCGCTCGAGCCCACGTTGACCCTGACCTTCACCTTGATGTCCTCCTTGACCCCGATGCCCTTGCCGAGCACCTTCTCGTAGCACTTCTTGATGGTCTTGGAGTTCTTGGTGACCACTCCGCGGATCTCGGTGTCCGACAGCCCGTTCTGTCCCTTGGCGCCGCCCTGGCTCTTGCTGCCCGTCGAGCCCGAGGACGAGACGGACTTCTCCTTGATCCCGAAGGGAAGGTCCGGCATTCCCGTCATGCCAGCTCCGCCGGTCTCGCCCGTCTTCTTGACCTTGGCCTTCGAACCGCCAGGGATCTTCTTCTCCCCCTCGTCCTCGCCTTCCATCGCCTTCTCGGCCTTGAGCTCCTCGGTGATCACCTCTTCGAGCGAGATGGTCAACCCGGCCAGGATGTCTCCCCGCTCGCTGTGATCGACCGCGAACCCCTGGTCATGCACCACGATGGGCGCCTCGGTGGACCCGGACGTCTCCTCCTCGTCGAGGCCCACGACGAGCAGGGTCACGCCAAAGCCGATGAGCACGGCCAGTGCGCCTCCAGCGATGAGCGCCACCCTGCTGTGCAGCAGCCGCTGCACCAAAGTCGGCCTGGACCGGGCAGCGACGGGCACTGGCCTGAACACGTCGTGCTCGAGGGCCTGCTGTGCTTCAGCCACCTCGGCCACTGTCTGCTGGGCGTCGATCCTGCCCAGGTTGAAACCCCTCAGGGCATCGTCAGCAGCCCCGGTGGACACGGGCTGCTCGGCCGGTGGCTCGAGGAGATCGCCGGCTGGGCTCACGGGTGTCGGCGCAAGGGAGGGAGGCGCGGCCTCCGGCTTGTGTTGCTCCACGAGCTCGACGAGGAGATCGGACAGCTCAGGGCACTTCTCCAGAGGCTTCCAGTCGTCGAACCCCTCTCGCCAGACCAGGGAGGTCGCCTCGAGCTCGTTGCGCCGGAGGTACCCCTTGACCTTGGTCTTGCTGACCGGGCCCACGGGCTGGTTGCGGATCGACACGTACCAGCGCTTGGGGTCGCGCGTCTCCCCGCTGGCCTTGGTGGCCGGTCGAGGTTCGACGGCGGGTGCCGATGGCAGCTTGCCGGCGCCCTTGGCCGTGAAGGACTCCTTGAACCTGTCGCGAAGGTTGCTGATCTTGTAGTTCTCCGAGAGATCCTTGCTGGACTGCGACTTCTTGCGACCGCCGCCCTCCCCGAGCAGGGCACCGGCCGCGAGCCCGTCCCCACGCACCTCGATGACCTCGCCGCACTCGCGGCAGCGGATCTTGAGGACACGCCCCTGGACTCGCTCGGCCGAGATGGAATACTTGGCCTTGCATTTGTTGCAGACGAACTGCATTGCGGCGTGGCGTCTCCCGAGCTACCCCCTACAACAGACCAAGCAGGTGCTCCTTGATTTGCTCTCTCGTCTCCGTGTCCTGGCAGACTCCCAGTGCCCGCTCCCACATCTCGATAGCCTTGTTCTTGAACCCCGCTTGCTGGTACAGCACGGCGAGGTTCTTCATCGCCTGGAACGACCCAGGGGCCAGCTCGAGGACCGTCTCGAGCTCCGAGATGGCATAATAGATCATCCCCTGCTTGCCGTACAGTAGGGCCAGGTTGTAATGGAGGTGGTCGGACAGAGGGTCTATCTCGATGCCTTGCCGCAGATACTCGATGGCGGAGTCGATGTCCCCGCTCTTGAAGGCCTGGGCGCTGGCATCGATGTAGCGCTGCGCCTCTCGGCTCAACTCCTTGGAGTCGGGCCTCGAGCGGCCTGCCTCGTTCTGGAGCTGCTTCTCCACGGCCTGGAGCAACTCGGTGATCTTGAATGGCTTTTCCATGAACAGATCGACGCCGTAGGAATCCTTGAGGTCCTTGGCGAATCGCCAGCCACGATAGATGGCGCTGATCATGATCACGGGGATGTGCCCGTACTTCGCGCTGCCCTTGATCTTCTTGCAGACGTCGAACCCGTGGACTTCGGGGAGCATCGCATCGAGGATGATGAGATCCGGATACTCCGACTTGACGAGGGCGAGGGCCTCTTTGCCCCTCGTGGCCGTCACGACCTTGTAGCCCCTGTCCGTGAGCACCTTCTCGATGAGATTGAGGATGTCCACCTCGTCATCGACGACAAGGATCTTGGTCGTGCCCTCGTCGAGCTCGAGCGACCCGCGATCGCCGGGCACAGCGTCCAGATCGGGCATGTCGGTGGACACCGAAGAAAGGCTCGCCGGGATCCTGGCCTCGTCGTCGATCCGCAGTGCGGGTGCGAGCTCCTCCACGGCGGAGAGGTCGGCCTCGGATCCGGGAGCAGGTGGAACAGAAAAGAGCGAGTCCTCGAAGGTGCGAGCGCCCGTGATGCGCGCGAACTTCTCGTCGGAGACATCCTCGCCCCGGTACCAACTCTCGCCGTCGTCCAGGAGCCTGTAGCAGGTCTCCACCACGTTGCGGATGACGTGATGCAACGCCACGTAGGGCAAGACCTTCTTGCCCGTGACGAACTCGAGCTCCTCGATGACCCTGGTCTCGTCCGGATCGCTCATGGCCAGGAAGATCTGCTCGTTCTTGATGATGACGGGCAGGATGAGGTGACGCTGGGCGATCTCGCGCGGTACGACCTCGAGGTTGGCCAGAGGGATGACCACACCCGCCAGATCGATGCCCGGGACACCCTTCTGCGTGCTCAATGCCTTGAGCAGCTGTGACTCCTCGGCATCACCCTCCCGGGAGATGATGGAGGCCAGCCGCTCGCCGGTGGCCTCCTGCTCCTTGAGATACCTCTCGAGCTGGCGGGAATCCACGGCCTTTTGCTCGAGAAGGATGCGTCCAAGGGGTTTCTTGCTGTCGTCAGCCATCCCCGTGTCGCCAACCTACTTGAATCAAAGGGTTTCCAACAGGCCCAATTCCTATCACAGATACAGGTGGATTTCACCTCCAAACTGGGGGGACAGGGGCGTTCGCGGTGATCGGCATCGCATCTTCGACCCCTGCGAGATCCGCGGCGGGAATAGTTCGAACCCAAGAAGGGTCCTCAAATCTGTTCCAAACGTCGTATCGAAATGATATTCGACCTGAACCAGAACTTTCAGATGTTGTGATACGTGAGATCGAAAAGGTATAATATGGCGTCGTGCAGCAAGAGCATGCCGCTGCGCGAGGGGAGAGATACGCGATGACGTCCGAGATGCCGGGCCAGTTCCTCTGCTCGCACTGCAACGGCTGGCACCCAGACCAGACGGCCAGCTGCCCATCCACGGGCGCTGCCATCACGGAAGCCCAGAAGCTCGTGGGCAAGATCATGGAGGGCAAGTACAAGATCCTGCGCGTGCTCGGAGAGGGCGGCATGGGGGTCGTGTACGAAGCCAACCACACGCTCATCGGCAGACGGCTCGCGGTCAAGGTGCTGCACCCCGACGTGTCGCAGATCGGCGACCTCGTGGAGCGGTTCTACAACGAGGCGCGCACCTCCGCGGCCATTGGCCACGAGCACATCATCGAG
>JBFYZU010000071.1:0-32288 GCA_041309365.1 Myxococcota bacterium
GTAAGTGGAATCGATGAGCCGGCCATCGTCCAGGACCACTGCCTTGAAATAGAGGCTGCCGACATCGATGCCGATGCTCTTCATACCTGCTCTCCTATCTGAAAACTATACACCCCGTCCCATTCGCAGGGGGTATACCGAACGGATCACCTGGATGTCAAGTACAGGAACATGACGACCAGCAAGAGAAAATCTTATATTAAGCTATTATATACGGTTAGTTACGAGCATGTTAGGTAAGTTCAATACACAGGATCCGTTCATGGAAGCGCATCCTGAATTGACGACCAGATCGAACACTATTGGACGTTATGTATAATTATCATGATTTCCGGCCCTCGATTTGACGCCATCGCTGCACGCTATATCTGCCTGCTCGCGTCGGAGTTCTCTATCACAGGATCCAGCTCAGCCGTTCCGGCTCGTACTTCGACTACGTGAAGGAAGGCAATCAGGACAACCTGTTCTTCTTCTGGAGGCTCTCCGCCGAGATGCAGATCATCGGCCGCCACTCGATCGTCTTCCTCTACCAGCCGCTGGACATCGTCACGCAGGCATCCATGAAGCGTGACGTCGTGGTGGACGACCTGACCTTCCCCGAGGGTACACCGACCAACCTGCGCTACGGGTTCGACTACTACCGGTTCAGCTACCTCTACGACTTCTTCTCTGACCCTGGCAGGGATCTCGCAATCGGTCTGTCTTTGCAAATCCGCAACGCCGTCATCGTTTTCACGTCCGAAGACGGGACGCTCGGGAGGTCCCGGAACAACATCGGGCCCGTACCGATCATCAAGATCAGGGGACGATACACATTCCCCCCGGGAGTGTGGATCGGAACGGAGGTGGACGGGTTCATCGCCTCGGGCAAGATCATCACGGGGAGCCGCAAGGACTTCCTTGGTGCCATACTCGACGCCTCGCTGAACGTGGGATTCGATCTCACGCCTTCGATGGAAACCAGCGTTACCCTCCGATACGTCGGCGGCGGTGCAAAGGGCACGAGCAAGGAACGAGACGAACCGGGAGACGGGTACACGAAGAACTGGATCAGCCTCCTCACCTTCTCAGTGGGAATCGGTTTCAAGTAGCAGGGCTGGACCAGGCGAGGCTTCTTGGCTAGCTTGTAGGCCATGCTGGGTACTCGCGCATTCTCATCCGCCGTTCTTGCCCCGTTCCTCGCACTCTCCGCCGGCCTCTCGCTCTGCGACAGGCCACCACGAGGGGACATAGATGGATGGAAGCCAGCCTGGATCGACGACCCACCGGAGCCGGGTAGGAATCTCGGCGTGCAGCCGCTCGACGATGCCCCGGTCGACGACGTCTCGCTCAGGTGGAAGCTGGACAGCGAGGGCTTCGCGTACTCGATGAGCAACCGCGTGAGCGTGAAGGTCCAAGGGGGCGGCGCCGGTAGCGTGGACACGGAGACGAGAGGGGAGATCGAGATAACACCTCTCGATTCGAAGAGGGCCCGTTTCGTCATGAGCTCGAGCATGGGCTCCGGTCTCGGTGTCCCATTCACCAGATCCTACGTCCTGGACGACACGGGGCGCCTGGATCCCGCGGATCCGAGATCGCAGTCCATCATCGACCTCATCTTCCCGCTCGTGCCGGAGAAGGTGAAACCAGGTGAGAAGCGCGTGGTGGAGATAGTCATTCCGGACACGGATGGGAACGCCCGAACAAGGGGGACGACGACCCTCGGCGTGATAGGATTCGCTCGCGTGTCGGGGAGGATCTGCGCCATCGTCGCCCTGGAGCACGAGGCGTCGATCTTCCTCACGGGATCTGGACGGGAAGTGGACACCGGATCCCGTTCGCGCGTGGAGCTTCTCGGCTACTTCGACCTGGACGCCGGGCGGTACCTGTCAGTCGCCATCAGAGAGCGGTCCCTCACGAGGCGAGCTGGTCAGCCCGACAGGACGACCGACAGGCATGCGTCATACGTGCTCGTGGAAGGCGAGTGACGCGCGATCGGCAGGATGCCCCAGGTCGGACGAACGTCACGACTTGCAAACGTCCTTCTTGCAAGACAGGCCTGGCAGGCAATCCAGGCTCTGGCCACAGGGCTCGCCCTCGGCACCGAGGTGATCGACGCACTTGCCCTTCACGCAGATCCAGGGCAAGGTGCATTCCTTGTCGCGGGCGCAGGGATCGCCGATACCTCCACCCGAGGCCACGCAACGCTTGGACGCGCACAGGCCGTTGTCGCAGTCCGCGTCCCATTCGCAGTCCTGGCCGAGCAGCTTCAGATCCCAGACGCACTGGTCCATGATGCACAGGCCGCTGTCGCAGTCGTAGTCGTCCTGGCAGCTCGCTCCGTCGGAAAGCAGGTGATCCGAGCACTTGCCGAGTACGCAGTAGCCGTCCTCGCAGTGCCCATCCTCGAAGCATGGCTGCCCCTTCTTGGCGTACTTGGAAGCGCACTGGTAGGCATTGCAGACGTTCGGGTACTGGCAATCGCTGTCGATCTCGCAGATGTCTCCCTTGCCACCATGACCGATGGGTGTGCACTTGTCCTTGAGGCAGACGGTGATGTTGTAGCTGGAATCGCAGTCCATGCTCACCTTGCATTCCCCCCCACCCGGGACGAGGCTGGTCGAGCACTTGCCCATCACGCACTTCGTGTTCGCCCCGCAGTCTTCGTCGAACTTGCAGGGATCGCCCAGGCTCGACCTCCTCGTGCACTGGTCCGCGATGCAATCGAGGCCGTACTTGCAGTCAGTTGCCGAAGCGCACAGGTCTGCGATCTTTCCCGCTCCTGTCAACGTGCACACCCCCTCGTGACACACATTCTTGGACTGGCAGTGGCCCGTGTACCCGCATGGCTCGCCCGTGGGCAGGGGTCCTTCCTCGCACCTGCCGATCACGCACAGAAGCCCCTGGATGCAGTCCCCGTCGAAAGAGCAGGGCTCGTCCACCTTCGCGTACACCTTCTCGGCGCAGACCCCCGCGAGGCAGAGAGCGGGCTGGAGGCAATCACCATCGTAGTTGCACGGACCGCCCACGGGCTCCGGGCTCTTGGCGCAGTAGCCGTACGAGCAGAAGTTGGGAAAAAGACAATCGTCATTCGTGGAACAGTAATGTCCGACTTGCCCGCACGTGAAGGCGGTGCACTGGCCGTCCATGCAGTGCAGGCCTGGCTCGCAGTGCTCCGCGAGGAAGCACGGCCCGCCCTTGCCGCTCACGACCTCGGCGCAGTACCCGTGGATGCAGAGGAGATCCGGGGCGCAATCGGCCTCGGACTCGCACCGTGCGCCCTTGTGAAGCGCGGTCAGATGCAGGGGCGGACCGTCATCGAGTTCACTGACGACACCTCCCGCGCCGTTCGTGTCCGGAGTCACGGGTGGCTTGTCTGGCCAGCATGCACACAGAAACGTCACAATGCACACGACTACCATTGAACGACCGAGAAATTCTGGCACAACGGTCCTCCTGATCGATACCCCTCTTGACATCCGTTCCCCCTGAAGGGTCCCTGGCTAGTCTACAGCGGAGATCCGCTTGTGAATACCCCCCCTGTCATACCCTCGCAACCCTCGCAGCGATTTCGATTGCCTCGGGACTCAGGACATTACATAAAGACGCTGACGGTGCGTGAAATTGGAGGGACAGAGGAGAACAGAGGCCTGGTTCAAGGCCCTTCCCGTCTTCATCCTGCTGGCGCTGATCGCCCTCACCCTGGGGGTTTACCGTCAGCAGACCATCCAGAAGAGGGACGCGGCTCTGCACTACAGCCGGACCGTGTGTTTCCATGCCTCGCGGAGGCTGGAGCAGTACATCGGCTTTCACCTGAAGATGGCCTCCTTCTTCGCGACCAGGTGGGCCAGCCACGAGCACCATGACTACTCCCGGGAGCGGTTCACCGTATTTTCCAGGATCCTCATCGAGGAGGTCCATGGGTGCCAGCGAGTCGATCTGCTCGACGCCGATGGGACCCCGAGGTGGAGCCAGTCCTTGGCGCCGGGAAAGACCTTTGAGATCACGCATTCCGACTCGGCCGCTCTCGACGCTGCGATGAAGACACCGACCCTCGTGATACTCCGGACACGTCGCCTGGATAGCTCAGGATGGGAGTTCATCTCCGTCCATCCGCTGAAACACCTCGATGCTCCCATCGGCTTCATCCTCGTCCATTTCGATGTAGGGACCATCGTGGACGAGTGTCTGCAGAAGAAGATACGCTCGGAGTTCAATTTCACCATCACCGATGGTGATGACGTCATCGCAGAGCACCTGCCGGATGGGCGGTGGCGGATGGAGAAGAGCTCGCAGGCAGGCACGAGCCGCTCGTTCCCTGTCCAGGACCGGACATGGACCTTGACCGTGGTCCCGCGCCGAAACGCCACCGGTGCGCTTGACGCCGTATCGACCTGGCCGGTGCTCATACTCGGGTTCGCACTCTCCTTGAGCCTCGCCGTGATCGTTCACCTCCTGATCCGCCGGATGGCCATGTATCGCCGTGCCAGGGACAGGGCCTTCGAGGCCATAATGGAGAAGGAGAGGACCAAGAGCGCCCTCGACGAGTCGGAGGGAAGATACCGGAGCATTTTCAACTCTGCCACCGATGGCCTCATCATCATCGACGAGCATGATCTCATCATCGAGACCAACCCTGCCGCATGCGAGATGCACGGCCTTTCCGGGGGCGAGCTCGAAGGCAGGCCTATCGTGGACCTCATCGAGGAGACTCACCGCCACCAGTACGTTGATTTCAAGGAGCAGATATCCCGGTTCGGTGTGGGCCTGCTCGCTTCTCTCGACGTCCGTGCAGACTGCACCACGTTCGACGTGGAGGTGCACGGCACGTCCTTCCGCTACCAGGGCCAGAACCGCATCCTGGCCATCCTCACGGACGTGAGCGAGAGGCGGCGCTCGGAACAGCGGCTGGCGACTCTTTCCCGCAAGGTCCTCGTGGCCCAGGAGGACGAGAGATCCAGGCTCTCGCGCGACCTGCACGACGAGCTCGGCCAGATGCTCACGGCCCTGCGCCTCGAGCTGGACTGGCTTCACAAGAGCGGACCTTTGGAGGGCGAAGCGCGACGTTCCATGGAAAGATCCACCGCTCTCGTGGAGCAGGCAGCCCACGAACTCAGGCGCATCTGCAGGGGTCTCAGGCCTCCATTGCTCGACGACCTGGGGCTCGAGCCCGCCGTGCGCCATCTGGTGGGTGAATTCGAGAAGAGGACCGGAACCAGCGTCGATCTGGAGATCCGGATGGACGACAACAAAGAATGCATCACGAGCGAGGCCGCCCTTTGCACTTACCGCATCCTCCAGGAAGCGCTCACCAATGTCACCCGTCACTCCGGAGCACGGGAGGTCGATGTGACGCTGTCGCAGGCGGACGATCGCCTCACGCTGAGCGTTTTTGACGACGGCAAGGGCTTCGATCATGTTTCACTGACCCTGACGGGATCGGGAATCACGGGGATGAACGAGCGTGCGAACCTCGTTGGAGGAAAACTCACGGTGCGGTCGATCGTGGATCAGGGAACGAGAGTGGAGTTCACGCTTCCACTGATAGCAAGCATCGGAGGAGTTGTAACATGATACACGTGTTCGTCGTTGATGATCATGCACTCGTACGCGAGGGGCTCTGCAGGCTGCTCGCTGCCGAGCCGGACATCCGCGTCATGGGCAGCTCCGGATCGGGGCACGAGGCGGTGGAGTTCTGCCGGAAACAGAGGCCCGACCTGGTCCTTCTCGACTACAACCTACCCGACCTGGACGGACTCGAGACCACGCGCCAAATCGTTGCACTGAAGAACGGGTCGCGCGTGCTCATCCTGACGATGTACGACAACGACGAGTACGCCACCCGTCTCATACGCGCCGGCGCATCTGGCTTCATCGTCAAGGCCGCACCGCCCACCGAGTTGCTCGAGGCCATCCGCAAGGTGGCGGCACGTGGAATCTACGTGACCCAGTCGGTCATGGACAGGATGGTGACCAGGATCGGTCAGCCCGGAGAAGAAGCGCCGGAGGCCCTTCTGTCCAACCGCGAGATGCAAGTGCTCGTGAGACTGGCCAGAGGTCTGGCCACGCGCGAGGTCGCCGACGAGCTCAACCTGAGCACGAGTACCGTAGAGACCTACAGGAGCAGGATCCTGGAAAAGCTGGGCCTCAGGAACAACTCGGACATCACCCGCTTCGCAATCAGACGGGGGCTCATCGATCTTAACTGATCGCCCATCGGGCTTCTGTCATGGAATCCACTATCCGTGTTTCGCTCTTTAAGGGTGACGAGAATGGCCCTCCTTGCCATGTGTCAGGGTCGATCAGGATGTTATTACTCGCTGTGAGGTGCCACGAGAGGGCCTGGAAGGGATCATGGCTCGTCGATGAGCAAGTTGGATGCGGACAGGTTCGCTTCTCCCATGGCCGGTCAGTGGCAGAGCCTCGGGGAAGGACACTTCGATCATCTGCGCAACAAGCTTCGCTGGCAGATGCTCCTCGTGTACGCGGCCCCACTGATCATCCTCGCTGCCTACTTCCATCATCAGTACAACGTCACGCTCGAGCAGGGCATCAATAACCACCTCAGCTCATTGGCCGAAAGCCAGCGCAACACCGTGGATCTCTTCCTCGAGGAGCGTGTCGCTAACCTGAAAAGCACGTTCGCCTCTATCGCACACGAACAGGATCCGGCCGACGCAGATCTCGTTATCATCCTCAAGGAGCTGCAGAGGGAGAGCTCGACTTTCGTCGATGTCGGCCTCTTCGACAATGACGGGACGCAACTCGCCTACGCCGGGCCATACCCGAGGTTGCAGGGAACGAACTACAGCAAGGAAACGTGGTGGCAGACACTTGTGGCCAGTGACAAGGAAATGCTCATCAGCGACGTCTATCTCGGCTTCAGGGGCCGCCCGCATTTTATCGTGGCTCTGCGCCGCCGGATCGGCGAGGATTCGTGGGTCCTGCGCGCCAGCGTGGATCCCGAGAGGTTTGCCGGATTCGTCGGCCGTTCCCACCTCATCGAGGGCGCTCGAGCGTTCATCGTGAACAGCGCTGGCGAGATGCAGACGATCACCGGCACGAAGACCACCCCTGGCAGGTTCGACGCCTTGCCCTCCAGATCCTCTAAGGTCGTGATCGTCAAGACCGTACTCGCAGGCAAGAAGCAACTGGCGGCGTGCGCATGGTTACAGCAGCATGACTGGGTCCTCGTCGTGATGGTTCCCGAGTCCAGGGCGTACGCACCGCTCGGTCGGGCCCGCATCGTCCTCACCAGCATCCTGGCCGTGGCTCTGTTCTTGACCGTCCTGCTCGTCTTCAGGAGCACTCGCATTGTAGTCGGTCGTCTTCAGAAGGCCGACGAGGCTCGTGAGAGACTTCGCGGGCAGCTGTTCAACGCTGCAAAGCTGGCATCGGTGGGAGAGATGGCAGCGGGCGTGGCACACGAGATCAACAACCCATTGGCCATCATCTACGAGGAGGCAGGAATCATGCGAGACATGCTCGATCCCGGCCTCGGGGGAAAGTACGACCGCGACGAGTTCGACGAGAGGCTCAGGGCCATCAGCGAAGCGGCCATGCGGGGCAGGTCCATCACTCGCAAGCTCATGGCCTTCTCGCGCCAGCACGAGGTGGAGATCGAGCCAACCGACATCAACGCTCTGACCGATCGCGTCATCGGTATGAAAACCGAAGAGTTCAGGGTCAACGACATCGAGGTCGTACGCGAGTTCGAGGATCACGTTCCCGAGGTGCGTCTCAACCCGAACCAGCTCGAGCAGGTGCTGCTCAACCTCTTCAACAACGCCAGGGACGCCATGAACGGGCCTGGACGGATAGGCGTCAGTACACGGTTCGAGGATGCCCACGTCCACATCGATGTCAAAGACACCGGCAAGGGGATGACTGAGGAGCAGATGGAGAAGGTGTTCTTCCCGTTCTACACGACAAAGGCTGTCGGCAAGGGGACTGGTCTCGGGCTGTCCATCAGCTACGGCATCATCAAGTCGTTCGGTGGTCGCATCGAGGTAGAGAGCGAAGTCGGCAAGGGGACCACGTTCACGATCAGCATTCCCGTCGGGCGGAAACTCGAAAGGGCACGAACTCACCAGGATCAAGCGAGGGAGTAGGGATGTCCGAACACGCTGCGACGAATCCACCCGGGTCCACCGACCCGACACAGCACGAGAAGGCGCGAGTCCTCATCGTTGACGACGAGGAGAGGTTCCGCAAGAACCTCGCACAGCGGCTCGAGCTGCGAGGCTACAAGGTCAAGGACGTGGCCAGCGGCGAGGACGCCATCAAGGCCGTCCGGCGGGGCCACCCCGACGTCGTGCTCCTCGATCTGCGCATGCCGGGAATGCAGGGCGAGGAGGTCCTCAAGGAGATCAAGCGCATCGCCCCGGAGGTGCAGGTCGTGATCCTGACGGGGCACGCCTCCATCAACAGCGCCACCGAGACGGGTCGCATGGACGCATACGCCTACCTCGAAAAGCCCTGCGAGACAGAGAGCCTCATCTCGACCATCGACTCGGCACGTCAGGAGAAGTCCTATGCCCTCGCGCGGCACGAGATGCCGAAGGTCGACACCCGGACCGTCTGGAGCCGCATGTGGGGGACTCACGGGTTCCGTCCCGTCATGATGGTCGCAGGCGCAGCCCTGTTCGCGGCCGTCGTGCTTTTTCCCACGCCCCGGAGCCTGATCGATTTGCTCTCGGCCCCGAAGACGGGAAGCCTGTCCGACCCCATCGCGGGATACTCGGGCTACGCCAAGATGCAGGATGGCGAGTGCATCGCAGACGCGTACAGCCAGGAGTCGAAGGCCAAGGTCGAGGTCGAAAGGCCCGATGGCAAGATGACGAAACGCCCGCTCAATGCCGAGGAGACGGCTGTCAAGGCAAAGGTCATGCTCGGGATCCTCCTCTTAGCTGCTCTGTTCTGGGCCACGGGCGCCCTCCCCATCGGCATCACCGCCCTGCTCGTCGGCCTCATCATGTACGTCATGAAGGTGTTTCCGCCAGACGTCGTGGCCAAATCATTTGCCAAGGACGCCGTGATCTTCATCATGGGCGTCCTCGCCATGGCCGTCGGCATCGGGAAGACGGGGCTCGATCGACGCATTGGCCTGCTCCTCCTCGGCACCAGTCGCTCACCGACCGCGTTCCTGTTCATCTTTTTACCCCTGCTCGCGGTGAGTGCATCGTTCTTGTCGGAGCACGCGCTCGTTGCGTTCATCGCCCCCATCCTCATGGTCGTCTACATGTCGGCCGTAAAGACCGCACATGTGGGCAAGGACAAGGCCCTTGCCGTGATGTTCACGCTCGGTCTCTGCTATGCCGCCAACCAGGGAGGACCAGGATCACCGGCAGCTGGAGGCCGGAACGCGGTCATGATAGGAATCCTCGCCGACTACGGGACTGCTCCGAGCTTCGGTGAGTGGGTCAAGTACGGAATGCCCTTCGTTCCCGTCATGGCCCTCGTCATCGCGACCTACTTCTTCCTCGTCTTCCGGGGCAGGATCAAGGCCAAGAACACGAACATCGCCGAGATCGTCAGGAAGGAATCGCAGAGGCTCGGCCGGATGACCGGCGCGGAGTGGGTCACGTGCGTCATCCTCCTGGGTGTCATCGTCATGTGGATCACCCTGTCCGAGACGCTTGGCATGGGCGGCCCGGTCCTCATCGGGCTGGTGGCCATGGCGGTGTTCCGCATCATCACGTGGCGGGACATCAACAAGATCACGTGGGACGTGGTCGCACTCTACGCGTCGGCCTGTGCCATGGGAGTAGGTCTGGCCTCCACGGGCGCCGCCCTCTGGCTGGCCAAGAGCTTCGTCGACGTGCTGCCTGAGTTCCTGTCGAGCGGCCCCGGGCTCGCCATCGCATCGAGTTTTTTCACCGGCGTGCTCACCAACTTCATGAGCGATGGAGCCACTGTGTCTGCGCTCGGGCCGATCACCGTTCCCATGGCGTCAATCTCCGGAACCCACCCGTGGATGGTCGGGCTGGCAACGGCCTTCGCCTCTTCGTTCGCCAACGCGCTGATCATCGGAACGCCCAACAACGCCATCGCCTTCTCTTTGGCAAAGGACATGGACACGGGAGAGCAGCTCGTGACACTTGGCGATTTCCTCAAGCACGGGACGGTCATCACGATCCTGTCCTTCCTCGTGCTCTGGGGGTGGACGATCCTCGGATACTGGCAGTGGATAGGCTTCAAGTAAAGCAGGAGGTCCAAATGACCATCGATCGGAAGATCCGGATCCTCGTCGTGGACGACGAGTTGCGGTTTCTCGAGACGCTGAAAAAAAGGCTCGAGCTTCGCGACTTCGACGTCACGGCCGTGACCAGCGGGAAAGACGCACTGGACGCGGCCGGAAAAGCCGATTTCGACCTTGCCCTGGTAGACCTCAAGATGCCTGGCATGACCGGCGAGGAGGTGCTCGATGCCCTCAAGGATCGACACCCGGACATCGAGGTCGTGATCCTGACGGGGCATGGGTCGGTCGACTCGGCCGTCCACTGCATCAGGGCAGGCTCGTACACATACCTCCAGAAGCCGTGCGAGACGGACGAGCTTCTCGGGGCACTCACGGATGCCTACCGGCTCAGGGTGCAGCGCAAACTCGCCACGGATCGCGAGATGCTCGACAGGATGATGAAGGTCGATCTCGCTGCCACGCCGCTCACGATCCTGCGCAGGCTCAGGGAGATCGAACGCACCAAAAAGTGACGTCCCCACGTGGACGTAAAACATATGACGGGGGTCACATGGAACCCAGGCTGGTCAAGGACCTCATGCTCCCTCTCGAGGAGTACGCCACCATCTATTGCGAGCGGACGATCAAGGATGCCCTCGAGGCGCTTGACAAGGCCCAGATGGGGCTCACCTACGACCGTCACCATCACCGCGCTATCCTGGCGCTGGACGAGGAAGGGAACGTGGTGGGCAAGGTCACCCATCACTCCATCCTGAGATGCCTCGAGCCTCGCCTCATCACGTGCACGGACCTCGAGGCTCTCGAGAGGGCCAATCTCGACGAGAACTTCATCCAGGGGATCATGGCCGACAACGAGCGCCGCCAGCAGAGCCTCGCCTCGATGTGTGCGAACGCGGGGCGGATGCGGGTCGCCGACGCCATGATCCCGACGCGGGAGAGCGTGGAGGAAGAATCGCCTCTCAGCGAGGCGATCCACCTTCTGGTGGAGACCCACGTGCAGTCCATGCTCGTTACTCGAGAGGGGCGCGTGACGGGCATCCTCAGGCTCTCGGACGTCTTCGAGGAGGTGGCCGACATGATCCGCCAGACCTCTTGCTAGCGTGCAAGGAGGCGCCCCATCCCGCCGCCGACGAGATCCCCTCGTCCGGCCAGGCGCAGGGCTTCTTGCACGAGATCGCGCATCGCGGGGTCCCAGTACATGAGCAGGGCCTTCTGCATCCTCTTCTCGCGATCGTCGCGCACCGGACGCACTTGGCGTCCGTTCATCGGATCGAAGCCCGTGTGGTGCATGGCGGCCGACACGGTCATGGGAACGGGCACGAACTGCTGCACCTGACGTGGCCTGTACCCACGAGACTGGAGCCAGAGCGCGGCTTCGATCATCTCCGCAAGCCCGGTCCCAGGGTGACCGCTCATGAAGTACAGGACGAGATACTGCTTCTTGCCGGCATCCCTGCTGGCCTCCTCGAAACGTGTCGCGAACCTCTCCGTCACCGAGATGGGCGGCTTGCGCATGGCCTCGAGTACGACTCCCGATACATGCTCGGGCGCCACCGACAGCTGTCCTCCCACGTGATGAGCCGCGAGCTCCTCGATGTACCCCTCGGCCCTCAGCGCCACGTCCATCCTGACGCCGCTTGCCACGAGTGCCCGCTTCACCCCAGGGGCAGTGCGGACCGCACGCATCAGAGATAGAAGCGGGCCTGGCTCCGTCACCAGGTGATGGCAGATCCTGGGGCTCACGCATGAAGTCCGGCGGCAGGATCGCAACCTCTTGTCGGAGCCGCAACCCGAGCCATAGAGGTTGGCGGTGGGACCACCGAGATCCGTCACTGTCCCGGTGAACCCGGGTTGCGATCGCAGTAATTCGACCTCTCTGAGCACTCCGGGAATGGAACGGCTCTGGATCACCCTGCCCTGGTGCACGGATAGGGCACAGAAGGAGCAGCCCCCGAAGCAGCCTCGCATGATCGTGATGGAGTGCCTCACCGTCACGAGGGCCGGAACAGGGCCGTCACACGAGGGATGCTGCATCCGCGTGTACGGGAGATCGTGAAGGTTGTCCAACTCCTGGGTCGTGAGCGGCAAAGCAGGAGCGTTTGCCCTGACGCCCTCGCGCCCGTGTCTCTGCACGAGATCTCGCGCATTGAAGGGGTTCGTCTCGAGCTGGATCGCCCGGGTCATCCTGGTGAAGTCTCTTCTCGTGCTCCTGACCTTCTCCAGGCTGGGGAGAACCACCGCGAACCCGTCACCCGGCACCGAGGAAGGGCACGATTCGTGGGCTGCCAGCACGTCCTCGTCCAGCCTGACCGTCGTGCCGGGCACGTCGACGATGCTCGAGACGTCTTCGCCTCCCTGGAGCCTGAAGGCGATCTGGAGCACTGCCCTCTCTCCCATGCCGTGGACGAGGAGATCGGCGCCCGAGTCGAGCAGCAAGGACCCGCGGACCATTTCCTGCGTGAAGTCGTAGTGGGCGAGGCGCCTCAGTGATGCCTCGATGCCACCCAGAACGACCACCGATCCTGGCCAGACCTCCCTTATCCGCTGCGTGTAGACGATGGTGGCCCTGTCGGGACGCAACCCCGGACGACCGGACGGAGAGTAGCTGTCGCTCGACCTGCGCTTGCCGCGTGATGTCCTGTTGGCCAGCATGGAGTCCATGTTGCCCGCGGTCACTCCGAAAAAGAGCCTCGGACGGCCGAGCCTTCGAAACGCAGCCGGGTCTTTCCAGTCCGGCTGGGCCAGGATTCCCACACGGTACCCGTGAGATTCGAGCAGCCTTCCAATCATGGCTGCGCCGAAGGAAGGGTGATCCACGTGGGCATCCCCGGTGACGATGATCACGTCGAGTTCGTCCCAACCCCTGTGCCGGGAGGCATCCTCCGATGTCTCCGGGAGGTACCTTTCCAGGAAAGCACGCCCTGACCCTCTTCTGGTCATCCAGGGAGGATAGGGCCCGTCCATGGCCGCCGCAAGCCGGACGGCCTGACGTTTCAAAGGTCGGACGTGGTCATGTAGCGAAACACGCTACCTCCGGATCAGCGCAAGTACCCGGGGAATTTGGAGCTTGGTCCGATATCTCAAGATATCCCACGTGCCTATCGTTGTAAATGCAAAGAGGCTGCGTGAAAACCAGGCAAACAGGGCAAGGCCCGGGGACAAACCACCTCGACGATGCGATGCACGGGCATCCGAAAAGACCAGTGGCAGGCCTGACCTTGCGCATCGTCACCGCACTCCTTTTCGCCTCTCTTCTTCCGCTGGCCATCACCGGAGTGGGCTCGTGGATCGTGTTCGCCCGTCTCCTCAAGGATAGGACGCTCGAGCTTCAGCAGGCGATCGTCAATTCCCATGCCCAGGCGATAGAGCACTACATCGGCCAGCGCGTCAGGGCTCTCGAGCTCGTCTCGAGGGCCATACCCATCGGGGTCATCCTCGAGCAAAACGGCCTGCAGCGCGTGTTCGAGGATCTCAACTCGGCTCACGACGACGCCTTCGTCGATCTGGGCGTCATCGGTCGTGACGGATCCCACCTGGCCTACATCGGTCCGTACGATCTCATGGACAAAAACTACTCCTCGACCCGTTGGTTCAAGGACGCCATGCAGCAGGGGAGCTACGTCAGCGACGTCTTCATGGGTTTCAGGGGCGTGCCGCACTGCGTGATCGCGGTCCGTGGTGGCACGATCGCCGACCCTTGGATGCTGCGGGCAACTATCAACGGCGACGATTTCGACTCGCTCGTGAGATCCGCGGGATCACCGGGGGGCGATGCTTACATCATCAACAACGACGGGCTCTACCAGACCACGCCTGCCGTGGGGCAGATCCTCGCTAGATCCCCGGTTGGTCGCCCCGGCCAGCATCGCGGAGTGAGGCACGAGCGGGTGCTGGTGGACAGTAAGCCCTTCGTCAGGACTTCCACCTGGCTCAGGGATGGCCGCTGGATGCTCGTGGTGGAGCAGAGCGAGGCACACATCCAGGCTCCACTGCGCCGGGCCATGCTCCTCGGCTCCATCGTCGTGCTCATGGCCGTGGTTTTTCTCGTGGTCACCATCGTGGTGGCGACGCGCCACCTCACGTCCCGCATCGACAGGGCGAACGCCCGGACCGAGAAGCTATACCGTGACCTCGTACGCTCCGCCAAGCTGGCATCACTCGGAGAGCTGGCCACGGGCCTGGCCCACGAGATCAACAACCCGCTTGCGATCATCGGCACCGAGCAGACGAACATATCCGACGTGATCCTCGAGTGCGATCCCAGGGTCCCCTGTCACGACGACGTCATCGAGTCGGTCAACAAATGTCAGCGACAGGTGATGCGTTGCAAGGCCATCACCACGAAGATGCTGCAGTTCGGCAGGCAGGGCACATCCCGGCCAGTGCTCGGTGACGTCGGCGGGCCGCTCGCGGAGATCGTGGAGCTCATCGGCCGACAGGCACGACTGAATAATGTCGACCTGAGGCTCTCTGTGGAGCCCGGCCTGCCGCCCGTCCTTCTCGACAGGACCGAGCTCGAGCAGGTCATCGTCAATCTCGTGAACAACTCCATGCAGGCCATCTCGGTCAGAGGTACTGTCATCGTCTCTGCGCGCCGCGACGGCGATGAGGTTCTCGTCAGCGTCGCGGACGATGGCTCGGGGATCTCCCCCAGTGATCTGGAGTGGATCTTCGAGCCCTTCTTCACGACAAAGGACGTTGGCAAGGGGACGGGGCTGGGGCTTGCCGTCTGTTACGGCGTCGTCCGGTCCTGGGGGGGACGCATCGAGGCCACGAGCGATGTCGGCAAGGGAACGACGATGACGATCCACCTTCCCGTGCGCGGCGCGGGGCACGACACGGTACACAGGCAGGAGGCCACGGCATGAACGATCGCACTGAGAAGGTCCGGCTGCTCATCGTGGACGACGAGACGGATTTCATCCAGGCCCTGGCGAAGAGCCTGGGCCGCAGGGGCTTCGATGTCCATCCGGCGAGCAGCGGAGAAGAAGCACTCGAGCTGCTCGGCCGGATGCACTTCGATGTGGCAGTGCTGGACATGAAGATGCCGGGGATGGACGGCGAGACGCTGTTCGACCGGATGCGCATGTGCTGGCCCACGATACCCGTGATCATGCTCACAGGGCACGGAAACGTTCAGCAGGCTTTCCGGACGTCCAGGGAAGGGATCTTCGACTACATCGCCAAGCCCTGCGAGGTCGACCTTTTGGCCCGGGTGGCGCGCCAGGCCGTCGAGCACGTTTGGGGCAGCCCTGCATCGTGCGTGGAGGACATGCGCGAGGAGATCAGGGTCCTCGTCGTGGACGACGACGAGGATCTCCTCTCGAGCCTAGGAAAGGCGCTCGGCCGGCGCGGTTTCGTCGTCTCCATCGCCCGCGACGGCGAGGAAGCCCTCCTGCGGACTGCGCAGGATGTCTACGACGTGGTCGTCCTCGACCTGCGCATGCCAGGAATGGGGGGGCTCGACGTCCTGCGATGCATGAAGAGCCAGGCCCCAAACACCGAGATCCTGCTCCTCACGGGGCATGCGTCGGTGAGCACGGCCTTCGAGGGAATCCGTCTCGGTGCGTTCGACTACATGCTCAAGCCTTATGACATGGACGAGCTCGTGACCAAGCTCCGATCGGCGCACACCAAAAGGCTGAACGTCAAAGGTGCAGGAATAAACGGCAAAAAGGTCGGGTAAACACCGATCAGCTCACAGCCGCGATGTCGATCTCCACGTGATAAGCGCCTTCCTCGAGCCTGGCCTTCACTGGGAACCCGCCCTTCTCTATGACCCTCATCATGGCGCGGTTCGTGGCAAGCACGTCGGCCGATAGCATGACTATCCCTCGTTCCGAGGCGAGATGTGCGAGCATGCCGAGCATGCGGGTCGCGATGCCGCGTCCTCCGTACTGCTCGTCCACGATGAAAGCGAGATCCGCCTTGGTGGTGCCCGGCCACATGGACCACCTCGCCTCCGCGACGATGCGTTCGTGACCGGGATCTCCCGTGAGCCCCACAACGGCCATGGTGGTGCGGTAATCCACGTTTACGTACTGCTGCATCTTCGTATGAGGCATGGTCTTGAGCGCGGAGAAGAACCGGTAGTACACGGCTTCGTCGGAGAACCGGTAGAATAGATGCCTCATCTCCTCCTCGTCCGAAGGTCTCAGGGCCCTGAACCGCACCTGGAGCCCATCCTCGAACGTCTGGGACCCGCTCACGTGGACTGGGTAGAGATGTGCGGACTCGGGAATGAAGATCTGATCCTGGTATATGATCCTCGCCTCTCGCGCCTGCTCCACCAGCGCCGGACGATCGTCGGGATGAGCCACGTCGATGAGCGCCTGGGCCCTCTCGCGTACTGTCCGGCCGCCGAGGCTGGCCACCCCCCAGTCCGTGATCACCATGTTGACGGTCTCGCGCATGGAAAACTCGTTGGTGGTATCCTCGATGCTCACCCGGATATTGGGCATGCCCGAGCGATTCCGGGCGGGAAGGGCGATGATCGTCTGTCCGCCTTCCGAGAGCTCGGACGCATTGAACAGGTCCATCGCCTCGCCCGGACCCGCTGCCACGTTGCCCTTGCCTGCGTGCAGCGCGATGCGGCCCGTCAGGTCCACGCGACGCGCCGGCAGGATGGCCACGAACCCACGGTTGCGGCCGGCCTGGACCGGGCTGCACGTCTTGTCCAGCGCCTGGAACTCCACGAGCGGATTGCGGTCGAGCCACCTCAGAAGCTCGGGCGTCCCCAGGGCGTACGAGGCCACGGACTTGCCCCTGAAGATCTCCTTGCGCCTGTTCGTGATCGCACCGCACTCCACCAGTTCCATCACCGCGTCGGTGAAGAAGGCAGAGTGGATGCCGAGGTTCTTGCGCCCTTTCAGGTGCTTTGCCAGTCCCTCGAACAAAGGCCCTATGGAGAACGCCAGGCAAGCCCCGTCGGCGATCACGCTGGCCACATTGGCTGCAACCCTGTCGAAGGCTTCTTCCAGCGGCCAGCGAGGGATGGTGAAAGGAGCGCTCTTCCCCGCAACGACGGCATCGAACTGATCGATGTGCACGAACGTATCACCGAACGTGCACGGAACCTGCTCGTTGATCTCTGCCACCACGTACCTCGCCCGCTCCATGGCCTCTCGTGCCACGTCCACTGCCACGCCGAGGCTGCAATAACCTGCATGGTTGGGCGGGCTGACCTGGAGAAGTGCGGCATGTATCTCCACGTGCCCTGTCCGGATCAGGCGGGGAATGCGGGAGAACCTGCTCGGAATGAGATCCACTCTGCCTGCCGTGATGGCCTCGCTGGCGACCCACCCGGAGAAGAAGGTCTTGAGCCTGTACTTGAACCGGCCCATCTCGTTCAAGGAGAGTGCCTGTCCCAGGCTCACAATCTGTATGAGCTCCAGATCCCTGAGGTTTCCGGCGTCCGAGCCGAGCAGGGCCGAAAGAAGCGTCACCGGCTCGGCAGCGCCCGTGCTCAGAAAGACGCTCATGCCGGGCTCGATCCGCGAGAGTGCATCCTCGGGAGAAACCAACCTTTGCTTCCAGTCCATCGAGTTCCTTTCGTCTCTTGCCTGGCGATCAACATAATCCTCGAGGCGGCCAGGATCCACCCGCTCGGTAACGAATCGGCTGTAGCAAAAAGATCTACAGATCATTGAGCCTGCCGACGATAGTCCAGGACCCACCTAAGGAGCATGTTATTTCGCGAGGAAGGTGACCGTCATGAAAAACAGGGTCAGAACCAACGAGGTCTCCAGGCACATGTCCGAGGTCATGCAGATGGCGGGACTCATGGTCCCTAACAGATTGCACATGGTCGTGGCAGAGAGAACGGGCCTGCATCCCACCACCATCATGCGCTATCATCTCGGAAGGCTGGAGAGCGCCGATCCCAGGGTGCTGGCCTGCATGCTGCAACTGAAGGAGGAGCTCGAACGCGGCGAGCAGCCATTCGAGGATCCGCTAGGGACATGCTCTCGTGAGGATGCAGGCACGGATGGGCTGTGCTGGCACTCCGGACCGGCGGCGCGGGCCTGGTTCGATCGCGTCCTCGCATTCATGCAGGATCCACCTCCTGTGGTCCTCTATCGTCATCTCGCGAAACACCTCGACCTCGACGTGGACACCGTCGCGCATTTTCACGAAGGGGGGAGCAGGGCAGTTCCGGTGGCGGTCGTGAGGGCTCTTCGCGAACTGTACAAGGACATGAGGTCGGGTGAGCCCATCGTCTTCGAGTGGGGAGGCAAGGACGTGGTGCTCACGAGACATGTCGCGGAGCTGATCGAGACAATCGCTGGTCTTCGCGTTCTTGGAAATGGAGTATCCTTGTACGCAAACATCCAGGCGATCACGGGCATCGAGGCAGGAGACCTCGCCAGTATGGCCAGTGGGGCAACGGGACCCCTCGTGGAGGCCAGGATTCTCTACCTTCTCTGCGCCTTGCATGGATGGCTGCATTACGACCCCACGAGGCACTACGAGGTGGGAGACGTGCTCTTCATGGACGACCTCGGTGCCGGACGGGTCGTGGGAAAGTGCCACAAGGAGAAGATCCTCGTCGAGTTCCCGGGTGGAATCAGACGCCTTCTCAGGGAGGACATCCACCTGGATCCCCTTCTCGCCTACCGGTATGGCTCGGCCTGATTCAGTAGCTCTCCGGCATTGGAACCAGGACCACTTCCTCGTCGATGGGCTTTCCCTGGCGGAGGATCTTCAGCTTCACGGGGATTCCCGGCTTGGTCATGGAGATGATCCACGGCAGGTGCCTGCCATCCTTGACCACCGTATCTCCGAACTCGAGAATCACGTCGTTTGGCTCGAGGCCCGCCGCATCGGCCGGGCCGCCCGTCACGATGTCACCGATGACTGCACCCTCCGGCGCGCTCATGCCGAGATTCTTGGCGATCGTGCTATCGACGGGAGCCAGAAGCACGCCCATCCAGGAACGCGAGAGCCTGCCTTTGGCGATGAGCTCGTCCTTGATGGTCTTGAGCATGTTCACCGGGATGGCGAACCCGATGCCCTGCACGTCGACGCCCTGGTTGCCGCGGATGATCGCGGAGTTGATCCCCACCACGCGTCCCTCGACATCCAGGAGCGGACCTCCCGAGTTGCCGGGGTTGATGGAGGCGTCGGTCTGGATGAAGTCCGCATACCCGGGCAGCTCGCCTCGCATGTCCCAGGAGGACCGTCCCAGCGCGCTCACGACTCCGGCCGTCACCGTGTGTGACAGGCCGATGGGGTTTCCGATGGCGATGACCCAGTCACCCACCCTGAGCGTATCCGAGTCGCCCAGCGAAAGTTGAGCAGAGGCGGGCTCGGGGATCTTGAGGATGGCGAGGTCCACGGGCTTGTCGCGCCCCACGACGCCTGCTGGAAACTCCCGCCTGTCCGCCAGCTGGACGATGATCTCGCTCGCCCCCTCGATGACATGGTTGTTGGTGACGATGAGCCCCTGTTTAGAGTCGATCACGAAACCCGTGCCCAACCCCTCTCTGACCTGCTTCTTCTGGTTCAAGGGATCGGCGAACAGGTCGAACGGGAAACCGAGCCCACCGGCCACCACCTGGGTCGTCGAGATGTTGACAACCGCATCCTTGGCCTTCTGCACCGTACCGGCAAAGGACATGGGCGCACACCGATCGCAAGCCGAAAGATCCTGCACCGCCACGGGAGCGGCGGTCGCATGACCGTCCAGGGTAGGGGAAGGCAAAGGTGGAGAATGGTCGTCGTAGTCCCATCCCGTGCTGCAGCCAAAGGCTCCTATCAAGAATGCGCTGACGGTCATCGTCGAGGCCCTCGTAACGTGCATCACGACCGGCTCCTGCCTGCCTGGCCGGAGATCTGCACATAGGCCATTCTGAGCTCCGTCAGGATCCTCTCGAAGATCCTCTCCTCCTCGCCGGTGAGGTTGCCCTGGGTCTTCGAATGCAGCATCTCGAGAGCATCAATGGTCCATCGTGCCGCCTGCAGATCGCGCGGAGGCTGTTTCCCGCCTCCCGGCTGTGGACCAAGGCCCAGACTCAGCACGGCCGTCTGGCTCAAGGAGAGGATGAACGTCACGAAGTCCACCTCGGGCATGGGCTCCCCGCCACCATCCACGGGTGGCGAAGGTTCCTCGGTCGGGCCCGCGTCAACGGGCCGTTCTCTCGAGGAGGCCTCTCCGTCGTCGCTTTCCCGCTCGACGCCGTCGTCGGTGAAACGCCTCCGATCGACGATCTTGATGCCCTCGTCTCCGTCCTTCGTCATGTCCATCTCCTTGAACCATCGGGCCCCTGCCCCATATTGCTCGAAGATATGCATGAAACGAGCCCGCGTCCAGCGGGTTCACGGAAGAAGCACGATCCGACCTTCCGACGCCTCCGTGATACGGCCGACCTCGTGGTGCGGCGCATGGCGGGCCTCGAGCTCATCGTGCAGCTTCGCGGCCTTGCTGGCCGGCACCGCTATGAGAAGCCCGCCAGAGGTCTGGGCATCGGCGAGAACGTCGATCGCGACGGGTTCCACCTCATCGCTCACCATGACGGCCTTCTCGCACCACTTGCGGTTGGCGAACGTCCCACCTGGGATCATGCCGCTCGTTGCAAGCACGATCACGCCCTCGATGAGAGGCACGTCACGAGCCCGGATCTCGATGGTGACGCCCGAGCCCACAGCCATCTCCAGCGCGTGGCCGAGCAACCCGAAACCCGTCACGTCCGTCATGGCGCTGACACCCACGGCCAGGGCGGCTTCGGAGGCGTCCCTGTTGAGGATCTCCATCCAGTGCACGGCCGTGTCCAGCACGTCCTGGGGGCATAGCCCGGCCTTTCCCGCTGTTGCAAGGATCCCGGTCCCGAGAGGCTTGGTCAAGAGCAACACGTCACCTACCCTGGCGGTGCTGTTTCGCAAAATCCTGTCGGGATGGGCGACTCCGGTGACGCTCAGCCCGTACTTCAGCTCCGGGTCCTCTATGCTGTGTCCACCCACGAGAAGCGCACCCGCCTCGTGCACCTTCTCCATACCACCGAGCAGGATTTCCTCCAGCACGACGAGGGGCAGCTCCTTTATGGGAAAGCCAACTATGTTCATCGCCGTGAGAGGCCGGCCACCCATGGCGTACACGTCGCTCAGGGCATTGGCCGCTGCGATGCGGCCGAACATCCTGGGGTCGTCCACGATGGGCGTGAAGAAGTCCAGGGTCTGGATCAGGGCGAGATCCTCCCTCACGCGGACGACACCCGCGTCGTCCGAGGTCTCCCGGCCCACCAGCAGATCTGGATGGGACACGACCGGAAGCCTCGAGAGGACTGCCTCCAGGTCCCCTGGAGGGAGCTTGCTCGCTCAGCCCGCGGCCTTGACGCCGCGCGTGAGCGCGTAACTCTGCTTCTCGCTCATCGTGTTCTCCGTTTCAAGACCAACATGTCTTCACGTCGCGCGTCTTGTCCTTCCGGGATATTGCCATCACATCCCGTCGCGCATCGAAGGTCACGACTCCTATAGACTGCTTAGCCCGTTTTCTCAAGACATCGACGACGGGTGGATTGATCTCGCTTTCCCGGACGCATAGAGTCGATTCATCATGCGAGTCGGAGAGAGCCCTATCCGGGTGGATGGCGAGGACAAGGTCACCGGAAGGACCCGCTTCGCGGCGGATCTGTCCGTGCAGGGCCTGTGGCATGCCGCCGTGGCACGCTCCCTTGAACCCTGCGGCAGGATCAGCCGCCTCGACCTTCCCCCGGCCCTCGAGATAGCGCCGGCAGTGATCGTCACGGCCGATCACATCCCGGGGGACAACGTCATCGCCGTGATCGAGCCAGACATGCCCTGTTTGGCCAGGGACCGGGTCTCTTACCTTGGCGAACCCGTGGCCCTGGTCGCAGCCCCATCGGCACGGCAGGCCAGGGAGATCGCCGCGCGCATCCGGGTGCACGTGGATCCGGAGCCCGCCGTGTGGGGCATCGAAGCCCTGGCAATTCGCGTCCTTGCATCGGACCCGTCGTTGACCTTGTTCTCGGACATCCGCATCGAGGATGGGGACGTAGAGGCAGCACTCGCAGGGAGTGACCTCACGATCGAGGGCACCTACATGACAGGACTCCAGGAGCACGTCTACATCGAGCCCCAGACGATGATCGCGTTCGTGGATGGAAACGGTATTCGAATTCTCGGCTCCATGCAGTGCCCCTACTACGTGCGACCTGCCGTTGCCAGGGTGATGGCCTTGCCCGAAGAGCGCGTCATCGTCCAGCAGGCGCCCACGGGAGGCGCTTTCGGGGGCAAGGAGGACTACCCCAGCACCATGGCCTGCCACGCCGCTCTCCTGGCCCGAGCCTGCGGCCATCCAGTGAGGCTCGTACTGGACAGGACAGAGGACATGGCCTTCACGACCAAGAGACACGCGTCCTGGACCCGGCTCACAACCGGATGCACGCGCCACGGCAGGCTCGAGGCCATCGACGGGCTTTTGGTGCTGGACGCGGGCGCCTACGTGACTCTCTCTCCCGTGGTCCTCTCCAGGGCGCTTCTCCACGCCTGCGGCCCCTACATGTGCCCCAACGTCAGCTTCCGTGCGGTGGCCGTCCGCTCGAACATGCCGCCGAGCGGCGCATTCCGGGGGTTCGGCGCACCGCAGTCGCAGTTCGCCATCGAGTCGCAGATGGACGAGATCGCCCATCGCCTCTGTCTCTCCCCTGCCATCGTCCGCTCCACGAATCTTCTCGCCACCGGAGACCGCATGGCCACCGGACAGGTCATGGGCGAGAGCGTAGGCGCACGAGCCTGTCTCGAGAGCGTCCTTCTCCGATCCGGCTACCACGAGATGCGCACCGTCACCGGATCATCCCCTGTGCGCACGGGCATCGGCCTCGCCTGCTGCATGCACGGCGCCGGGTTCACGGGCAACGGCGAGCGCCGGCTGGGATCCCGGGCCAGGCTGAAGTTGACCCCCGACGGCGTCGTCGACGTCCTTGTCTCCACAACGGAGATGGGTCAGGGCCTCCTGACTACTTTCACCCAGATCGTGTGCTCCACCCTTCTTGTCCCACCCACGCTGGTTCGCTTCGAACTCCCCGACACGTCCCTCGTGCCCGACTCCGGGCCCACGGTGGCCTCGCGCTCCACCATGATCGTGGGTCGCCTGGTTGAACGAGCTTCCAGGGACCTGGAAGCCAGCCTTCTCGCACGCATCGGCGGCCAGCGCGACAAGGAGCATGTGCTCCTGCCCTCCGGGCAGCGCCTGACATGGGTCGAGGCCTCGCGCAGGGTGGCTCCCCTCGAAGCCGAAGTGCAGCATCAGGTGCCAAATGACCAGAAGTGGGACGAGACCTCGTACCGAGGCACGGCCTACCCGGTCTACTCCTGGGGTGCTGCCGTCGCGAAGGTCACCGTTGACATGGACACTTTCGTGGTCACGCCCGACCGCTTGTGGCTCGCCTACGAGGTGGGCAAGGCCGTGAATCCGCTCGCCGCCCGCGGCCAACTCGAGGGCGGCTCGCTGCAGGCTCTGGGCTGGGCATTGAGCGAGAACATAACCGTTTCGGACGGCCGCTATGCCCAGGATCGCCTGCAGACCTACATCGTGCCCACGTGCGCGGATGCACCACCCATGGACCTCGAGATCATCGAGATGCCCTGGTCGCAAGGCCCTTCGGGTGCCAAGGGCCTGGGTGAGCTACCCATGAATGCAGTGGCCCCGGCCCTGCGCAACGCCGTGCGCCATGCCATGGGCCTGTCTCCCACGTCGATCCCCCTCACCCCGGAGTCACTCATGGCTCTCGTGGAGCGAGCCCGATGATCCGCCGTACCATGGTCGTCAACGGTCGCACCGAGACAGTGGACATCGAGCCCGGCCTCAGGCTCATCGACGTCCTGCGCGACCGCCTGAACCTGACCGGGACCAAGGAAGGTTGCGGCGAGGGCGAGTGCGGGTCCTGCAGCGTCATCGTGGACGGCACGCTCGTTTTGGCCTGCCTGACTCTCGCGGAGTCTCTTGTCGACGGCACTCGCATCCTCACCGTGGAGGGCCTGTCCAACGATGCCCTTGGCGCAAGGCTGCAGCGCGCATTTTTGGCGTGTCACGCCGTGCAGTGCGGTTATTGCACTCCGGGGATGCTGCTCGCCGCCCACGCCTTACTCACCGAGGACCCGGATCCTACTTCGGAGAGGATCGTCCAGGCACTCTCGGGCAACCTCTGCCGCTGCACGGGATACGCCATGATAGTGGAGGCCATCCAGGCCGCCTCCAGGGAGCACGGATGAGGGTCCACACACCGCACGACCTTCCAGAGGCCCTGGAGCTTCTCGCCTCACTGCCAGGCGCGATCCCGGCTGCAGGAACGACAGACCTTCTGCCCCGCTGGCACGCGGGCAGGACCAGGCCCGACCACCTCGTCATCCTCACGCACATCCCGTGCCTGCGTCGCATCTCGGTCGAAGATGACGTGCTTTACCTTGGCGCTCTCCTCACCCACCATCTTCTCGCTACCTCTGCCTTCGTCACCGCCCATGTCCCCGCGCTGTCCGCAGCGGCCCTGTCCATAGGTGCGCCGGCCATACGAAACATGGGAACAATGGGAGGCAACATCGCCAACGCGAGCCCGGCAGCCGACCTGCCACCGCCGCTTCTGGCCCACGAGACCTCTCTCGTCCTCTCGTCTGCATCCAGCGTCCGGATCCTGCCATTGCACGAGTTCTTCCTTTCCTATTCGAAAGTCGATCTGCAACCCGGGGAGATCATCTCGGAGGTTCGCATTCCCCTCCTGCCCGCACATGCCCGGTCCTTCTTTTTCAAGCTCGGAACGAGAAAGGCCCAGTCCATCGCGAAGGTCTCCATTGCCGGTACGGCCCTCCTGGGCCGCGGCCGTGTCATCGAATCCATCCGGCTGGCCGCAGGAAGCATCGCACCTATCCCCCTCAGGCTGCACGGCACGGAGTCGGCGCTGATCGGCCGCACTCTCACCATCGACCTCTGCGACGAGGCATCCCGTATCGCCATGGCCGAGGTCCATCCCATAGATGACGTACGCTCCACCGCAAGCTACCGACGCCATGCAGTGGGGGTGCTGGTACATCGCCTTCTCACGGCGATCGAAAGAGGTTAGACAATGACCGCCATTTGGATGATCCTGGCCCTGGTCCTCGGCTCCAGCGTGGCCTTCCAGGGCGCCGTCAACTCCTCTCTGTCCTCGCGCATCGGAGTCGGGCAGACCCTGCTCGTCAATACCCTCGTCGTGGCACTGGGCACGATCATCGTCCTCGTGGTCACCTCGAAGCCTGCGAACCTCGCACCCGGACACATGCTCCAGGGTCCCTGGTACGAGTACATGGGTGGCGTGCTGGGCTTCCTGGTCATCTTTCTCGCCATGTCGCTGTTTCCACGTCTGGGCGCGGGCCTCACCCTGACTCTCGCCATCGCCGCCCAGCTCATCGTCGCCGTCGCGATCGACCATTTCGCCCTTCTCGGCGTCCCTGCCCACCCTGCCACCCCGGCCCGCCTGGCAGGAGTGGCACTGCTCATCGCTGGAGCCGTCATCGTCAAGCTCACATGAGCCCCGGAAATCCACCACTGGGATATGTGTTGCCGTGAGATGTAAGCGCCGTCGACCGGGACGACCGGTCATTCGACCGTAACGGTCTTGGCAAGGTTGCGAGGTTGATCCACGTCGGTCCCCTTGAGATCGGCGATGTGGTAGGCGATGAGCTGAAGCGGCACGACGGTGAGCAAGGGGAGAAGATCGGGAACCGTGCGCGGGACGGTGATGACCTCGTCGCACAGTGACCGTACCTCATTGCCCCAGCCTTCCGAGGTCACGGCGATGACGATGCCCTCGCGGGCCTTGACCTCCTCGAGGTTGCCTTTGATCTTGTCGTACTGCTCGTCCTCGGGCATGAGGACCACAACGGGCATCAGGCGGTCGATGAGGGCTATTGGGCCATGCTTCATCTCGCCGGCAGCGTAAGCCTCTGCGTGGATGTACGAGATCTCCTTGAGCTTCAGTGCTCCTTCCATCGCCGTGGGGAAACCCAGGCCTCGGCCCAGGTAGAGGAAATCCGCGTGCTCGTGGAAACGCCGGGCGATCTTCTGAAGGCCGGCGTCCATGTCGAGCACTTTCTTGATCTTCAGGGGGAGCTGGACGAGCTCGGCGAGCAGGTCCTTGCGAAGAGCGACCGATGCTCCGCGCTCCTGGGCAGCTGCCATGGCGAGCAAGAACAGCGCGACGAGCTGTGCTGTGTAGCACTTCGTGGAGGCCACGCCTATTTCGGGGCCCGCATGCGTGTAGATAACGGCGTCCGAGGTGCGGGGTATGGCCGAGTCCAGGACATTGCAGACCGACACGATGCGGGCGCCTCTGGCCTTGGCCACTTTCACGGCCTCCAGCGTATCGATGGTCTCCCCGGACTGGGAGATGGCGACCACCAGATCGTCGGAAGACAGGACCGGATCGCGGTTTCGAAACTCCGAGGCCAGCTCTGCCTGGGCCGGGATGCGTGCCAGCCGCTCGATGAGGTAGCGTCCATAGACAGCCGCGTGGAATGACGTACCACAGGCGAGCAGCAGGATCCTGCGAGCTCCACCGACAAGATCGGGGGGGATACCTAGGGCATCTAGCCGGATCTTCGAGGACTCGATGTCGTAACGACCACGGATGGTGTCCTCGATGGCGCGTGGCTGCTCGAAGATCTCCTTGAGCATGAAGTGCTTGTAGCCGGCCTTTTCGGCCTGCACCACGGACCACGCGATGGTCTTCGGGGCTCTGTCCACGGGCCGGCCATCGAGGGTCATGAGCCTGATGCCGGTCGAGGTCAAGAGGGCCACCTCGCCCTCGTCCATGAAGATCATGCGCTTGGTGTAGGGCAGGATGGCGGGGATGTCCGAGGCGGCGAAATTCTCACCGTCGCCGAGGCCTAGCACCAGAGGCGAGGCATTCTTCGCGAAGATGATGCGGTCGGGCTCGTCCTTGCACACGACTCCCACGGCGTAGGAGCCGACGACGCGCGAGAGGGCATCGCGGACGGCTGCGAGAAGATCCATCCCGTCTTCCAAAGCCAGGTGGATCATGTGGGCAAGGACTTCCGTGTCGGTTTCGGAGTGGAACGTGCGACCTCGCTCGATGCAGGCGTGTTTGAGGTCCCGGTAGTTTTCGAGGATCCCGTTGTGCACGACGGCCACGCGGCCCGTCGTGTGAGGATGGGCGTTCTCGTCACTGGGCCGGCCATGGGTGGCCCAGCGGGTGTGTCCCACCCCCACCGAACCCGACAGGCCGGCTTCCCCGAGCCGAGCCTCCAGTGCCGAGAGCTTGCCCTTGCAGCGAACCACCGAGAGGCCACCGTCGAGGACGGCGACACCGGCCGAATCGTAGCCCCTGTACTCGAGGCGCTTGAGACCCTCGATCAGGATCCTGTCGGCCTTCTTCGATCCAGCGTATCCCACGATCCCGCACATGGTCACCTCCCTCGCTCCGTTCTGTGGGGCTGTCTTCATACTACATTCACTCCACGGTCTTTCACAAGGAAGGGAGAGGTTGATTATTGAGCTCTGTTGGTGCGATGATTATGCTTCCGGGAGGTAGATAATGAACTCTGATTTCGAGAAGGTCGCACAGAAGATAGACGCCATGAGGGATCTGGTGGTGGAGCTCGAGACGGACCTCACCGCCATCCCCGCCATCAGCCCGGTGAGCGGAGGCAAGGGCGAGGGGCTCAAGGCCGCATACGTGCTGCAGTATTTCGCGAAGATCGGGCTCTCGCATGTGACCAGGCTCGACTCGGACGACCCCGGGGCGGAGGGTGGCAAGAGGCCGAACGTGATCGCCAGGATTCCGGGCAAGGACCCGAGCCGGACATTGTGGGTCATGAGCCACATGGACGTCGTGCCAGCCGGAGACGAGGCCAAGTGGTCCTCCCCTCCCTGGAAGGCCCGGCTGGATGGCGACCGCATCTACGGAAGGGGAGTCGAGGACAACCAGCAAGGGATGGTGTCGTCCATGGTGCTCGCGAAGGCGCTGCTGGAGTCGGGTGTCACTCCATACTGGAACGTCGGGCTGCTTTTCGTCGCGGACGAGGAAGTGGGCAGCACCCACGGGATCCAGCACGTGCTGCAGTCGAATAACCCCCTCTCGCCACACGATCTGGTCATCGTACCGGACGGCGGTCTGCCCGACGGCAGCATGATCGAGGTGGCGGAGAAGTCCATCGTGTGGACACGGTTCAGGGTGCTGGGCAAGATGACCCACGCCTCCACGCCCGAACGCGGCGTTAACGCGTGCGTGGCCGCGGCGCATCTCACGGTGCTGCTCGACGGGCTGCACGGTGAGTTTCCACAGTCCAACGACGTGTTCGATCCCCCCATCTCCACGTTCGCGGCCACCAAGAGGGAGGCCAATGTCCAGAACATCAACACCATCCCCGGCGAGGACGTCTTTTACGTGGATGCCAGGATCCTGCCAGAAGTCGACGTGGCTGACGTGAAGCGCAGGATGCGTGAGATGTGCGATCAGGTGCAGAAGATCCAGTCGGTGATCATCGAGATGGAACACCCCATGGAGGCACAGGCCGCTCCGCCCACACCGGTGGACAGCCCCGTGGTGGGCATGCTCACCAGGGCCGTGAGCAGGGTCTACGGGGTGGAAGCGAGACCCATGGGGATCGGGGGAGGGACCGTGGCCGCCTACCTTCGCAAGGCCGGCATTCCCGCCGTCGTCTGGGCCCGCATGGATGAGACCATGCACGGCTACGACGAGTACGTCATCATCCCCAACGTGCTGGGCGATGCCAAGGTGATGGCCCACGTGGCCACGGATCCCGAGGCCAGATGAGAGTCTGTCCCAACTGCTCGTCACACTACGACGATAAGGCTCAGGTGTGCGACCAGTGCGGGGCGAGGCTGATGCTGGACACGGCATCGATGCAGGGGGATCCACTGCTGGCACTGATCGGCAAGGTCATCGGTGGCAACTACAGGGTCGAAGCGTTGGTGGGCAAAGGTGGGATGGGCGCTGTGTACAGGGCCCGTCAGCTCTCGCTGGACAGGGAAGTGGCCATCAAGGTGCTCATCGGTCCCTTGGCCATGGACACCGAGCTTCTGGAGCGGTTCCAGCGTGAGGCTCGTGCGGCCAGCAACATCGGACACCCGGGCATCATCCAGGTCATCGACCTGGGGTACCTCGACCAGGGCGCTCCCTTCATCGCGATGGAGCTACTCGCGGGAGAGGACCTGCGCGCCAAGCTCACACGGGAGCGGGCACTGAGGACCGAGGAGGCCATCTTGCTCGTGCTGCAGGTGCTGGATGCGCTCGGGGCGGCACACGACAAGGGGATCGTGCACAGGGATCTCAAGCCGGAGAACATCTTTCTGGTCTACCGGCAGGGACGCTTCCCCATGATCAAGCTTCTGGACTTCGGCCTGAGCAAGATCAAGGGCGCAGATCGCAAGCTCACGGGAACGGGCGCACTTCTGGGGACGCCCCACTACATGTCCCCCGAGCAGGTACGCGGCGACTCGAAGGTGGACCACAGGTCGGACGTATACGCGGCCGGCGTGATCCTCTACGAGATGCTCACTGGAAAGCCCGCCTATGACGGCCCCAGCGTGCAGAGCATACTGGTCTCGATATCCACCGAGGACCCGAAGCCTCCCCGCCTGCTCAGACCCGACATCCCGGAATCGGTCCAGCAGGTCATCCTCCGGGCCATCGCCCGCGATCCTGGCCAGAGGTACCAGAGCCTGTCGGAGATGGCCGCAGATCTGGGAATGGCGGGATCCCGTCTCGGCGTGCAGGCCCAGATGGCCAGCGTGGTGTCGGCTTTACCAGGCATGCCAGTCTCGACGCCGCTGCCCACAGCGTACGGATCGAGGAACGGGATGTCGACCATCAGGACGCCACCTCCAGTCGCCATGTCCGGCATACCGTCCCACGTGCAGGGCGCGGGCCATCTGGCGTCGAGGACGCTGCTCGCGGGCATCGTCGGCCTGGGCGCTCTCTTCGCGGGGGCGGCGATCCTCGTCGTGGTCGCATCGGTCGTCGTCATGGTCGTCAGCCGCATGACGGCGAACGACGACCAGCAGGCATCGGCCTTCATCCCGGATGATGGAGCTTTTCAGCGCAGTGGCGAAAAAGAGCCCCCGCTGGACCCGGCCAGACATGGATCGCAGTTCGGTATAGATCTCGGAACGGGCTTTTCGCCGCGGCTGTGCTGCAGCGCGAAGAACTGCTCGGTGGTGTACGTGGTCGATAAGGGCGCTCACCTGCGAGTCATGCTTCGGAGGATCGGAGCGGATCTCTACCCCGTGGGTGACCCCGTGAGCGTCTCTCCAGAGGGTAGATCCTCGAGCTGGCCTTCCTGCTTTCCTGGAGACGGCGGCGCTATGCTGGTGATCTGGCAGCAAGGATTGAATCCGTTCAGCTCCAGCCCGGGCGCCATGATTCACCGGGTCGTGGTGGGCGAGAATGGGACAGTGGGCGAGGTCCAGTCGAGCCGGATCCAGAACACGATGGTGATGGACGAGATCGAGCCTTGCTACACGGCATCGCCGGCCGGGGACAGGGTGGTTCTGGCATGGAACCACATGAAGGGTGTCGACATGTCACAGAGGATGATGGTCATGGGCATGGACGGCGGCGCACTCGTTCCCGAAGTGGTCATCAACCCCGTCCAGCATGTCCACCAGCCATCGATTGCCTGCAAGCCGGGCCGCTGCATCCTCACGTGGACTCGTCCAACGCTGCCCATGAATCACGTGCAGAAGCTCACCGTGCTCGACGACTCGGGCAAGGTCGAAAAGAAGGAGATCACCATCTTCGACAGGGGGGTGATGATCCGCCAGCGGGTGCTCTTGCCCGTGAAGGGCGGCGTGGCACTGGTCTGGGTGGAGCAGGACGACGATGGTGACACGCACCAGATGCTGGCCCGCTACGACTGGAACGGGGAGGAGACACTGGCCCCGATGATGGTCGACGAGTTCGAGAGAGGCTTCGAGGAGAAAGAGGCATCGAGCTTCGTCTCCAGCGACCCTGACCAGCCTCCGATCTCCATGTGCCGGGTGCAAAAAGATCAGACGGACGGCATTGACGAGGCCCTCTGCCTGGTCATCGACGAATCGGGCAAGGTGACTGAAATGAGCACCGTCTCGCACGCCGAGGAGAACATCGAGGAGACATCGGTGTTTTACGACGCATCGGGCAATCCGATCATCGTCTTCGTCGTCGGGACGTTCAGCGACGAGAGGCACATGTGGGTCACGAGGTTCACACCCAGGTGATCTCGCCGGGTTTCCTTCCACCCAGGACCCATACCCGGATGAACAGGGCTGCGCCCACCAGAACCAGACCGAGCGATATCCACTGACTGGTCGACAGCCCTGCGGCCGCTCCGCGAGTCATGTCCGCACGGGCAAACTCCACGACGAACCTGAAGATCCCGTAGCAGGTCAAGTACAGGCCCGCCGTCTGTCCCTTGAAGCGCTGGTGCCGCGAGAACACGATGATCGAGATCAGTATGAAAAGCTCGGCCACTGCTTCGTACAACTGAGTCGGGTGCAACCCCATCGTCGTGGCGACCCCTCGGTCGATGATACGGGCATCCACCATCTCCATGTGGGCCACGGAAGCTGGAGGAAAACGCACTGCCCAGGGAAGATCCGTGGGTCGCCCGTAGCAGCAGCCGGCGAAGAAGCATCCGACACGGCCCCAGAGGTGGCCCAGGCTGAGAGCGGGGGCAGCCGCGTCGGCCAGGGAGAGAAAGCGCATCTTTCGCACGCGGGCGAACACCAGGGCGGAAGGAATGGCGAACAGCACTCCGCCGTACCAGACCATGCCGCTCATGAGGTACTCGGAAAAGGGCGGCACGGTACAGCCGGCACAGGACACTCCAGGAAGCGCAACGTAGTATCGCAGGTTGACGAGGACGAACAACAGCTTTGCGCCGATGACCCCCCCCCCGAAGGTGAATATGGCAAGCAGCAACAGGTCCAGGTGGTCGTGGATGTGGCGCGCCTTGTTGACGAACACGGCCACACCCATCACGAAGCCGATGGCCATGCACAGGCCGTACGTGTAGAAGCGGACGGGAATACCACCCAGATCGAAACCCAGATCGAAGAGGACCGGATGCACTAGAGCTCCTTGTCACTCACGATGAC
>JBFYZU010000072.1:0-18959 GCA_041309365.1 Myxococcota bacterium
CTGTCGGAGCGCCCCTGTGCAACCACTGGTTCCACGATGTACACGACTTGCCCATCCAGGATCCTGGCTCGAGCGATCCCGACTACTTGGAGTGGCGTCACTATGGTTATTACACAGGTAGCGGTTGGGCCCAGTACAACTACCACTACTTCGGAGGCGACAAGAATCAGCTTTTGCCCCTGAGGCCCAAGTCATGGCTCATCGATGGAGTGAAGATACCCCATAAAATCGTGGGAGGGGCTACTAGCACATACGTACAGACCGATCTCTTCGGCTGTCACGGTTCGTCTGGCTCGGGCGTGTTTCTCAGCAGCGGAGGACACTTGTTTCTCGGACCTGCGGTACATGCAGGTTACGATGCGCCGTGGTATTCTCGCCTCTGTCTGGATGCATCCGACAGCGACTTCGAACCGGGCATCGATGCTCTCGACTATACCAGCGTCAGATACACACGAGGTCTGACCAAGATCGCCAGGGAAGCGGATGGCCAGGCCTTCCCCATGCCAGGCGAGTAGTGACTCCGAAGCTGACCTGACCAGCCCTATCCACCGGCCGTGGTACACGCTCTATACTACACCATCCATCCCGATTGCACTCGATAGAACCTTCCCCGTCGAGTTAAACTGACGTTCCCTACGGTCATGGATTGACAGGTATCCTGGCAGGTGTGGCCTCTCTCTTCATATCCGGGCGATGCCCAGAAAGGACGCGTGCAGGCTCGTGACGAGCGCGATGAACGCGGCGCGCGCCACGTCGGGCGCGAGCCCGAGCAGCCTGTAGCCGATGGCGTCGTGCTTGCAGGCGCCCACGCAATCGCCGCACAGGGTGCAGCCGATGCCGGGCTTCTTTTCTTCGATGTGGACGGGGCGTAGCGCGTCGTACCGGCAGATCGTCGTGCACGCGCCGCACCTCGTGCACCCCTCGCCGATGCGGATGCGCCAGGGCGAGATCTTTCCCAGCGCGTCGGCCACCAGCCCGACCGGGCAGACCACGAGGCAGTGGACCATCACGCCCATCCGCCGGCTCGCGACGAGGATCACGGCCACGCCGAAGAGGCCGAAGCCCAGGGCGATGGCCCCGGCCACTTCTGCGCTCGCCTGCGCCATGTTGAGCGTCACGGCCGTGACGATCACGGCCGCGAGGATGCCCGCCCTGGCCCACCACGCCCAGCGCGGCAAGGACGTTGCCTTGCGCATGCGGCTCGCCGCCGTGGCGTCCCACGCGCCGACGTAGCACAGGTGCGAGCACCACGCCGGCCCCACAAGGACGACCGTGGAGACGAACAGGATGGGCATGAAGAGCCCTTGCCCCCTGTAGAGGGGGCCGGCCAGGATCAGGGCAGGCACGGGCAAATGCAGCTCGCCCGTCATGAGGAACCGATCGAGACCGGCCAGGCCCAGCCCGAGCTGCGCGAAGAACGCGACGGAGAAGACAAGCCACGCGCGCCTGCGCCACGCGGCCTGTCGGCCGGGGTCGAGCATGGTGCCCGAGAGCCAGGCCGCCCAGGCGGGCAGGACGGCCACGAGGATCCATCCGCCGCCGGGAAAGAGCCTCTCGGTGATGAGCGCATCGAACGGCACGCGCGCCTGCACGAAAGCCAGGATGATCGCGGTGAGCGCGAACGCCGCGGCGCCAGTCGCGATCACGGTCCTGCCCGGCACCGGGGTGGGGGCGCTGTCGGCCCCCTTGGTCACATCGCGTCGTCCACGGTCGAGGCGTCCTGGTCGGCCGCGTCGGGCTCTATGACCTGTGCCGGGGCGAGGAGCACGGGGGGCGCCACCGAAGGATCCGCTGCGGCCTTCTCGAAGGCCACGATCACGGCCAGGGCCTTCTCGCGCGTGCCGATGTCCGGGTACACGACAGGCAGGATGTGGCCGTGGCCGGCGAGGATCCGCGCCGCGCCGATGCGCGCTTCCTGCGCCAGGTCGATGGCCTGCGCGAGGGTCCTCACGCACTCCTGCGGGCTGTGGAATCCCATGCCGTTGTGGGCGCTCACGTAGTCCCACCTGAGCTGCGCGCGCCACAAGAGGTCCCTGAGCGGGCCGAGCTCCTCGTCCGTGGCGCCGGCCTGCATGCAGGCCGCCACGTCGAAGTGCGCGTACACGATCGCGTCCTCGACGCGGGCCTTGAGCTCGGCCTGGTTGGTCTGCATGCCCGTGACGCGCGACGTCACGTCCTTTTCGCTCCAGCGGTGGCACACGCCGCACGACGACGAGACGTCGAGAAGCGGGCTTGTGATGTGGTGGTTCGTGAACTTGACCCCGCCCTCGGTGCGGTAGGGCATGTGGCAGTCCGCGCAGCTCACCTGCCTGAAGGCGTGGATGCCCGTGCTGTAGACCTCCCAGTCCGGGTGCTGCATCTTGATCATGCGGGTGCGGCTCACGGGGTGGACCCAGTCGAAGAACTCCGGCCTCTCGGCGAAGTACTCCGCGATCTCTTCGGCGCTCTTTCCCCGGTCCCAGGGGAACACGAGGTACTTGCCCTTGTGGCCGAAGGTCTCGTCCCCCTGGGCGTTCTCGCCGGGGTTGTTCGCGAAGTAGTACTCCACGTGGCACTGGGCGCACACCAGTGAGCGCATCTCCTGGTGGCTCGCGTCGTCGATGTCCTTGCCCTGCCGTGCGAAGGCCTCCCTGAGCGCGGGCCTGCTCACGCGCAGGTCCATGGTGGCGGGGTCGTGGCAGTCCAGACACCCGATGGGGTGCACGACGTCGTCCTTCAGGCCCACCCACGTGTCGTTGTAGAAGGCCTCGATGCCGCGCTCGTTCATGAGCCTGGGCACGTCCGGGCTCTTGCACGTCCAGCAGGTCCCGGGCATGCCCGTGTCCGTATTGTCCGGCAGGGTGGTCCTCTGGGTGCTCTTCACGTCCTCGACCGACCATGCGTGGCCGCGCGCCTGCTTGTAGTCTTTCGAGAACCCGTAGCCCGCGAACAGGACGACCTGGCGGGGGTCCTGTTCGAGGTAGTCGCGCTGGGCCGAGCCGCCGAAGGCCGTGCGCGTGTCCTCGATGCGCGTTGCCAGGAACGTCTCGTACTCGCGCGGGTAGTTTCTGCCCCACACCGCGTTGTCCGTCTCCCACTCACCGACCTGGGTCACCACGAGCTGCGGGCGGGCCGTCTCCCACCGCCTCTCCATGATGCTGACCACGAGCATGCCGAGAAGGAAGGTCGCGACGAGCGCTCCGGCGAAGACCGCCCAGAAGAGCCATGGCCGGCCGCTCTTTTTCGTGGATCGTTCGCTGTCCGTCATGGCTCGTCTTCTCCTCGTTTCTTACCGTCGGGAGGCGGCATGCCGGCCGAGGGCAGGGCAGGGCGCCGTGCGTGCGGGCTCGACGACAGGCTCTGCGCCAGGCCGTGAGGCGTCTCCCTGTGGCAGTGCCAGCAGCGCACGTCGGACCAGGGCGTTCCCGCCGACGCGATCATGATCTGGTGCTCGTGACAGCGCACGCAGTTCGACTGCACCACGGGCACGGCCGCCGGGTTGAGCTTCATGACCTGGGGCTCGAGCCGGAACGTGAACATGAACGAGTGCCTCGCGCCGTCGAACATCTTGAACGCCAGCTTGCGCGTCATCGTCTCGTGCGGCACGTGGCAGTCGTTGCACGTGGCGCTCTGGCGATGGCTGCTGTGCTCCCACCCCGCGTAGTAGCTCGTCATCACGTGGCAGTTGATGCACGCCTCGGGCGACTCGCCCAGGTAGCTCTTCGCGTTGCTCGCGTGAGCTGCCAGAAGCCCGAGCCCGGCGGCGCACCCCAGGATGGCCGCGAGCAGGGCTGTCGGACGTCGGTTCATGCGATCACGAGCAACGGATGAAGGTCTCCTCGCGGCGGACGGCCGATCTGCGACGGCTGGCTCGACCGTATCACTCCCGGGCCGCCTGCACGATGCCCATCTGTGTCATGACCCCCTCCTCGTGGCAGCCCGATGTCCCGTGACATCCGTCGATGCATCGATCCCTACATCTGGGGCGCACAGGCCCCCTGTCAATCCTCTCGCGGGCCGAAAAGGGGTTTTCCTGGCATCGTCCTCGCTCCTTCATCGCCGCGAGAAGGGCCTTCATGTCATCCGCGGCGCGCTGCAAGCGGATCGCTCCTTGTCGCAATCGCGGCGCACCGATATGATGGGGCCATGATGCGAGGCGTGGCCGGTTCGCAAGCCGCGCTCGTCGTGGCCTTCGTCGCGGTCGGGTGCGACGGCAACGGGTCGGGTGACGACGCCGGCACGGACGGCGTCTCGTGCGTGCCGCTGACGGGCGGCGGCGAGTGCAACGCCATCGAGCAGTGCGGCTGCGGCGCCGACTGGTGCCGCTGGATGCTCGACGTGGGCGCCTGCACCCTGTACGAGGGCTGCAGCGCCGGGGTCACGGGGACGCTTTTTGCGGGAGAGGCCTGCGACGAGGCGTGGATCATCCCGGACCCGCCCTGGTGCAGCCCGGGGCACGTCTGTCTGCGCGCGACCGGCGACGAACAGGGTACCTGCCGGCGGCTGTGCGTCTCGAACGGCGACTGCGAGGCCGACGGCACGTCCTGCGTGTCGCCGGCATCCGTGGCCTTCGACCCGCACGACCCGCACGGGTGCACGCCCGCCGGCACGGACATCCCCTTCACGATCTGCATGTAGCGGGATCACGGATCCTCGACGACCCGGTGCTGGATGTACCGCACATGGCCATTTTGTCGCACGCTCCATTCTGGCCAAGGCCAGATTGTATCGGACTCCAATATAGCCATACATGTCGATTCGAAGGGGCGAACGGTTTGGGTACAGGGAAGGCCGGCGATGATCTCGGCGTGGTCGAGGTGGCAATAGCCTGGGTCGTCGGCGGGCGGGGTCAGGACCCCGGCATGGTGTAGCCGTAGAGGGCCGCGCAGCCGGCCAGCGCGATGCAGGAGCGGAGCATGGATCCGTAGCCGAGGCAGTCGAGGAGCCCCTCCTCGATGAGCATGCCCGACTGGCAGCCCAGCGAGCACAGCTCCGGGCTGATGCCCAGGTCGAGGCCGCACTCGGTGAGGGCGAACTCGCACACCGAGTCGCACTGCTCCTCGGTGCCGCCCGGGTAGAGCATGCAGTCGAGCACGCCCTGGCAGTCGTCCGCCTCCATGGCAGCGAGGGCGCAGTCGTGAACGTCCGTGGACATGAGCGTGCACCCGTCCTCGCAGATGTCCACGGGCAGGATGAACGTGCAGCCCTGCACGAACTCGCAGATGGGGTCGCACTCGGGCGGCGGGGGGATGTCCGTGTAGCACAGGTCGAGCGCCGAGCAGTCGCCGGCCTCCATGGCCGCGAGCAGGCAGGCGCGGACCCACTCGTTGGCCCGCTCGCAGAAGACGAGGCAGTTTTCGCCCGTGGCGTCGCACCCCAGCATGAACGCGCAGATGGAGCCGCACGCGCCCGCGGGCAGATCCGGCACCTCGTACCCGTCCAGGTCCACGTCGGGGGTGACCGTGTCGAGGGCCTCCACGTCGGGCGCGTCGAGCGCGTCGTTTCGCGGCTCGTTGACCGGGTCCGGGATGGCGTCGCCCTGGTCCGCGTCTCCGGGCCACATCTCGGTGGTGCCGCACGCGGCCGTGGACAACAAGAGCGCCAGGAGCGTCCATGCGTTCGCCCGTATCGGTCGTGTCGTGTCTCGCATGTCCTCGCCTACTCTATGAGCTCCAGGTCCGTGCCCCCCGGATACCCGTAGGAAACGAAGTTGTCGAACCCGTACACCACGATGCCCACCGGGATGTCGGAGATGATGTCGTGCACGCCGTCGTTCTGCTCGCCCTCGAGGATGTTGTCGGGCGGCGTGCCTTCCACGATCTCCGGGAAGGAGAGCTGGCAGCGCGTCACGGACATGTCCTCGTCGCCCACGACGTCGCTGGTGCGGCACGTGGGCGGGAGCGGGCTGCCGTCCAGCGTGATGACCGCGCTCGTCTCGTGCATGATGATGATGAAGTCGAAGGCGTAGTGCCCGGGCGTGAGGAAGATGTAGGACTCCCGCCACTGCTCCATGGGCGAGAGCAGGATGAACGCCGGGTCGCCGCCGGGCAGGTCGTTGGAGATGCCCGTCACCTGCTGGCTGGCCACGAACTGGCCCACGCTGATGGGCTTGTCCGCCGTGATCGTGAAGTCGCGGGTGCTCATCACGGTCACGAACTCGCCGCGGGCGAGCAGGAAAACGTCGTCCGGTGGTTCCAGGGTGGTGTCGATGCGCGTCTCGTCCTCGATGGCCATGATGCGGAAGTACTCCTTCTCGCCATCTGCGGGAACGGACACCTCGCCGCCCGCGGCGCTCACGGCCTCGGTGCGCGCCGGCGTCACCCCGGCCAAAAACGTCCTGCCGTGGGTGCCTTCCGGGTACACCTGCTCCTCGAGGTGGTCCGCGCAGCAGAGCCTGTTCGAGAGGGTGGTGAACGTGGGCACGTCCGACGCCTCGCTGCCCACGAACACCGCGATGGGCTTGTCCGCGGTCACGTGGGTGCCGGTGAAGTCCGCCATGAAGCCGTCCGTCTCGAGGTTCAGGACCTCGAACATGCCCAGCTCCATCGTGAGCGAGTCCCCTCCGACCATGGGGGGGATGTCGGCCCCGTCGCCCAGCACCTCCAGGTTGTCGACGAGCGGCAGCTCCACCACGACCGTGGTGGCCGGCTGCGTGCCCACGATGGTGAGAAACGCCCTCAGGTGGTCTCCCATGTCCGTGTTGGGGTTCTCCGGCGTCTCGGCGATGGTCTGGGGCCATCCCAGGATCAGGTACTCGGTGCCCGTCGAGTTCGAGGGGATCAGGATGGACGCGTCGTTGGAGAACACGTCCACGTTGTCGAGCGGGTTGAACTGGTAGGCCACGATGGGGGCCGTGCTCGTGATGTGGTAGGCGCTGGCCGTGACGGCCGTGCCCGTGCCGTCGTCCAGCCCGAACAGCGACGAGCCGTCCACCTCCCTCCTGTCGAGGAGGAACGTGTACAGGTCGCCGGGCGGCAGCATCTGCTCGTCCACGACCTCCACGTCGGGCGTTTCGCCGGGAAGCGCGTTGTTTCGCTCCACCGTCACCGTCGCGTCCAGGGTGCTGGGGTTGGACACGACCACCGCGAACTGCTGGCTCGAGGCGTCCAGCCCGAAGCCCACCATGGCGTTGTCCAGGTCCACGGCCCAGTAGTCGCAGCCCACGTTGCTCGACAGCCTCTGGGCGTACTCGCACCCGTTGAAGCAGCGGCCGTTGACGCAGGCCTCTCCCATGGCCGGGTTGCACCAGCCCACCACGGTCCACTCCACGGAGGTCGCGTCGCACTGCACGATGTACTGGCCGTCGCACCCGAGCTGGTCCGGCAGGCACTCCACGCAGCCCACGGGGGGATCGTCCACGCACACGAGCCCTTCGGCCGTGCAGTCCCTGGTCTCCTTGACCAGGAACTCCTGGTCCTGGACGAACCACTCGTGCACGTTGCCGTTGCAGTGCATGTAGCCCTCGGTAATGCACCGCCACTCGACCGGGTTGCCGTCCCAGACCCAGTCCGTCCCCGCGTCCGCGTCGTCGTTGCCGCCGCACCCCGCGACGAGGGCCGGCCACAGGGTCACCGCGATGAGCCGCCTCCAGGCATGGATCCCGTCCGTCACTGTCTCACTCCCGGAACATGAAGATGAAAGCGTCCGCCGTGTAGGCGCTCCAGTAGGACTGCTCGAGGTACCTGTAGGACCACTCGTCGTAGACGAACCCGGGCGCCTCGATGCCGTAGACCACCCACACCGAGTAGTCGGCCGGGAGCTCGGGCAGGCCCGCCATGGCCGCCAGGTCGGGCAGGATGTAGCTCGTCTGATCGCCCGGCATGACGTAGCGCCAGATGGGAGCCTGGTCCGGGTAGGTCTGGAGCATGATGAGCCAGAAGTCCGGCGCCGTGCGGTCGTGCCCGAACGTCATGGTGTCGTCCGTGACCACCTCGGCGTAGTCCGGGTCCACCTGGTAGGGGATGCCGATGAACTCGTCCACCGTGATCTGCTCGTCGATGCTCGTGATGCCGCTCTCGATGCGCACGGAGAAGGGGTTCACGTACTCGAGCTGCCCGGTCAGGTCGTTGACCATCTCGCGGTACGTGCCCGCCACGATGGTGTAGGTGGCGTCCGCGAGCTCCGACTCGAGCGGCAGCCATCCCGGGAACGAGAAGAACGTGTCGCCCGTCTTGTTGAGGATGGAGCGGTCGTCGCGCCAGATCACGCCGTCCCCGCCCAGGTCGATGAACACGTCCACCTTGTAGGTGTCCGGGTCGGTGTAGCTGCCCGGCTCCACGGGGGGCGGGTCGTCCATGAACACGTCGATGGTGGAGTTCAGCTCGTGGGTCATGAAGATGTAGACCCCGCCTATCCTCTCGCCCGGCCCCGCGATGATGTTGCGCGCGATGCCGAAGGCGTAGGGCGTGAACAGACCCGTGACCGTGTTCTCGAGGCCCGCCAGGGCGTACACGGCCACGGCGTCCGGACGCACGAAGCACTCGAACCTGTAGCCGTAGTCTCCCGCGTACAGGTCGTCGTAGAGGACGCGGTTCTTGGTGCCTCCGCTCGTGGGGTCGGGCGGGCCGTACCAGATGTTGTAGCCCGTGCCGTACACGTAGGTGACCTTCTCCTCGTTGGCGTTGGGCTCGGGCACGATGTCCCACGGCCCCGGGCCGAACTCCACGCCGTTGGAGAACACCACCTCGCCCTCGACCACCGCGCCGTAGCGCCCGGGCGGCAGGGGGCCCGGCTCTGGGTCCGGGATGGGCATGAGCAAAATGGTCACGTCCGTGGCGTCGAACGTCTCGATGGTGGTGGACTCGAAGCCCTCCTTGGCGGCCGTGACGGTCAGCGTGCCCACGAGCCCTGCCGCGGAGTACGTGATCTGCCCCGTGGCGTTGGTCACGCCGTGCATGTCGATGTCCGCGTGGTTCGTGAGGATCGTGTAGGCCGCCTCCACCGGCTCGCCCGTCATGGAGTTGATGACCGTCACGTTCACCGTGCCGTCCACCGGGCCGCCTCCGAGCCCCCCGTTCACGGGGTCGGCGGTGTTGTAGTACGCGAAGGCCTCGTCGACGCGGTAGGTCTCGATGCCCGTCACGATCACGTTGGCCGGGCCCACGGTGCCCTGCGGCGTGCGGCACGTGAGCTGCGTGCCGGAGATCCAGTTCACGTCGGTCGCGTCGCGGCCGTCGAACGTGACCTCGACGGTGGCGTCGAACTCCGTGCCCGAGCCCTCGATGGTGACCAGGGTGCCTCCCGCGATGGAGCCCGACGGCGGGTCCACCCAGAAGACGTCGTACGAGTAGCCGTCGGCCTTCGCGGCCTCGTCGTCGCCCAGCACCACGCGCACGTCCACGGGCCCGGGCGCGTTGGCCGGGGTCGCCACCTGGATCTTGTGGTCGTCGAGCACGTGCGTGTCCGCGATCTGCACCATGTGCTCGCCGAAGTAGACCTCGGCGCCTTCCGCGAACCCCTCGCCGCGCACGATGACGATGGTGCCTCCCGTGAACGGGCCGTGGTTGGGGTTCACGGACGTGACCGAGAACCCGGCCAGCGCCTCCTCCTCGTCCACGTCGCCCCCTTCGGCGCCGTCCGTCTCCGTCTCCGCGTCCGTCGAGGCGTCGTCGTCGCCTCCGTCCTTCTTCGGGCCGCAGCCCAGTGCGAGCCCTGCTGCCAGGATGACGGCGAGTGGTCTTGTCATGGACATGGATATCCTCCCGGTGGGCCGTGACCCACCCAGCGCTCAAGAGTCTAGATAGTATTATCGACTTTGGCCGCCCGCGCAATGCTCGAACCCACCCCCGGGTGGCCGCCCGGGCCCGGATGTTGTATATCATTCGCCACCGCGACCCTGCCACGGCCCGGGGAGCTTCCGGGGCCGTGGAAAATCGCCGGCCCCGGCACAGGATGACAGAGCTTCTGAACATCGGCCTGGACGTCGGGTCCACCACGGCCAAGGTCGTGGTCATGGACGGTTCGGGCAAGGTGCTCGCCAGCGAGTACCGCAGGCACGGCGCCCGCCAGGCCGAGGTCGTGCGCGAGCTCCTCGCCGGCGTCGAGCAGGGCTTTCCCGGGGCCTTGCTCAAGATCTACATCACCGGCTCCGGCGGCCGCGACATGGCCTCGCACCTGGGCGCCGCCTACGTGCAGGAGGTCAACGCGGTCACCTACGCGGTGGGCCAGCTCCACCCCGACACGGGCTCGGTGGTCGAGCTCGGCGGCCAGGACGCCAAGGTCATCATCTACCGCACCGACGCGGACGGCCGGCGCTCCACCCAGACCTTCATGAACGACAAGTGCGCGGGCGGCACGGGCGCCACGATAGACCGGATCCTGGCCAAGGTGGGGGTGGGCCCCGAGAGGGTGGCCTCCCTGAGGCTCGGGGATCTGACCTTGCACCACGTGGCCGCCAAGTGCGGCGTGTTCGCCGAGACGGACGTGGTGGGGCTGGTCAAGAGCGGCGTGGACACGGACGAGATCGTGGCCTCGCTCATGAACGCCATCGTCCGGCAGAACCTCGAGGTGCTCGTGCGCGGCAACCTGCTCGGCGACCGCGTGCTGCTCCTGGGCGGGCCTCACAGGTTCATACCCGTCTTCACCGAGCTGTGGCGCACCCACGTGCCCGAGCTGTGGAGGCTGCACGCGCACGCGCCGCGCGACCTGCCCATGGAGGAGCTCGTGTGGGTCCCGCCCGACGCGGAGCTGTACGCCGCCGTGGGCGCGGTCATGCTGGGCACCCAGACCGAGAAGCTCACGGCGGGCGGGACCGGGGCGCGGCGCGCGGCGAAGGTCTTCGCGGGCATCGCCCTCGTCGACGAGTACATCGCGAAGGGGCGCACGGCCCAGCTCGCGGCTTACGGCGCCATCCGCCAGGGCCTCGTCCGGAGCCAGAGGGAGCTTCAGGAGTTCAGATCGCGCTACGCGGTCCAGGCCTTCGAGCCTCCCCGCCTCGAGGCCGGCGGGCGCGTGACCGGGTGGCTCGGCATCGACGGCGGATCCACGAGCACGAAGCTCGCCATCGTGGACCCCGACGGCACGCTCCTGTACCGCGACTACATGCTCTCGCGCGCAAACCCCCTGGCGGACGTTGCGGAGCTGTTTAGGAACATGGACGGATGGGTGCGCGAGACAGGCATCCAGCTCGACCTTCTGGGCACGGCGGTCACCGGGTACGCGTCGGCCATCCTCGACGAGGCCTTCTCGCTGGACGTGCACGTGGTGGAGACCGTGGCCCACATGCGCTCCGCCGTGCACTACCACGGCGACGTGGACATCGTGTGCGACATCGGCGGCCAGGACATCAAGGTCCTGTTCATGAAGAACGGGCGCGTGTCCGACTTCCGCCTCAACACCCAGTGCAGCGCCGGCAACGGCTACTTCTTGCAGTCCATGGCCGAGATGTTCGGCGTGCCCATCGACGAGTACGCGGATCACGCCTTTCGCGCCGTGCACGCCCCGTCGTTCAACTACGGCTGCGCCGTGTTCATGGAGCAGGACAAGGTCAACTTCCAGCGCCTGGGATGGAGCATGGACGAGATCATGGCCGGCCTGGCCCTGGTCCTCCCGCTCAACATCTGGAACTACGTGGTGCAGGAGTCGAACATCGCCAAGTACGGCTCGCGCTTCGTGCTGCAGGGAGGCACGCAGAAAAACCTGGCCGCCGTGAAGGCGCAGGTGGACTTCATCCACGGCCGCGTGCCGGGCGCCACGGTGCACGTGCACCGCTACGCGGACATCTGCGGCGCCATCGGCGCCGCTCTCGAGGCGCGCCTCCAGGTGGCCCCGGGCGCGAGCCGCTTCATGGGCGTCGAGGCCGCCTCGAAGGTCACCTTCACCACAAGAAACGACGCCGCGACCCGCTGCGGCTTCTGCCCGAACCGCTGCCCGCGCACCTTCGTGGACATCCGCGTGAGCGAAGACAGGGTCATCCGCCACGTCTCGGGCAACTCCTGCGACAGGGGCAAGGCCGTGGAGCTCGAGCAGATGAAGCGCGAGCAGAAGGAGAGGCGGGCGGCCATGAAGGCCTGCCCCAACCTCGTGACCCTGGCGGCCGACGCGGTGTTCCTGGATCAGGACGTGGCCCCGATCCCGCCTCCCGCGAAGAGGTCGGCGTCCACGGCGCGCCGCGCCCGCGAGGCCATGGTGGTGGGCATCCCGCGGCTCCTCAACCTGTTCTACTACGCCCCGTTCTTCAACGCCTACCTGCGCTCCGTGGGCGTGGGCAGGATCGTCACGAGCCCGCCCACCGACCCGAACCTGTGGGAGAGGGGCAACAAGTACGGGTCCATCGACCCGTGCTTTCCGGCCAAGGTGGCGCCCGCGCACATCCACGCGCTGCTCGAGCGGGGCGACGTCACGCACATCTGCCTTCCCATCGTCACGCACCTCGAGTCGCCCATCGAGAACGCCCTCGGCCACAACGCCTGCGTGATCCAGATGGGCACGCCCGAGGTGGTGCACGCGGCCTTCACGAGGGGGCGCGACCTGTTCGCAGCCCACGGCGTCGAGTACCTCAAGCCCTTCGTGCGCATGGACAGGCCTGCCGAGGCCGAGGGCCAGATGTACGAGTACTTCGGCACGAGGCTCGGCATCACGCCCGACGAGAACGAATGGGCCGTGAAGCAGGGCTACGCGGCCCAGAGGCGGTATCTCGCCATGCTGCGGGCCGAGGGCCGCCGCCTCATCGACGAGCTGGTGCGCACCGACCGCATCGGCATCGTGGTGCTCGGCCATCCCTACCACCACGACCCCGGCCTGAACCACGGGCTGCTCGAGGAGTTCCAGAAGCTCGGCTACGCCGTGCTGTGCATCGAGTCCATCCCCGTGGAGGCGGACTTCCTCGACCCGCTCTTCGGCCCCGGCTTGGCCACGGCCAGGGACATCACGGACGTGTGGACCAAGAACTTCAACCGCAACACCAACCACAAGGTGTGGGCAGCGCGCGTGGTGGCGCGCCACCCGAACCTGGCGGCCGTCGACCTGTCGAGCTTCAAGTGCGGCCACGACGCGCCCACCTACTCCTACATCGACAACATCATGGACACCTCGGGCGCCCCGCACTTTCTCTTCCACGACATCGACCAGAACAAGCCCCACGCCTCCATGAAGATCCGCATCCAGACCTTCGACTACTTCCTGAGGCTCGAGGAGGCGCGCCTTCGCGACACGCGCGCCGGCGGCAGAAAGGCGGCATCGTGAGCGGCCCCGATGCCACCTCGCTGCCGGCGGTCTCGCCTCCGAGGTTCGTGAGGCCCGCGCAGTGGACGACCTACGAGAACCGTCCCTGGCTGAAGAAGGACCGCGACCGCGTCACGCTGCTCTACAGCTACGTGGAGAGGTGGAAGTCGTTCTTCTTTCGCGCCTACTTCGAGCGCATGGGCTTGAGGTTCGTGGACCTGGGCGACCACGTCAAGCAGGACGTGACCTGGGGCAAGGAGTACGGCAACCGGATGGAGTGCAACCCCATGTACTTCACCTCCGGCGCCATCATCCGCAACCTCGCCCGCATCGAGCGCGAGACCGGCCTGACCAAGCAGGAGATCGTGGATCGCTACGTGTTCCTCGGCGGAGGCGGCCAGTGCGGGCCCTGCCGCTACGGCATGTACCCGCAGGAGTACCTCAAGGTCGTCAACGAGGCGGGCTACAGGGGCTTTCGGATCCTCATCTTCGGCTCGGACCTGGGCTCGGACCTGCCCGAGGGCAGCGCCCTCGTGTTCGACATGAATTTCCGCATCAACATCCTGGTGGCCACGGTGCTCGCGGACATGATGCACGTGGCCGAGTGCGCCCTGAGGCCCAGGGCACTGGACCGCGCCGGGCTCGCGTCGGCGCTCGCCGAGATGGAGGACATGCTCTTTTCGGCGTTCCGGAGCCGCATGTGGTTCGTCAGGGTCCCCAAAGCCCTCGAGCGCGCGGGCGCCATGCTCGCCCGCGTGCCGCGCCACCACGAAAGGATCCCCCTCATCTTCGTGACGGGCGAGTTCTTCGCCAACCTCGCCCACAACGACGGCAACTACAACCTCAGGCGCTTCATCTGCGACGAGGGCTGCGAGCCCATCCCGGGCCTCATGACCCAGCGCATGCTCTACGACAACTGGCGGCGCACGCAGGAGGCGCTGCGCGGCATCCGCTACGCCTCGGACGACGCGGAGCGCAGGCGCTGGAAGAAGTCCTTGCGCAAGCAGCGAAACTCCACGGCCATCATCACGTGGTTCTTCGACAGGTACCGGCGCGCCCTGCACCCCGAGGGCTTCGGCGGCCTGGGCGAGCTCATGGACCTCGACGAGATCGCCCGCCTGGGCCAGGAGTACTACCACAGCAACATCTTCGGCGGCGAGGGCAACCTGGAGATCGGCGAGGCCGTGCACCACGCCCACCACGTCCAGGGCTTCATCTCGGTCAAGCCCTTCGGCTGCATGCCCTCCTCGGGCGTGTCCGACGGCGTGCAGACCCGCATCCTCTCGCTCTACCCCGACCTCAACTTCCTCTCCATCGAGACCTCCGGCGACAACGAGGTCAACATCCTCTCGCGCGTCTCCATGCTCCTCTTCCAGGCCCGCCAGCGCCTCTGAGACTTGCACCTGCGCCGTCTTCGTCGATGGCTGCCCCTGACCCTCGCCTATCCCGACCCTTCTCCCTTCCCTTCAGTTGGTATTCTATTGTACGCGGAGATACTCGTCTCGGCATCCGGCCCTTCGGGCCTCCTGAAGGCGTCGCCTGAAGGCGAGGGTTTTTGTCCCTCTCAATCCCCGAGGATTGAAAACAAGGGTGTGTCGTATCGTGTTGTTCACTTGAAACGCTCCGGTTTTTATTGTCGTAAGTGGTATCACCCAGAAAACCCATCCATGACCACGTGCAGGAACTGTTCCATGACACGATGGATGCCTCTCTCGGTGGGGACGTGTCCGATGCCGGCCTCGGCGTACTCGAGCCTCACGACGATGGGACCTTCGGAGATCTCCGAGTGGAACAGGTCGGAGAGCGTTGCTCGCGCATCCAGGATCCATTGCTCGAATCGCGAGTCGGCCTGGAGCCTGCGTCGCACCCTGGCTAACTCGTCCCACTGCGGGTGGAACAGCAGCACTGCATCGTAGATGTACGCGAGATCCTTGTTCCGTTTCTCCTCCCGCCTGTTCGGTCTGATCAGGACCTTCTGGACGATGTAGGGGACAGGGTGGGGAACCCTGAACCGTACGTCCAGCGGGAGGCAGGAGTCGGGAACCGTGGATCCGGAGACGGTGATCGTCTGCTCGAAGAGGATCTCCATGAAGGGCAAGGCCTGTACGCGCAGATTGTCCTGGACCTCGACCAACCTGCATTCCAGGGTCCCGGAACGATCGAGCGGCGTCAGAATCTCGACGTGATAGGGGGCCGGAGGCTCGTGCCTCTCGTGCATGTAGAAGGACACCTTCTGCTCATCCTTGCCAACGGACCATACCCTGAATCCCGACTCCTTCAGGAGATCGCTGAGACCCTTGCCGGCGCTGAGCACCAGATGGGATGGCACGACGAGATCGATGTCGGTGGTCGTGAGGGCCCGGTGCTCGGCAACGGCGGTGCTCACGAGTCGCCGGTAAACGATCGACGCCAGTCCACCGGTCAGGATGATTTGCTCGTTGTAGGGCGAGATGGCCTTCATGCAGCGGCTGAGGTCGTCGAACACCGTCTGCAGCTCAGTAGGTAGAGGGCCCGCTTCCATCTCACTTCAATCCAAGTACATGGGTGAGGATGTAGTCCGCCTGCTCGTGACCACGGCCGGGGCGTGGGGCCACGTCCAGCGCGGCCTGCAGGATGTCCACGACCGGCAACGCCCCCTGGCGGACCCGACCGCGCATTATCGATTCGTCGTGCAGGCGCTCGATGATCACGACGTGGGCCTGTTCCGGATCCGTCGGTTCCAGGTCCCATGCGTCCATGGCAGCATGGACATCAGTCCCCACGTAGATCTCCGTATCGGGAGGAACCGTGTGCAGGACGCCGTGCAGGCGGCAAGCCGCGAATCCTGCCACTGCACAGTTATCGTACTTGCTGGTGTCCACGACGTTGGTGCTGTTTTCGGGCTTGCCGAGGATGGAGCGGGCCGACGTCCTCATGTCGAGGCGGATATTCTCGTTCTGCAACCACAGTTCCATGAGTGCCCTCGGCCTGACGATCTGCAGGGCACTTCGAGTCGTGCGCACGTATCCGCGCTCCTTGAACGTCCTGGTGAAATTGTGTGCCTTCCCGACGGAAACCCCGGCGACACGTGCCAGGTGGGTAGAATGCTCCACGATCTCGCGCGGTCCTCCCCACATGCCGTCGGGAGCCTGACGGAGCAGCAGGATCTTCAGCATCCAGCTGTTCAGATCAGAGAACAACCGGACGTTTCCGTGTCTCGTCGTCTTCTTGCTCTCGCCCTTCTCGGAGACATCAAGGTCGAGTCCTGGCACGTGGAGCCTGGTCGTCCCGGACTCGTCCACGAGCCCCCACCCGAACTCCGGCAGGTACTGCGCGACGAACTGCTCCAGCACTCCGATGGCCTTGGGCCCGACTCTCGTGGCGACGACGATGACCACGGGGGTCACCTTCGCCCCCCCGGCCGCGTGCTTGACCTGGATCGCCCCGCGCGAGAAGGCCCCGAGAATGTCGTTGATACGTGGTGCTGAGATGGATTTCACGTCGATGACGATGGTCCCATCCATATGGTGGTATACGAGGTCCGGGGTATAATGGGAGTCGACACCGGGTTCCGCCTGACGCTTCAGGTGGCTCCACTTCCGAGCTAGCACTTCCACCACGAGATCTATAGCTTTTTTCTCATCCACCGTTGCACTGTACACTGGAATGTCAGTGTGCACAATAATTTATCGAGACATCAACCTGGCGAAACCATGGATCAATCGTCGAAAAGGCTACGGAATTGCGCGCGGAGACCCCCATCCGTCGCTGACCCATCATCACGCGTTCGCCGGCAGGGGGGCGATTCGAGCAGCTCCTGCAGCACATGGTAGACAGGGCACGAGAATCCGACCCATGACGGCCCGATACCCGGTGCCTCCTGTCGGCTGCATCGATGGTGGGAATCGGTGAGCCATGCGCCCACAGGTTGATCCCGGACCCGCTCAATCGTAGAGTCCCTCCTGCCCGTGGAACACCAGGACCTCATGGACGCCCAGATCGACCTCATGCGCGAGATCCTCGGGCGCGGCGACACCTTCTCCTTCAGGGCCTTCGGCCACTCCATGTTCCCCCTGATCCCGCCCGGCACCGAGGTCACCGTGCGGCCGCTGCGCACGGTGCCTCCGCCCGTGGGCACGGTCCTCATCGCGGAGCGCGACGGCACCCTGGTCTGCCACAGGCTCGTGCGGCTGGGCCGCAGGGAGGAGGGCACCGAGACCCGCCGGGTCTACCACCTGAGGGGCGACAACAACGCGATGGACGACCCGCCGTTCGAGGAGGCCGACGTCATCGGGGAGCTCGACTCCATCCGCTACGGCATCATCGGCCTGTCCTCGGACTTCGTGCCGTTCAAGCTCGGCGGCAGCGCATGGGCCATGTTCCCGCGTCCCGCCAGGCTGGGCGTGTCCGTGCTCAGGCGCCTTTTCTCGCCCGCCAGGCGCGTGGCGGAGACCCTGCACGGCCGCGCCGTGTCGCTCTCGACGAGGTCCCCCGGGATCCGGCAGGTGACGCCCGGCGACCTGGGCTCGTTCCAGTCGCGCGCCGTGCACCTGGGCCTGGCCTTCAACCGCGACCGCACGAGCCGCCTGCGCGACGACATGACGCAGGGCCGCGCGCTCCTCGTCGAGGCCGTGCGCGGCACCGACCTGGTGGGCGCCCTGCTCGTTGTCACGGGCGAGATCTCCGGCGCGGGGTGGATAGAGTTCCTGCGCCTGGCCTACCCGCGCCGCGGCACGGGCCTCGACTACGACCTCGTCGAGGAGGCCATCCGCATGCTCCCCTCCCTGGGCTTTCGCACCCTCAACGCCGAGTCCGACCGCCCCCTGAGCGAGCGCCGCCTGCGCCGCCTCGGGTTCAAGCCTCGCGAGCACCTGCACGCTGGCTCGCGCTCCTGGCGCCGCCGCCTCTAGCGTCGCCTCCAGGTTTTTTCACGCCTCCAGATACGGCCTGATATCGACTGGTTATCCCCCCTGCCTGTCCTTGCCGAAAAGCAGCCCGAGCTCCTTGGGGCCGTCCTCCCAGGCGATACATCCAGGCTCCAGAGCAATCTCGTCGATACCGACCGCGTCTTGTCATCATTCAAATCTCGGATTGACATTCCGGATATTCAAGTCAACATCTATCCATGTTGATCGATCGGCCAGACTACCTGAAGAAGATCGAGACGTCGCTCTCCCGCGCACCGGTCACCGCCCTCATGGGCCCCCGCCAGTGCGGGAAGACGACTCTTGCCAGGATGTTCTGCAGGGCCAGGGAGGCGACATTCTTCGATCTGGGGTCGTACTCCGACCTCGCTTCGCTCCAGAATCCCGAGCTCGTGCTCGGCAGCCTCGAGGGTCTCGTGGTCATCGACGAGATCCAGGAGCGCCCCGACCTCTTCCAGGTCCTGAGGGTGCTCGTCGACAGGCAGCCCACGAGAGCCCGGTTCCTGATACTGGGGAGCGCGTCTCCGGCCATCGTCAGGAACGTGTCCGAGTCCCTCGCGGGTCGCGTGGAGCTCGTCGAGCTGGCCCCCCTGGACATGAGGGAGACCGGGGCCGCGACCGCTAACGACCTGTGGCTGCGTGGAGGCTTTCCCGGGTCCTTCCTTGCCGCCAGCGGCGAGGACAGCATGGCCTGGCGCGAGGGATTCATCAGGACTTTCCTCGAGCGCGACATCCCCCAGCTCGGGATCTCGATTCCAGCGGCGGCCATGAGGCGCTTCTGGATGATGCTGGCCCACTCGCACGGGCAGACCCTGAACGCCTCCGATCTCGCACGCTCCCTGGGTATCAGCGACAAGACCGTGCGCTCCTACCTCGATCTGCTGACGGGTACCTACATGGTCCGCCAGCTCCAGC
>JBFYZU010000073.1:0-23317 GCA_041309365.1 Myxococcota bacterium
TCTGGAAAGAGCTTCCGGATGCATAGAGATCCCAGGGGCACGATAGAGGGATGTTCCAGCTGACGACCGGCAGGGTGGACTTCACGGTGACGGTGACATTGGAAGAAACGCCCACGTTGCCTGCGCCGTCGGTCAGCTGGGCGTAGATGACGCGGTCGCCCTCGGGCAGGTTCACCTGGAAGGAGGCGGAGCCGCCCAGGGAGGAGGAGGCGTCGGTGGCGCAGGTGCCGGTGGTGGCGCGCACGCCGGCCACGGTGTCGTAGAGGGACACGGTGTAGCCGATGGTGTCGCACTCGACGGCGACGGTGTACTGGCAGCCGGGGGTGGGGGACTCGTCGTCCACGTTCAGGATGGGGGTGGTGCCAGTCGGGTCGGTGATGATGAGCTGCGGGAGCGAGGTGTCCAGGGTGACGGTCAAGGGGCCTGCGGTGGCGGCGTTGCCGGAGGGCTTGGTCACGATGGCGCAGATGTCCTTGTCGCCGTCGGTGGAGCCGAGGTGGGCCTGGCCCGTGCCGTTGCCGTCCGCGTCTGCGTTGACGATGCCCTCGGCGATGGCGGAGGTCGGGCCCGCATCGCAGTCGTAGATGGTGATCAGGGTGTCGAGCGGCTGGTCGGAGTCGACGGAGACCTCGACCTGGATGCCTTCCGCGGTGGCGTTCACGTCGGAGGCGTCGTTGAAGTGGGTGTCGGCAGCGGGGGCGGTGATGGAGAGGGTGGGGAGGATGGAGTCCACTCCGTAGGTGTTGAGGGTGGAGAAGCCCACGTTGCCGCTGGTGTCCGTGCAGCGGGCCTGGATGGTCAGGCCCGAGAGGTCCGCTTCGGGAAGGTTGACCCCGGTGAAGGTGGAGAGACCCGAGGTGTCGGCCGTGTCCGTGTCGGTCGGGTCGGAGGTCAGGGGGGTGTCGACGAACAGCTCGACGGTGGCGTCCTGCTCGGTGTTGATGGTGATGTCCGCCTGCATGCCGGTGGTGGCGGAGGTGTCGAAGGTCGAGTCGATCCAGCCGTCCGCGGTGGCCGGCGCGGTGATGGCGCAGGTCGGGGAGGCGTCGTCGATGGCGATGGTGATGGTGGACGAGCAGGCATCCGTGGTCTGGACGCGCAGGGTCATGTCGCCGCCGCCCGAGGGGAAGGTGATGTCGGAAAAGCGGATGGTGGTGCCGGTGACGGTGCCCGAGTCCACGAGGGCGTCGTTGATGTAGAGCGAGGCCGCGGTGTCGTGGCCGGCGTTGGTCGCGACGATGATCTCGTACTGGAAGCCGTTGGTGATGTCGTCGTCGGCGTCGTCGTCCTGGTTGAGGGAGGCAGCGTCGACGGGGTCGATCCACTCGAAGGTGGGGCAGGTCGTGGTGTCGGCGATGGCGCTGACCGTGACATCGTTGGACTCGACGGAGCCGTCGTCGCCGCTGGCCGTGAAGGTGTAGCTGGCAGGCGAATCGGTGGAGCCGCCCTGCAGGGTCACGGGGCCGAACTCGATCTCGCCCGTGCCGTCGTAGGGCTGGGTGTAGTCGCGGCTGGTGGAGTCGACGTTGTTGAGGACGTGCAGGGAGAGGGGGTCGCCGATCTCGAACCCGCGCACGCGGCAGGCGACGTCGATCTGGATGCCGAGGGTGGAGGCGTTCATGTCATCGGCGTTGGTGATGATCTGGCCGTCCACGGGGTCGTAGCACTCGAGGCTGCGCGAGGTCTTGGATGGACATGCCTGGAGCACGAGGGCGATCGCTATGACGGTCGTTGTGGCGAATCTGGTTCTCATGGGGTTTGCCTCCACCTATTGGTGACGCCCGAGGGCAGGGCGTTCATCCCGGATAGTGACCTTATGGGGTCATAGTGCGTTTTGTCAATGATAGTAGAATTCGAAGGTTGTGCCAGGGGGGGGCCGTGCATGGGGTTTGGACGGTGGGTTTCGGGGAATCATGCAAGGGCGGATGTTGAAAGGCGGGCCTGCGGGAGGTAGGGTCGCTGAGGTCATGATCGGCAGTGGAGACATCGAGGGTGTGCTCAGGCGAGTGCTCGATCCGCTGGATGCAGGGGAGATCGAGGGGGGTGGGGCGGACCGCATGCTCGCCGGCGTCCTGGTGCCCGTGGTCAAGGAAAAGGACGGGAGCGTGAGCCTGATGCTCACGCTCAGGACCGAGAGGGTCAAGCACCACAAGGGCCAGATGTCCTTTCCGGGCGGGATGGTGGAGAAAGGGGACAAGGGGTTCTTGGAGACTGCGCTCAGGGAGACGCAGGAGGAGATCGGGCTGGCCCCGGACAGTGTGAAGGTGGTGGGGAGGCTCAGGACCTACGATACGATAACGGGATTTCGGGTGCATCCCTACGTCGGGGTGCTGGACAGCAGGCCCGTGATCGAGGTGAGCGAGGAGGAGATCGAGGAGGTGTACTACGTGGGGCTGGATCTTCTCATGGATCAGGGGGTCTACAGGGAGACCAGCGTGGAGTGGGAAGGGGTGCGCCTGGAGGTCAAGGCCTTCGAGTGGGGGGGGCCCGTGATCTGGGGTGCGACCGCCAACATGCTGGGAGACCTGTTCGAGAGGATGAGGCGGGCGTGATGGGCCGGCTCGAGCAGATCATCGAGGAGCTGCCCGACGAGCTGCCCGCCGTGCCCGTGAGGCGCTTCGATTGGGGCTGGGTGCTCAGGGGCGTGGTGGTGGCCGTGGTGGCCGGGGTCGCGGTGCTGGCCGTGGTGGTCGTCTGGCCGTGGCTTGCGCGGATGGAGTGGGGCGGCGGCAGGGGTGGAGAGGAGCGGCACGCAACCGGGGCGAAGGTCGCGCCCACGCCCGTGAAGGAGAAGGCGAAGGAGGGCGGGGAAACGAAGGCGAAGGAGGCGCGCTGGGACGAGCTCTTCGACATGGACGGTGTGGTGGCGCCCACCGGTCCGGAGGTCATCGGAGGCGAGGCCGGCGTGGCGGTGGTCGAGGGGGAAGGGGGGGAGGCGGCGTCCTTGCTCCCGCTGGAGAAGAGCCAGGGCAGGTGCGGCTTCGAGGGGGAGGAGCCCGGGCCGGAGACGGCCGGGTACCGCGTGGTGTACGGGGAGATGGGCAAGTACGGGTCTTTGTACACGCTCCTTCAGAAGAACGGCGTGGACCCCAACGCGATACAGAAAGTGATCGGGGCGCTCGAGAAGGTGAGCGACCCCAAGAGCATCCGGACAGAGGACGCGTTCCAGCTGTACCTCGACGAGAAGACGGGCAAGTTCAAGTTCTTCGTGCTCAAGAGGTCGGACACGAAGATCTACCACGTGCTCGCGTTCGAGTCGGGCACCCTGAGCGCCCACAAGGTGGAGGTGCCCACCGAGAGGAAATGGGTCAAGGCCGGGGGGGTCGTGTCGGGGTCCTTGTACACGAGCGTCAAGACGGCCGGCCTCGACGGGCTCATCGTCAACGACTTCATGGGCGTGTTCGGGGCGTACGCCAAGTTCTCGTCGGAGACGCGCGACGGCGACACCTTCCGGGTGATCGTGAGCGGCGAGTGGCTGGGCAAGCAGTTCGTGGGGTACGATCCGCCCCAGGTGCTCCAGTACACGGGTCAGAAGACCGGGGACCTGCTGGCGATATATTATGAGCCGGCGCCGGGCAAGGGGCAGTACTACTGGCCCGACGGGACGAGCCTGAAGCGGCTCGTGGCCGACGTGCCGCTGGACAACCTGCGGGTGACGAGCCCCTTCGACCCGAACCGGATGCACCCCGTGCTCAAGGTCAAGAAGCCTCACCTGGGTACGGACTTCGGGGCGCCGTCCGGGACGCCCGTGTACGCGTTCGACGGCGGGGTCGTGAAGGCGTACGGGATGAAGGGCGCCATCGGCAACATGGTGCATCTCGACCACGGCGGGGGCATCGAGACCTACTACGGGCACCTCAGCGGCTTCGCCAAGGGCATGACCAAGGGCAAGAAGGTCGCAAAGGGCGAGGTCATCGGCTACGTGGGCAACACCGGGCGCTCCACCGGGCCGCACCTGCACTTCGGGCTCAAGAAGGCGGGCAAGTTCGTGGACGCCATGAAGTACCTCAAGGTGACCACGATCAAGGAGAAGCCCATCGATCCGGGGCTCGAGGAAGGCTTCGAGAAGAGGGTCAAGACCCTGCTCGCCATGCTCAGCGGCATCAAGGTGCCCGACCTGCCCGCGGCGAAGTAGAAGGTCAGTCCTTCTTCTTTCCGGGCGGGGGCGGGGGCTTGGGCTTGCTCTTGGGGTCCACGACCTTGAGGATCTTCACCTTGCACTTCAGGGTCTTGCCCTCGTGGGGAAGGTGGAAGCGCACGAGCACCGACGTGGGCCTGTTCTCCATGATCTCGAAGATCACGTTGCCCTGATCCTCGGGCAGCCTGGCGGTGAACTTCTCCCCTGCCTTGAAGACCGTGTCCTTGGGGAACTCGGTCTTGTCCATCTCCTTGACCGGGCCCGAGTCGGCGGCGCCGAAGGCCTCCTCCGGCGGGACCTCGAAATCCTTCTCGTCGCCGGCCTGCAGGCCCAAAAGGTGCTTCTCCACGCCCGGGAGCATGCGACCCGCGCCGCAGATGAACTCGATGGGTGCGCCTTTGCCGAGGGACGACTCGATGAGCTCGCCCTTGTGGGTCTCGATCTTGTATTCCATGGTGATTACGAAACCGTCCTCGATCTTCATGCCTGCTCCTCGATTCCGTTCTGATCGCGCATGGTTGTAAACGGGAGACCCAAGGTTATACAGGGACTGTCGGCTCTGTCAACGGCGCACGCGCTTGCAATTTTCGATTCGATCCTGGATCATCGGCCCTTCGTTAGAATCGAACGATGGAAGAACTGAAGACAAGGGCCTTCGCCTCGCGCACCAGCGGGTTTCTGTGCGCGTTCCTTCTGGCCTGCCTGGTGGTCGGCCTGGACCTGGCCGACAGGATGCAGGGCGTGCGGGCCTTCGTGCCGGGCGAGCCCGCGCCCGTTTCGGTGCGCATGCCCATGACCGGGTACATGAGGCTGAGCTTCGCCGTGCCGGTCAGGGTGGAGTACGAGCTGGATCCCTACATCCTGCGCGTGGGCGAGGTCGTGCCCGACAGGGCGGCCGAGCAGTACAAGCTTCTGCAGAGCACGCTCGAGAGGCGCGCCGAGCTCCGGATCCACAGGTCCGTGGGCATCTTCCTGGTGACGTTCCTCCTGGGCTTCTTGCTCAGCGAGGCCCTGCGCCGGTCCTGGCCCGGAAACCGCCGCTACCTGCGCACCGAGGTGAGCATCTACCTCGTGCTGGCCGTCCTCGTGGGGATTGCCAGGGTCCTGTTCTCGCTCACGGCGCTGCCGGTGTTCGTGCTGCCCGCCGCGGCCGTGCCCATCGTGATCTCCTACTACCGGGGCCGCCGGCTGGGCGTGTACGTGTCGCTGGTCATGTCCTTCATCCTGTCCATGATGCTGGACTTCGACGCGGTGGCCTTCGTGGTGTTTCTGGTGCAGGGCCTGTCCGTGGTCCCGTTTCTGAAGCAGTCGCGCAAGTTCGGGCGGCTCGTGACCGCATCGCTGGTCTCCACCGTGGCGGGGTTCGTGACGGTGTTCGGGCTGAGCCTGGCCCTCTCCGGGTCCAGGGAGATGCATCACGTCCTGGACTGGAAGAACTCGGTGCTTTTGGCCACCGTCGTGGGCGGGCTTTTGGCCGGGGTCGTGGGCTGGATCCTGGCCATGGCCATGAGGCCCGTCCTGGGCATCGTGTCGCAGTCCAGGCTCAACGACCTGCAGGAGCTTTCGCACCCCCTCCTGAAGAGGCTCGCCTCGCAGGCTCCCGGGACCTGGGAGCACAGCCGGGCCATCGCCAACCTGGCCGAGGAGGCGGCCTCCAAGATCGACGCCGACGCGCTCCTCGTGAGGGTGGGCTCCTACTTTCACGACATGGGAAAGGCCGTCAACCCGAACCTGTTCGTGGAGAACCAGGCGGTGGGGGAGGACGGAAAGCCCATCAACGCCCACGACGGCCTTGCGCCGGAGCGCAGCGCGAGCCTCATCATGGACCACGTGCTCCAGGGAGTGCAGATCCTGAGGAACAACGGCGTCCCCGAGTCCGTCGTGCAGTTCGCGTACATGCACCACGGGTCGAGCGTGATGGAGTTCTTCTGGAACAAGTACCTGGAGCAGTGCAAGAAGGAAGGCGTCGAGAAGCCCGAGCTGGGCAAGGCCGCCTTCACGTATCCCGGGATCCCGCCCCAGGCGCCCGAGACGGGCATCATGATGCTCGCCGACGCCGTGGAGGCGGCCTCCAGGACCGTGACCGAGCCCACCCACGACAAGTTCTCCCAGATGGTGAACCGCCTCGTCTTCGGCAAGCTGGCCGAGGGCCAGCTCGACGAGTGCGGCCTCACGGTCAAGGACCTCAAGGTGGTGACCCAGAGCTTCGTGGAGACGCTCTTTTTCAGCCACCACAAGCGCGTGAAGTACCAGTGGCAGGAGCGCGAGGACGCGGAGCGCAAGAAGCAGCAGGAGCAGGAGCAGGAGCTGGAGGTCGGCAAGGAGCCGGAGGCTCCTCTTGCGCCTGCCCCGGTGGAAGCGGCTCCCGTGGATGTCACGGCCGAGCCCGTCGTCGACCGGTCGCTGCCCCCGCCCGAGACAGACGTCCCCTCGGAGCAGACCACGTCGCCGGGCGCACCGGGCCCGGAGCCGGCGCCGCAGGCCGAGCCTGCGGCCGCGGACAGACCTCCGGATCGGGTCCGGACCGTGGAGCCTTCCGAGGGCCGCACGACCCAGCCCCAGATCGCCATGCCCATCGAGCCGCGCCAGAACCGGCCGGTCACGAACACCCTGCCCGGCGTGGGCTCCGTGCCTCCCGACGAGGAGTGAGGGTCAGTCCTTCCAGATGAGCTTCCAGGGGTTGTGCTTGAGGTCGCGGATGAGCTCGCCGAGGTCGTCGTACAGCTCCTCGTCCTTGAGGAACGCGCCGATGGTCCCCTCGCCCTTCTCGACGTAGGTGACGATCGAGTCCACCTTGGAGAGCACCTTGTCGGTCTTCTGGGCGGTCGACGACAGGTGCTTGATGGCCAGCTTGATCTCCGCCTGCTCCTCGGGGCCGATCTGGGACATGACCTCGTCGGTCTGCTCGAGGGTGGAGCGGGCCGAGGTCATGACCGGGCCGATGTCCTTGTCCACCTTGCGCGTGATGGACTCCACGTTGCCCAGGATGCGGTCGATCCTCGGGTTCTCGACGTACTTCTCCTTGGCGCCGGTGACGAGCTCCTGGCCGTCCTCGGTGATCGTGTGCACGTTATCGATGATGTCGTCGATCTGGCCCTGGTTGTCCTTGAGCGTGTCGTCCGTCACCTCGAGGATCCCGTTCAGGTGCTCGAAGATCCCGTCGATCTGCTGGCGGTTGTCGGTGAGAACCTGGTGGATCGTGTCGATGACCACGTAGCCCTTTGCCAGGGCCAGCTCCAGCCGGGGAGGGCTCACGCCGATCACCACGGCGCCGTCGTCCAGGTACGGCGAGGCGGGGCTTCCCGGCGTGATCTCCACGTACTGCTCGCCCAGCACCCCCTGGCTGGACACGTAGAACTCGGCGTCCTGGTGGATGGCCTTCTGGAAGCGCTTGCGGATGGCGAGCTTCATCCGGACGTACACCCGGTGGCCCGCCTTCTTGTCCATCTCCCCGCCCATGAACGTGATCTCCTCGACCTTTCCCGCGAGCACGCCGGACACCTTGACCTGCGCGCCCGCCGAGATCCAGCCGGGGTTGTCGAAGTCCGCGTAGACCGTGTACGTCTTCTCCAGGTTGATGCCGCCCATGGCGAAGATGAACACCACGAGGATGGCGACCGAGGCGAGGACCAAAAGCCCCACCTTCAGCTCTATGCTCCGTTCCTCGCGCATTTCTCAGACCGGGCAGTGTACCTCGATAACGTGCCGGACGAAAGTCCGGGATTCACACCTCGATGGGCCCCTCGGGAGAGCCCGAGATGAACTGCTCGACGATGGGGTCGATGCTCCGCGTGAAGTCGTCCCTCGTGCCCAGAAGCTGGATGCGGCCCCTGTAGAGCATCATGATGCGGTCCGCGATGCCGAAGATGCTCTTCAGGTCGTGCGACACCACGATGCACGTGACCGACGTCGTGTCCGCCAGGTCGCGGATGAGGTGGTCCACCCTGCGCGCCGACATGGGGTCGAGGCCCGTGGTGGGCTCGTCGAACAGGACGTACTCGGGGCCCATGGTGAGCGTGCGGGCGATGGCCACCTGCTTGCGCAGCCCGTCTCCCAGGGCGGACGGGAAGTGGTGGGCGAAGTCCTTCATGTTGACCATCGAAAGGTACTTCCACGCCTCCCTGCGGCCGTTCTGGAGCGAGAGCTTGCGGTATTTCTGGAGGGGCAGAGCCACGTTGTCCAGGCAATCCATGGAGTCGAAGAGCGTGGAGTGCTGGAACACCATCCCGCACTTCTTGCGGATCGGCGCGAGCTCTCGCTCCTCGAGCTTCTCGACCTGCACGTCGTCGACCCAGACCTCCCCGGCGTCCGGGCGCAGAAGGCCGATGAGGTGCTTGATGAGCACGCTCTTGCCCACGCCCGACTGGCCGATGACGAAGAACACCTCGCCGGTCCGGATGGTCACGGACACGTCGTCGAGCACCGTCTTTTCGCCGAAGCTCTTCACGATGTGCTCGAATCGGATCAAGGCCCGGCTCCTAGTAGAAGATGAAGAAGGCGCTCGTGGAGATGATGGCGTCCAGAAGGATGATGGCCACGGCGGAGTTCACGACGGCGCGCGTGGTGGCCCAGCCCACGCCCTCGCTCCCGCCGAACGTGGACAGCCCGCAGTAGCTGCTCACCACGGGGATGGCGGCGCAGTACGCCACGCACTTGACGAGGCCCGTGAGCACCTCGTGCCAGTCGACGAAGCTGAAGTTGAAAAAGATCTTGGGGTTCACGTCGAAGTACAGGTTCGCGGAGATCATCCCCGTGACGACCATGATGAAGGCCGTGTAGACGAGCACGGCCGTGCCGCTGAACACGCTGGCGATGAAGCGCGGGGACACGAGGTACTCCACGGGATCCGTGCCGCACATGCGCATGGCGTCCACCTGGTCGGTGACCACCATGGAGCCTATCTCCGCGGCGATGCCCGCGCCCACGCGCGTGGCCAGCACGACCCCGCCGATGGAGGCGGCCAGGTCGCGGATGGTGAGCTCGATGTAGGCGGCCCCCACGAGCTGCAGGTCTCCCGTGATCTGGTTGAGCTGGTAGGCCGCCTGGTGCACGAAGAGCATGCCCGTGAAGCCCATGGTCACCGTCATGAAGAAGATGCTCCGGTTGCCCATCTCCAGGGCGTACTTCAGGACGTCGCCCTTCTCCCTCCTGCCTCGGAAGGTGTAGTAGAGGGTGCGGATGAACACGCTCCAGAGCGCGAGGCCGGCGCGCCAGAGGTCCAGAAAGGCGGCCCCGACGCTCCTGGGCGGCCCCTCCCAGAAGGGGGCGACGCGCCCTTCGTCCCCTGCTTCGTCCGGTGCCTGTGCGCTCGCGTCCAATCTGCCTCTCACCCTATGAGGAACGTGATGATGTAGTCGCTGATGAAGATCCCGACCGCGCTCGTGACCACCGAGGCGTTCACGGCGCGGCCCACGCCCGGGGCGCCGCCCGACACGTTGAGCCCGTAGTAGCAGCTCGACATGGCGATGATCACGGAGAAGCCCACGCTCTTCACGAGCCCCAGCCACATGTCCCACATGTGGACCAGGTCGCGCACGCCCTTCCAGAACACGTAGATGTCGATGGACAGCATCCTGTCGGCGATGATGGCCGCGCCGCCGAGCGCCACCGCGTCCCCGATGACCGTGAGCGTGAAGCACATGACGATCATGGCCAGCACCCTGGGCACGATGAGGAACGAGATGGGGTCGATGCCCAGGGCCCGCAGGCCGTCCACCTGCTCGGTGACCACCATGGTGGCCAGATCCGCGGTGTTGTTGGCGCCCACCCTCCCCGAGAACATGAGCGCCACGAACACCGGCCCCAGCTCCCTGAGCACGATGTACGCCGATCCCCACCCCACGAGCGAGTACGCGCCCAGCTCCTGCACCAGGATGGTGGCCTGCACGACCATGGTGATGCCCACGAAGAAGCTCGAGATCGCCACGATGACCACCGAGCGGTTGCCCATGTTGTAGAGGTTGCGCCGGAGCTCGCGCATGTCGATGTCGGGCGGGAAGAAGCGCCTGAGGATCTGCAAGGCCAGAACGGCGATGCCGCCCGTCTGCAGCGCGATGTCCGTGAAGGACCGGCCGACGCTCCTCACCGGGGCCAGCGCCGCGTCGCCCATCCGGCTCACGCGCTCCTCCTGTACTCGCCCGACAGGAACGCGGGCACGAACGGGTCCTCGTGGGTGTAGGCATCGGAAAGCGGGCCGCAGAAGTGGACCAGGCCCTTGTCCATGATGGCTATCCTGTCCGTGTACTTCACGAGGCTGTCCACGTCGGAGCTGATGGCGACGACCGTGGCGCCGCTGCCGGACTGCTCGGCCTTCAGGATCTCGAAGATCTTGCTGGCGGTCACGGGGTCGAGGCCCGCGGTGGGGTCGTCGTAGATGATGAGCGGCTGGTGGGCGATGGTGGCCCGCGCGATGCCCACCCTCTTTTTCTGCCCGCCGGACAGGGAGGCCGGGATGCGGTCCTCGAACCCGCCCAGGCCCACCCGCGCGAGCCTCTCGGCCACGCGCTCTCGGATCTCCTCCTCGGTCAGGCGCATGAGCCTCCTCAGGGGGAAGGCCACGTTCTCGCCCACGGTCATGTAGTCGAACAGGGCGTTGCCCTGGAAGAGCATGCCGATGCTCGAGCGGACCTTCTGCAGGGCCACCTCGCCGAGCTGCGTCACGTCCTCGCCGAGCACGGTCACGCTGCCCGAGTCCGGGCGCATGAGGCCCGCCACGATGCGCACGAGAACGCTCTTGCCCGCGGCGCCCGGCCCCACGATCCCCTGGAAGCACCCTTCGGGCACGGTGAGGTCCGTGCCCCTCAGTGCCCAGGTCCGGCCGAAGCGCTTCTCGACCCGGGTCATCTGCACGACGGCCTCCATGCGCTACCATTATCACAAGCCGCCGGCGCTCCAAAGGGGCGCATTTACAATTCGGACGGGTCAAAGTAAACTCTGCCGTCACGCAGGTTGGACCTGGATCGGCGGGGTCGAAGGCAGGGTCTGAACATGGCGAACGACGAGAGACTCGGAGAGCTCCTTGTACGGGAGAAACTGATCTCGCTGTCGCAGCTCAGGACGGCGCAGGATCAGCAGAAGATGCAGGGGAGCACGCTCGGGCTGGCCCTGGCCAAGCAGGGGGCGCTGAGCGAGGAGGAGCTGACCAAGTTCCTCAGCCAGCAGTACAAGGTCCCGGCCGTCGACCTGAGCGAGTACGACATCGACGACGAGGTGGTCAAGCTCATCGAGAAGGGCGTGGCGCTCAAGCACACGGTGCTGCCCATCGCGAGGGTCGGGTCCTCGCTGATCCTGGCCATGATGGACCCTTCCAACCTGCACGCCATCGACGACATCAAGTTCATGACGGGCTACAACGTGGAGCCCGTGGTGGCCAGCGAGGCCGCCATCCTGGCCGCCGTGGAGCGCTACTACGAGGACCGGCTGGACTACAACACGGTCCTCAACGAGTTCGACAACGACATGATCGAGCTCGGCGGCGACGAGGAGGAGGTGGACGTCAACGACCTGGAGCGGCAGAGCTCCGACGCGCCCGTGGTGAAGCTGGTCAACATGATCATCTTCAACGCCATCAAGAAGGGCGCGAGCGACATCCACATCGAGCCCTACGAGAAGTTCGTCAGGGTGCGCTACCGCCTCGACGGCGTGCTCAGCGAGGAGATGCAGCCGCCTTTTCGCATGAAGAACGCCATCATCTCGCGCCTCAAGATCATGAGCAGCCTCGACATCGCCGAGCGCCGCCTGCCGCAGGACGGCCGCATCAAGCTCAGGATCGGCAAGGAGCGCGAGATGGACTTCCGCGTGTCCGTGCTCCCGACCCTGTTCGGCGAGAAGGTGGTCCTGCGGATCCTGGACAAGAGCTCCCTGCAGCTCGACATGACCAAGCTGGGCTTCGAGCAGGAGCCGCTGGATCACTTCCGGGAGGCCATCTACGCCCCCTACGGCATGGTCCTCGTGACGGGGCCGACCGGAAGCGGCAAGACCACGACCCTGTACAGCGCCCTGACCGAGCTCAACAAGATCTCGCACAACATCTCCACCGCCGAGGACCCGGTCGAGTACAACCTGCCGGGCATCAACCAGGTGCAGATGCACGAGGAGATAGGCCTGAACTTCGCGGCCTGCCTGCGGTCCTTCCTCAGGCAGGACCCGGACATCATCATGGTCGGCGAGGTGCGCGACTACGAGACCGCGGAGATCGCGGTCAAGGCGGCCCTCACGGGCCACCTCGTGCTGTCCACGCTGCACACCAACGACGCGCCGAGCACCATCACGAGGCTCCTCAACATGGGCGTCGAGCCCTTCCTCGTCACGGCCTCCTGCAACCTGATCCTCGCCCAGCGCCTCGTCCGCAAGCTGTGCGACTGCAAGCGGCCCATGGACCTGAGCCGCAAGGCCGCTTTGGCCGCCGGCTTCTCCGACAACCAGGTGGGCACGTTCCAGGCCTACGAGGCCGCGGGCTGCCGCAACTGCAACAACACGGGCTACAAGGGCAGGTTCGCCCTGTACGAGGTCATGCCGTTCAAGGACGACCTCAAGGAGATGGTGCTGCAGGGCTCGAGCGCGTCCGAGCTCAAGGCGGAGGCCATACGCCGCGGCATGAGCACCCTGAGGCGCGCCGGTCTGAACAAGGTCATGGAGGGGCGGACCGCCGTGGAAGAGGTCGTCCGCGTCACCGCCACAGACTAGACGCCGCCAGCGAGAGGCAGATGAACGATCAGCCGCGAACCATTCCCAACCTCCACCAGCTCCTCAAGACCATGATAGAGCAGGGGGCGTCGGACCTGCACATCACGACCGGCACACCCCCGCAGCTTCGCATCGACGGCTCGCTGGTGCCCCTCAGGCTGCAGCCGCTCATGCCGCAGGAGACCAAGCAGCTCTGCTACTCGATCCTCACCGAGGACCAGAAGGTCAAGTTCGAGACCAGCAACGAGCTGGACCTGAGCTTCGGCGTGCGAGGCCTGAGCCGGTTCCGCGCCAACATCTTCATGCAGCGCGGCGCCGTGGCCGGGGCTTTTCGCGCCATCCCGTTCAAGATCATGAGCTTCGAGGAGCTGGGCCTGCCGCCGGTGGTGGCGCAGCTGGCGAGCCGCCCCCGAGGGCTGGTGCTCGTGTGCGGCCCCACGGGCGCGGGCAAGAGCACCACGCTGGCCTCGGTCATCGACAAGATCAACAGCGAGAAGCGCCACCACATCGTCACGGTGGAGGACCCCATCGAGTACCTCCACCCCAACAAGCTGTCCATCGTCAACCAGCGCGAGGTGGGCGCGGACACCGCGACGTTCCGCGACGCCCTCAAGTACATCCTGCGCCAGGATCCGGACGTGGTGCTCGTGGGCGAGATGCGCGACCTCGAGACCGTCTCGGCCGCGCTGACCATCGCCGAGACGGGCCACCTCGTGTTCGCCACCTTGCACACCAACTCCGCGGTGCAGACCATCAACCGCATCGTGGACGTGTTCCCCACGCACCAGCAGTCGCAGATCCGCGCCCAGCTGTCGTTCGTGCTGCAGGGCGTCATCGTGCAGCAGCTTCTGCCGCGGGGCGACGGCCCGGGGCGGTGCCTGGCGCTCGAGATCATGATCCCCACCCCTGCCATCCGCAGCCTCATCCGCGAGGACAAGGTCCACCAGATCTACTCGCAGATGCAGATGGGCCAGGAGAAGTTCCAGATGCTCACGTTCACGCAGAGCCTGTTCGGCCTCGTCACCCGCGGGCTCATCACCCGCGAGGAGGCCTTCGCGCGGACCAGCGACCCCGACGAGCTGCGCATGATGTTCGATGACTCGGAGAAACGCCGCCGGTGACGGAGGGCATGCGGCCATGACGGAGCGCGAGAACCAGGACCGCCCCGTGAAGCTGGCCAGGCCCGACATGGGCCGCGCCGAGGCCGACGCCGTGAGCGGGGTGCTCGGCTCGGGCCGCCTCGTGTGCGGGCCCGTGGTGCAGGAGTTCGAGAGGGCCGTCTCCGGGAGGCTGGGCATCCGGCACGCCGTGGCCATGAGCAGCGGGACCGCGGCCCTCTGGGCCGCGCTCAGGTGCCTCGACCTTCGACCCGGCGACGAGGTCATCGTCCCGGCGCTCACCTTCCCGGCCACCGCGGCGGCGGTGATCTTCAACGGCGCCACGCCCGTCTTCGCCGACGTTTCGCACGGCACGTTCGACATCGATCCCGGGGAGCTGCCCCGCCGTTTCACGCCGCGCACGAGGCTCGTCGTGGCCGTGGACCAGTTCGGCCTGCCCGCCGACTACCCCGCCATCGAGCGCGAGCTGGCCCGGCACCCCGGGGCGAGGCTCGTCACGGACTCGGCCTGCGCGCTGGGCTCCGTGCTCGACAACAAGCCCTGCGGCACCTTCGGCGAGGCCTCGGTGCTGAGCTTCCACCCGCGCAAGATCATCACCACGGGCGAGGGGGGCATGGTGTTGACGGATCACGCCGGGCTGGCCGACGCTCTGAGGCGGCTCCGCTCGCACGGCGTGGACGGGGCGGGCGCCTACGTGGAGCCGGGGCTCAACCTCAGGATGGCCGAGACGGCGGGCGCCATGGGGCTCGCGCAGCTCGGCCGGCTCGACGCGTTCATCGAGCGCAGGACCGAGCTCGCCTCTGTGTACCGCGCCCACCTCCCGGCGGGCGTGACCATGCAGAGCGTGCCGCCGACGGCCCGGCCCAACTGGCAGACTCTGGCCGTGCTTCTGGCCGAGGGGACAACGGCCGGCGGGCGCGACCGGGTCATCTCGGGGCTCGCCCGGAGGGGCATCGAGGCCACGGTGGCGAGCTACTGCCTCGCCGCGCTGCCGGCCTACGCACCCTACGCACCGGCCTTGGGCGAGCTGGGCGAGGCCATGGCCGTCCACGAGCGCGGGCTCGCCTTGCCCATGCACACCTTACTGACGGACGGCGACGTGAGGAGGGTCTGCGCCGCCCTCGGGGAGCTCGCATGAGCGCGGGGCCCGATGGGGGCGTCGTCGTCTCGGTGGAGGGCCTCGCCAAGACGTTCCGCCTCGGCTTCTTCATGAAGCGCGTGGACGCGGTGCGCGACGCGAGCTTCACCGTGAAACGGGGAGAGATCTTCGGCCTCCTGGGCCCCAACGGCGCGGGCAAGACCACCACGCTCAAGATCATGATGAGCCTCATCCGTCCCACCCGCGGCAGGATCGAGGTCTTCGGCATGACCGTGCCGGACCGCCGCATCTACCGCAGGCTGGGCTTCCTTCCCGAGAACCCCTACTTCTACGAGTACCTCGACCCCACGGAGTTTCTGCTGTTCGCGGGGTCCCTGTTCTCCATCCCCCGCGCGGAGCGGGCCGAGCGGGCTTCCCGGCTGCTCGCGAAGGTCGGGCTCCTCGACGCCTCGAGGCTCCCCCTGCGCAAGTTCTCCAAGGGCATGCTCCAGCGCCTCGGCATCGCGCAGGCCCTGATCAACGACCCCGAGCTTCTGGTGCTCGACGAGCCCATGAGCGGGCTCGATCCCATCGGCCGGCGCGATGTGCGAAACCTCATCCTCGAGCTGCGCGAGGCGGGCAAGACGATCCTGTTCTCCTCGCACATCCTGTCGGACGTGGAGATGATCTGCGACAGGGTGGCCATCGTGAACAGGGGCAAGGTGACCTCCGAGGGGTCGCTCGCGTCACTCCTCCGGCCCGAGGTGCGCCGCACGGTGATAGAGGCCGAGGACGTGCCCGACGACGTCGCCGGAGCCATCGCCGGCCTGTGTCTGTCCACGTCCCGTCACGGACAGGTCCTGCAGATGGAGGTCGAGGGCGACGCCCACGTGGACGAGATCATCGACCGCATCCGGGCCGGCGGAGGCCGCGTGGTGAGCGTCGTGCCCCACCGCGAGACGCTCGAGGACATCTTCGTGCGCGACGCCCTCGCCGCGCCCTAGAGCACCGACCGGATGCCATGGGTCGAAAGTCAGCGCAGCCAGCCGAGCAGCGCGATGGTCTCGTCTTTTCCCACGCTCGAGACGAGCCCCATGGACGAGCCGTCCCAGGCGATCCAGCCCACCATGGCCAGCCAGGCCAGCCCCTGCACCAGCCGGACCTGGTTCCAGTGGGCCTCCACCCCGTCTCTTCGCATGGGGATGAACGGCGCCACGAGCAGGGCCAGGCCCACCCAGCGGTTGAGGAGGAGCACCGCGTAGGCTGCGCTCGCCACCATGAGCACCTTCTCGAGCACCATGGCCCTGCCGATGCCCAGAAGGACGGCCGTGGTGCGCGTGCCGCTCTTCACGTCCTCGTCGTGGTCGCGGATCACCTGGATGGTCTCGAAGCAGGCGGAGAACAGGCCGAGCTGGGCAACCATGATCCATCCCAGCAGGCTGTCCAGGGGAAAGCCCACGAGGGGCATGAAGACACCCCAGGCGAGCATGGTGAAGACGTCCACGACGGGCACGTGCTTGAGCTTCCACGAGTAGACGAAGCAGGTCCCGGCGCCGGCCACGAGGGCCACGACGAGGCCCGGGCTCGAAGCCGCGCCCACGACCGCGAGCAAAACGGCCAGAAAGGCCTGGAGGAACAGGGCGGCGCGCATGTGGCCCTTGAGGAAGCGTGCCTTGGCCTGGTCCTTGCCGGGCGAGGCCAGGTCCGCGTCGACGTCGAAGTAGTCGTTGGTGAGGTAGGCGAGCAGGTTGAGCAGGATCCCGAACCCGAGCCTCATGCCCATCTCGTCCCAGGTGAGCCCGACCGCGGCCATGATGGTGAACGCGGCGGCCAGGTTGGCCATCTCGCGCTTGCGGATCCGGTAGATGGCCACGTCGGCCAGGATCTTGAGGGCGGCGAGCAAGGTGAGACCACCATAGCACCTCGCCTCGCGCCGGTTCAACGTGCTCTCAGACGATGCGGCGGGTCGACTCCCCGGCAGGGAACACGAGCTTGTGGAGCTGCACGTTGAGCCGCACGGCGAGGCCGTCGCGCAGGATCCACGAGGCCAGGGTCTCCGGGGCGAGCCCCGGCGTGAGGGGCGAGAGAAGGATGGCGCCGCCGAACGATGCCAGCCTCTCGCGGATGACGCGCGTCGCCCAGGCGTGGTCCTCCTTGTCCGCTATCACGATCTTGATCTCGTCGCCCGGTCCCAGGGCCGCCACGTTGGCCCACCGCATGCGGCCGGACTCGCCGCTCGAGGGCGGCTTGAGATCCATGATGCGCACGGTGCCCGGAGGGAGCACGGACACGTCCTGGCTGCCCGAGGTCTCCACGAGCACGGTGAGGCCCGCGGCGAGGAGGGCCTCGCACAGGCCCGGGGTCGCGGCGTGGAGCAGCGGCTCGCCGCCCGTGACCTCCACGAGCCTGCACCCGGTGCCGAGCACGGCCTCGACGATCCGCGGGATCTCCATGTGCACCGGCTCGACTCCGGCCTGGTCCGTGTCGCACCACGCGCAGGACAGGTCGCAGCCCAGGGTGCGCACGAGCACGCAGGGCGATCCCGCGCGGGTGCCCTCTCCCTGGATGGTGTGCAGGATCTCGTGGACGGGGACGGTCGTCACGACAGCGGTTGCCCGTACTCGACCCGTCCGGCGCCCTGCACGATCTCGACGAGGTAGTTGGCCAGCACGTCCGTGAACACCTCCACGGTGCCGGCCGCGTCGGGCCACGTGACGCGCACCTCGTCCACCGTGCAGTGGCCTGCCACGCCGAAGTGCAGGACCGTGTCCGTCATCAGCCCGAAGTGGCCGTACCCGCCGCCCACCTCCTGGGTCTGGGTCACGTCGCCCACGGTCACCTGGACGCGAGCGCCCACGGCGGCCGCGTTGGTGCCCGCGTCCGGGTCTCCCGCGAGGTGGATCTCGATGGAGTCCCCGTCCTGGCCCACCTGGTTCTCGTAGAAGAACAGCCTCTGCTCGTTCCACTCGGGCCGCGGATCCCAGGAGGACAGGCGCATGGTGGAGAAACCCATGACGATGTCGATGTCGCCGTCGCGGTCGTAGTCCGCCGCCGTGACCTCCTGGGCGCTGTCCAGGTCCACCCCGGCCATCATGCCGATCTCCATGAACGTGCCGTCGGGCTCCTGCTGCCACAGAAAGGCCCTGGTGTCCGGGTAGTCCGAGCAGGCCAGGATGATGTCCTTTCGCCCGTCGTTGTCGAAGTCGAGAAACGCGGCGCTGATGTCCCCCTCGTTCCAGTCGTAGGGAGGCCAGCCGCGGTACAGGCCGCTGTCGTGGTTGTCCAGGCGGGTGAACGCGAACCCCGGGGCTTCCGCGGACGGGTCGTTGCGCAGGATCTGCGTGGGGTCCGAGCTCGAGCCGATGTGCCAGTGCCGTATCTCGGTGTGGAGCACGTCGTTGTCGCCGTCGTTGTCCAGGTCGCCGCACACCGTGGTGAACGTGTTGCCTCCCAGCCGCCAGGGCTGGTCGTCCATGCCGTCGGTCCAGTAGTCCGTGGAGCACGCGATGAGCGGCGCGGGCGCGGTGCACGACCCGGTGAGCTGGCAGTGGCAGCGGTAGAACTGGTCGTCGGAGAAGTCCAGAAGGTCGTCCGAGGCGTAGCCCGTGGCCACGCCCACCTCGGTGAACGTGCCGTCGCCGTCGTTGAGCCACAGCATGTCGAGCTGCCGTCCGTAGGAGGACTGCAAGAGGTCCGTGTCGCCGTCGCCGTCGATGTCGCAGGTGGTCACGCCGTAGGTGGGCTTGCTGCCTCCCTCGCCGTAGTCGGTGCGCGACGTCATGAGCCCCGCGGCCTCGGTCACGTCCGAAAACGTGCCGTCGCCCGCCCCGCGGTAGAGCAGGTCGGGCCTGCTGGGCAGATACCCGTAGATCTCGTAGAAGTTGCCCACGAAGAGGTCGAGGAGCCCGTCGCGGTCGTAGTCCAGAAAGCTCGCCGATGTGGTGGTCAAGGGCAGCGTGGAGTGCACGTCCGAGAGGGGCGCCAGCGAGAACACGCCGCTTGCGTCGTTGAGGAGGATCTCCGACCGGTCGCCAGGGTCGGGCACGGTCGCCCCCGAGGACGCGTCCACGTAGGTGCCGCTGAACAGGTCCAGGTCGCCGTCGTTGTCCACGTCGCCGGCCACGGCCAGCTGGGCAGAGCGGCCCAGGTCTGTGCCGCCGTCCCGGATCAGGCCGTACAAGGAGAGCGCCGTGGCGTCCTCGAACGTGCGGCTCGTGCCAATGCCCCTGTTCATGAGGATCCAGCGCTGGCGCTCCAGGTAGGTGTCGGTGGCCGGCGCGTCGCGGTTGTTCGATCCCACTCTGTGCACGACGAGGTCCGGGTACAGGTCGCCGTCCAGGTCCATGCTCGCGAGCCGGTTGCCCAGCACGTGAATGCCCGCCGGGCCCAGCTCGACCTCGTCGGCGCGCTCCACGAAGAACGGCGCCGTGGTCAAATCGGGCGTCCCCTTGCAGATCTGCGGAGGCAGCTCCTCTGGCGCGTCCTCCTCGACGACATCGATGGCGACGTCGCCCGCGCCGTCCGTGTCCGTGTCCGTGTCCGTGTCCGCGCTCGTGTCCGGATCTCCCTGGTTCTTCGAGTCGCAGCCCGCCACGACGCCCGCGGCGAGCATCGCGATCGCGGCCATTCCGAAGGCATGCTTCATCGGTCTTCTCCCTGGATGGTGGATCGTCGGTGACAGGTTAGCACGCCGCCGGTCGGGGGGCACGCGGCCGGGCGCCGGTGGACGCTACTTCTTCTTCCTCAACTCCTCGAGCAGCGCCATGTCGTGGTCCGGCCAGCCGAGCTCGTCGTCCAGCACGGCCTGGGCCACGTCTTCTGGGGCGCGGTACTTCGCCTTGTCGATGGCCTTCGCGTTCTCCCACCAGGTGCGGGCCGCGTCGAAGTCGCACAGGTAGACGTGAGCCATCCCGTGCGCCACGTACAGGTGATAGAGGACCCGCAAGAAGTAGACCTTCTCCTCCTTCTTCACCTCCTCGGGCGGGCGCTTCTGGTAGGTGGCCCAGTTCTTGGTCATCAGCTCCTCGTCCTTGAGCCAGTCCTTGACCCTCTGGGCCTCGAGGCGGCGCGTGGTGAAGACGGTCTCCAGGAGGCCGGTCGTGAGGTAGAAGTAGGAGCGCGACACGAGGTTGTGGATGTCCTTGTGCGTGAAGAACTTGAAGCCCGCCGGCTTCAAAGCCTCCGCCACCAGCATGAGCTCGTGGCAGTCCGACTTGCGGCCGATCCCGTCGGCCAGAAAGGCGCCCTCCCTGAGCAGCTGGCCGTCGTCGGTGTTCTGCTCCAGAGCGACGAGGAGAGAGTCCACCGCGCCCTGCTCGTCGCCCGTGGCGATGAGTGAGCGCGCCATGGTCTCGTGCACGCTGGCGCCCGTGCGGCCGTGCCCCAGGGATGCCTTGAGCATCTTGACCGCGTCCGCGTGCTTGCCCTCCTTCGCCAGGGCGTCGCCCGCCTCCCACGAGGCGTTCGCCAGCTCCCAGTCCTTGACGGGATCCACCTCGGCTGGCAGGGGCTCGGCCTGCCTGGCGCGATCGAGGAGCTGGTAGGTCTCCGACCACTCGGCGGCCGTGCCCTCCTTGCTCTCGGTGTGCTGCTCGAGGAGAGCGCGGGCCAGCTTGACCAGGGCGACCTTGTCCTTCTCCTTGCTCTTCTCGTAGGCCTTGCGGTACTCGGCCGCGGCGCCCGCGAAATCGCCCTTCGCGTGCAGGTCGTCTCCCTTGCCCGTGCCGGAGCCGCATCCCGCCGAGAAGGCCAGCGCGAGTCCGGCGGCCGCGAGGACCGCCGCCCTTGTCATGGTCGTCATGATCCCTCTCCCTTGCGCCCGTGGGGGGTTTGCCGTCGATACTAGGCAATGCCCGGACCCGTGTCCAGACGAAGGCCCGTCTTGCCTCGCGGGGGTCCGGCATGCTACCAGATGGACATGACGAGATACCCGTACATCCTCGCGTTCGTCCTGCTCGTGGGCGTCCTGCCGTCCTGCAAGAAGCACACCTTCACGGTCAAGCCGCCCGAGGCGCCGAGCGCCGTGGACCCGGACGTGCCCGAGTGCACGGAGATCGACGCCGCGGCCCTCATCGCGGGCCACATCGACGATCTGTCGGCCTGCACCGAGCATCTGGGCTGCCGCAGCGACCACGTGCGCAAGGTCACCGTCATGCTGGGCTGCAACGGCACCTCGGGAGCCCTCTACGTGCTCAGCCACAAGGACCTGCGCCGCTACACCGAGTGCATGTCGGACCTGGCCGGGTCCTGGGACTTCTCGTCCGTCTGCACCGACGCGGAGAGCGAGTGCGCCTGGACCTTCCCGGTCGAGATAGAGTGCAAGATCGAGTGACCCCGGCCCGGCCAACGACCCGCCTGCGGCGATCGGGCATCGTGATTCTCGTCGTGGCGTCCGTGGCCTGCGGAGGCCCCGCCTCCGTGACCGGCACGCTGGGCCAAGGACCTTCCGGCGAGGCCGAGGCGAGCCATGCGCCGGCGCCCGTCGGCCCTCAGATCGAGAGCGGGAGGCTGGACGAGGTGGAGATCGCGAAGGCCGTGTGCGAGACGCCTCCTCTGGTCGCTTCCTCCTCCGACGCCGTGAACGTGGCCGACGTGGACGCAGACGGCACCGAGGAGGTCCTCTTGGTGGACGACGACATGGCTCTCGTGGTGATGTCCGTGGATGGGGACCCCGCCGACGCCTGCGCCTGGGGCGCAGTCCTTCACCGCGTGGCGCTGGTCACGGATCCCGTGGCGAGCCTGTACGACAGGCCTGCTCTGCCCGCGTGGTCCTCGGGCGCGGTGCCCGAGCGCGTGCACATGTCCGTGCTGCCGGACGGCAGGAGCATGCGGATCGACGTCGCCGCCCGGCCGGCCCACGATGACCAGGGGCCGGCCTCGGGCGTGTACGGCTACGTGTTCTTCTCCTTCCTCGTGACCTGGGACGAGGCGCCGCTCCTGGCGGCCGCGGCGCCGGCCTCGGCCGATCCCGAGGAGGTGGAGAGCGTCGTGTACTGGGCGGCCAGGTCGGGCTCCGGCCACCTGGACGAGGTGAGGCTCACCTGGTCCGTGCACGAGGGCCTGGTGCCACTGGACGCTTTCTTCGAGAGGGTTCCGGACGGCTTCGCGGGCGAGAAGGACAGGACCTGGAGCGGATGGGCGGGATGGGTCGGCCACCTGGTCCAGGCCGAGTCGCCGGATCTCGCCACGCTGACGGCCGTCCGCAAGAGGCTGGCCGAGTTCTTCCCCGTGGGAAGATCCGAGGACCTGTCATCCGCCTTGAGGTCGCTGGCGCTCGTCGCCGTGGAGCGGCTCGCGGGCGACGGCCAGTACCAGGCGGCCCACGACCTGGCCCTGGACGCCGGCATCATGAGCCAGGGCTTCGACGACCCGGACCTGGAGAAGCTGAGACTGACGCTCATCGCCCAGCTGCCCGGGCTCGTCACGGGCGGCTGGCAGGCGTCCGTGCTGACCCTGGCCACCGATGGCGAGGTGGACGAGCTCATCTGGCACGTCGACGGCAGGCTGCTCGTCCACGACGAGGGTGGCTGGAAGATCCTCGCCGACGGCCAGCTCGCCGTGCCCGGCGAGGAGGATCTCGACCTCGCGCTCTCGCAGGCCATGCCCGAATGGAAGAAGGCGGGATTCAGGTGGACGACGAGCTTCGCCTTGACCGTGCCTGCCGTGGACTGCCCCGAGGGGTCCCCCGAGGTGTTCGGGAGGCTCGACGTGTGCAAGAAAAAGTCGCCCGGGCAGTGCAACTCGCACCTGTTCGTCCCCTCGTCAGGCGCGCCGTTTCCCTGGACGGCGGCCGACGCGCCGGCCGGTCTCGAGGCCTTCGACCTGGTGGCGTTCGGGCCCAAGGACACCGTGATCGTGGCGCGAAGGGGCACGATCACCAAGCTCACCTTGAACCCGCAGCCCGGCAAGCCGAAGAAGGGCCAGGCCCCGGACGCGTGCGGCACGGTCCTCGTGGACACGTTCGCGAAGGTGGAGTCGTTCCCCGATCTGTCGTGGTTTCTGGACCTCGTCGTGTCGAGCCCGTACAGCGCCGACGGGATGGGGTACCTCTACGGCGCCGAGGGGGGCGTGTGGCTCGCGAGCCTGCAGCCCGGCGTGCCGGACGTGCTCGTGGTGCCCATGACGCAGGATGTGGCGAGGGCCGTCTGGGCGCCCGACGGCCGTCACATCGCCATCACCGACGCCCAGGGCCGCCTGCACGTGGCCTCCGTGTCACCCCCTGGCCTTCCTGCCGTGACCTTCGACGAGTCCGAGATCGACTGACGTCCCCACCGCCTGCAGGTCCACGCGGCGCGTCCC
>JBFYZU010000074.1:0-3582 GCA_041309365.1 Myxococcota bacterium
GGTGCTCCGCCGAAGTAGAGCCTCACGCCACTGGTATCCTCCACGATCTCGTCGGCCACGTGGTGGATGGAGTCGGCCGTGTGCTTGATGTTCGTGCCTGGGGTGAGGCGGCACACCAGCAGCGCGGCCTTGCCGTCCGTGGAGACCAGGCTGCCGACGATGTGCTCGCGGCTCATGACCCGCTTCCGGATGGCCTCGACCCGCTCCTCGTCCATTTCCTCGTCGAGATCCCCGATGAGGTCCTGGATGACCGAGCTGGACTCTCCCTCGAGAGATCGGTGCTCCTCGAAGTCGCGCATCTCCGTGATGCTCACCACTGAGTCCACGCCCTCGATCTGGGCGATGCCCCTCGAGAGCTTCCGGACGATCATGAGCCTCTGGGCGGTGAACAGGCCGTCCGTCTGCACTCCGACGAGGGCGATGTCGAGCCCGCCGAACTTCTTGCCCACGTCCAGGAAGAGCTCGACATCCTTCTTGCCTTCTGGGAAAAAGGAGGTGATGTCGTCGTAATACTCGAGCCGGCCCATGGAGAACCCGGCGAACACGGTCACGGACACCACGACGACGATGATCCAGGTGTTGAACCGAATGACCTTGCTCGTGATCCAGTCCAGAAGGTCGATGAGACTGCTCCACCCCCTGACACCCTTGCCGCTCGTCATGGCCCGAGTACTTCACACTTGACCCACCGGGTTCAAGATAACGAGTGCGGTTCCGCACCGGATCGTTGACGGGCGTCGATGGGGCAACCGTAAATATCCGAGCGATGTCAATGGGATGGAGGAGAGAACCTGTTTCCCAGATTGAGGTACCGGCCGAGGTCCATGTAGTCGTGCACGAAGCGCCAGATCCCCTGCGCGCGGTGATCGTCCTTTGACAGGAGGTTCGTCATCAGGCCTGGGTCGGCGTCCACGTCGTGCAGCATCAACGTGTCCGTGCGGGTGTTCGCCATCCACCTGAGGTTGCCCTCGTGGATGTAGAAGAACTCCAGCTGCTCTCCTGCCATGGACACGACCTTGCGGCCGATGGGCCAGGGCTCCGTGTCATCGAGCAGATCCCTGCCCTGGTAGCAGCCGGAGGTCGCCATTCCCATGAGGCCGAGCACTGTCTGGGGGATGTCCAGCTGTCCAGCCGTCCGGCCGGCGAGCTCCCGTGCAGCCGACATGTCGTCCCTGGAAAGGCCCGCGACGATGAGCGGGACCTCGAACCTGTACTCGAACTCGCCCGTGTTGGTCCTGAGCCGATCACCGGGGTGGGGCAGCCTGGGCACGTGATCGCCGGTAATGAGGAGCACGGTGCCTCGAGGCATCTCGGTCTTCTCGTACCACTCGAAGAAGCTCCCGAGCTCCCTGTCCATGTAGGCCAGGATGCTCGCGAATTTGTTGAACTGCCCCATCCCCGGCACCGCAGGGACCTCGCCCGCCGGCAACTCGTACGGATCGTGCGAGGTGAGGGTGAAGAGCGTGGCCATGTAGGGACCGTCCTCGGGCTGGCGCGCGTCGACCCAGTGCTCGAGCCGGCCGAGCACCTCGCCGTCGGGCAGGCCCCAGCCTCCCGAGTCGCGAAGCTCCTTGGGCGTGGGCTCGGACAAAGTCCCCATCCCGATCATCTTCAGGTAGGACCGCTGCTGCTCGAAGCCCAGGTCCGAGCCGTGAAAGTAGATGGTGTCCACGCCTGCGGCCTCGAGATCGGCCGGCAACCCGCGCAGGTTCACCAGAGGCGCGTGCGAGAACAGCCTGCGGTGGGTGGGCGCCGGGATACCCGACATGATGGCCACCAGGGCCTGCGACGAGCGATCTCCCTGCGCGTAGAACTTCCGGAAGAGCACGGACCTGTCGGCGAGCCTTCGCAGGTTGGGCATGAGCGGCCGGCCGGCGTGCTCCAGCATCATCTCCCTCGTGCCAACGCTCTCCAGGATGAGGAGGATGACCGATCGCTGGTTGGCCGGCTCGGTCTCGTACAGATCGGGCCTGCAGTAGGGGTACATGTGGGACAGAGGCGGGCCGGGCTCCTCGACTCCCAGCTCCTGCTGGATCTCGCGCACGAGCGCGGGATCCGGCACCGCGCTGGCCCTGATCACGGGGTCGAGCCTCGAGCTCACCTGATCGGGCAGCTTGCTCGTGGAGGCCAGGTTGACCAGGGGGGGCAGGACGCCGTACCTGATCTGGCCCCGTCCTGCCAGGGCCGTGACAAGTGAGGTCAGCACGGCCAGGGCGCAGAGCCACATGACCAGCTTCCGGCGGACCGGGTCCTCGAGCCGCCTGCGCAACCAGTTCGCCATCCCGGGCGCGAGGCCGAACAAGACCACGGCAGGGACGACCACCTCGAAGGCGGCCAGCCAGGCCGGCCAGTGGCTGGACATGGAGAATCGCAGGGGGCCAGGGTTGTTCACGAAACCCAGGGTCTCGACCCCCGCAAGACGGTTGAACACCGCGTGGTAATGGGCGCTGATCGCGGCCATGGCGAACCACGCTGCCGCCAGCGCCGACGACAGGGCCCGCATGCCGGTCCGCCTCTGCCTGGCGAGCATGGGCAACCCGAACACCACGCCCGACACCAGGGCCAGGCCGAAGCCCATGAGGACTCCCAGCTTGTACCCGAAGTCCGCCCGGAACGGGGACGCGATGCTGTGCACCGCGATCTTGATGAGGACCACGAGGAGCGCGAACAGGATGCCGAAAGCCAGCGGCCGCGCGATGCGCGCCGCCTTTTCCCTGACCCTGTCCGGTGCCTCGGCCATGGAGCAAGGCACTAGCCAATACCGGCCCGAAGTGCAAGTTCCGTCGGGATCCGACGTGAGCCCGTCTTGTCGATATGGCCGTGGTCGAGCAGTGGTCGAGCTTGGACAAAGGCCCGACCGGGCGTACACTTGTGAAGAGCATGGGGTGGACGCCCGGGGAGGTCCGCAGATGACGGAAACGACACGCGCGACAACGGCCGCGCTGCTCTTCACGGCTCTGGCCTCGGCCTGCGCCACAGTGGTCACGCAGGAGGACTCCACCGTGGAGGTCGTCATCGACCCAGCGCCCGAGGCGGACGCACCGACCGGGACGTGCACAGGACCTTCTGACTGTACGGACGGGCCGTGCGTCGACGGGTACTGCTGCGACGGCGCCTGCGTCGGGCCCTGCGAGGCCTGCAACCTGCCCGGCACCGAGGGCACGTGCACGGCCATCGCGGCCGGACAGGACCCCGAGGAGGAGTGCGCCGAGGCCAGCCCCGGCTCCTGCGGCACGACGGGCCGCTGCGACGGAACCGGCGGCTGCGAGATGTTCGGCACGGAGACCGCCTGTGACGACGGTGACATCTGCACCTCGAACGACGCGTGCGACGGCGCAGGGGCCTGCACCGGACTCGCCCTGGATTGCGCGCCCGGCCCCGGCAACCATTGCTGCACCGGCTCGTGCTCGGCCACGGCCGGGTGCTTCACAGAGGCCACGGCTTGCGACGACGCCTGCGGAACCGACCGGCTCACCACGGGCCAGACGTGCGTGGGGTGCGGCGCAGCGCACGCCGAGGGCCTGTGCACGGGAGGAGGCGTGGCCACGTGCACGGAGGCGGACCACACGCCCTGCCAGCAGG
>JBFYZU010000075.1:0-13152 GCA_041309365.1 Myxococcota bacterium
TCCCCTGCTCCTCGGCCATGGACTTGGAGTTGTCCACGAGCACGAGGATGTCGACCCCGGAGAACTGCACCTGGGTCATGTCCTGCTTGACGAAGCTCTCTGTCTCGGGATCCACCCGGACCAGCGGCCGCGTCAGGCACGCGGCCAGGCCGCCGGCCACGAAGAGCAAGCCGAAACGGACGATCTTCTCTGTGTTGCGGTTCATCGGTGCCTCCGTCCGGGGAAGGCCGGTGCCTTCCTCGCGCATCGTATATTATTTTCGAATCATCATTAAATCAAGCACTCGTTGGTCCACCACTGTAATCTGCAAGGATCGTTCCAGTCCCAAGTGGCAGGGCAGAGGTCCGTACGGGCGTCGCGAGGGTCGAAAACCCGCATGGCGACCGGAATGGGTGGCAACGTTGTTGACACGAGGCTCTACATGGTTGCCGGGCTGCAGGGCTTGCTCGAGGCCCCTCTACAGGGTAATTAAGGAAGGCGGGGAACGGAGATGATCAAGGTGCTCAAGATGGTCCTGGGCTGCGCCGTGATCGCGCTGCTGAGCGCTGGCGCTGGCCTGGGGTACAATGCCCTGCGTGGCCAGGGAGACCTCCCTCTCGTGGCCTCGGAAGGCTACTACGACAACAAGGTGTTCGTGCCATGTCCCGAGGTGCTTTCGCACCCCGAGGCTCTCGAGCCGTCCAGGGTGCTCAGGTGGAACCCCGACAGGCTCCTCGTGGTGGACGCGCGGGAAGAGGAGGCGTTCGCGAAGGGCCACCACGAGGGCTCCGTGTCGTTTCCCTACTCCGTGCTTTTCCCGCCCGAGCCATCCGAGGTGACGGCCCTCATCGCGCGCGCTGGCGAGCGCACCCTCGTGGTCTGCGGCGACCCCGAGATCGGGTCGGGTGAGCTTCTGGCCGCCGACTTCATGCAGGCCGGGGTCGAGCAGGTCTACCACGTGAAGGGCGGGTGCGAGGCGCTCATGCAGGGCCAGGCCTGCAAGGGGCCCGGCAGATGAAGGAAGGTGGCGTCAGGGGCCCATGGACCGGGACGTGGCCAGCGAGCCTGGTCACTCTGGCCGTGAGGCTCGTCCTGGGTGCCGTCTTTCTCTACGCGTGCTTTTTCAAGATCGCGGACCCGGAGGACTTCGCCATCAACATCGCCACCTACCAGATCCTGCCGGACGGGCTCGTGAACGTGCTCGCCCTGACCTTGCCCTGGCTGGAGCTCGTGGCTGGGGTCCTGCTCGTGGCCGGAGCCCTGAGCCGGGAGGCCGGCCTGGCGATAGCCGGCATGCTGGTCGTCTTCATCGTCGCCATCCTCATGGCCATGGACAAGGGCCTGCAGATCTCCTGCGGGTGCTTTGCCTCGGAGCAGGCCCAGGCCGATATCGGCTGGCCCAAGGTGATAGAGGATGCGGCCATGCTGGCAGGGGCTGCCTGGGTTGTGGTCGCTGGCGGGGGGAGGCTCTCCGTGGATGAGCTTTTGGCACGGTTGAAGCGAAACCGGGGAAAGGACGTCGAACCTTCGCGAGGAGAAGGCACATGACGAGAATCGCCTCCGTGCTCCTGACCGTCCTGGTCGCGCTCGCGGCCCTCTGGACCGCCGTCGAAGCCGGCGACCAGCCCCAGGTCAACAACCCGCCCGAGATCGAGGAGTTCATGTTCGACTTCGACGTGAAGGCCGGAAACCTCCTGGGCATCGACACGAGCGATCCCAGGGCCTGCACGAGGGTCAAGGTGAACTTCAAGGTGGACATCGTGGATCACGAGGGCGACAAGGTCACCGTGACCATGGACCTGGACGGCGACACCAAGCTCGATGACGCCAAGCGCACGATCGACGGATCCGGCACGGCCGTGGCGAGCAAGACCTACTCGACTTTCGGCACCATCGTGCTCAGGTTCAGGGCCTGCGACGTGAAGGGTGCCTGCAGCTCCATCCTCAAGACGGAGTTCGATGTGGTCGCCTGCCCGCCGGAGTTTCTCGACATCTACTCCGAGGTGGAGATGGGCCAGATGGGCAAGACCGCCACGTTGACCCTGTCCTCGCACGACGTGCAGGACGACAAGGTCACCTACGAGCTCGACTGGGACGAGGACAATGCCTACGAGGTGATCACCAAGCCCTCCGCGCCTGCCACGCCCGTGAAGGTCGTGCACGAGTACCAGGACCAGGTGATCCACTGGGTGAACCTCAGGGTGTGCGACACCAAGGACGGCTGCTCGCAGCCGGCCCAGCGCAGGTTCTGACCCTGGACCTCGAACCTCGTTTATGTCTAGATTCCCGCTCTGCAATGACCGATGGACCAAAGGCAGTCGATGCTCGGGACCTGGAGCTTCTCTCTCGAAGGCTCCAGGCCGCCCGCTGGGTCGTGGCCGGCATCACCGTCCCCGTGTCCTGGTTCGCCTGGGCCCACCTCGTCCTCTTTCTCAACCTCATCGGCATGGTCATCGTGGCGGGCCTGCTCGTCCTCACCAATCTGGCCCTCGTCTCGTACGGCCGGCGCAGGTTGCGTCCCGGGCTCGATCCGGGTGTGCTGGTGCCCAGGCTCGAGGTGGCCGTGGCCGCCCAGATCGGGGCGGACGTGCTGGCCCTGAGCATGGCCTTCTGGTACCTGGGAGGCATCGAGAGCCCGGTGGCGTTTCTGGGCACGTTCCATGTGGCAGCCGTGGCCTCTACCCTGGGAACGAGGCTGGCGCTCAGGGTCGTTGCCGCGCTCGCGACGGGCATCGGCATCGTGGTCATGCTGGAGTTCAACCAGGCCATCTTCCACTGGCACCTGATGAACGACTGGCGGTGGGGCCTGCAGAAGGAGTGGATCTACCTGCTGGTGCACGGGGGGCTCTTGCTCGCGGCCTGGCTGGGTGCCGCGTTCATTCCTGCGAGAGGACCTTCTTCTTGAGCTCCAGGAGCTTCTCGCTGAAGATCACCTCGTAGGGTGAGGCGCCCGTGAGCCGCAGCACGTCGGCAGGCAGGTTCTTGACCTCGCGCACGCAGCGACGCGAGAGCTCGGCCAGTGTGGGGAAGGTGGCCTGGAGCTCTCCGTCCACCATGACCTTTCGAAGAAGGGCCTCCTCGTCGGCCTCGGGCATCTCGCCCGCCTGCACCACGCGGTCGTGCACGGTCCTGCCTGCGGCGTCCCGCTTCCTGAAGATCTGCTTTCTGCCCGGCACGACCTCCTTGCCCGGTGCGAAGCTCTTGGGGTAGCGGGGCCCCTTCTTCGAATCGATCTCCACGACCCTGAACACGCCGTTCAGGATGGGTGCGTCGCGTGAGGTGACGAGCTCTGCGCCCACGCCGTACAGGTCCACCGGCGCATTGTCGTTCACGAGCTCCGCGATCCTGTGCTCGTCCAGGTCGCCCGAGGCGATGATCTCCGTCTTCATGCACCCCGCGCCGTCGAGCACGCCGCGCACCTCCTGGCTCACGGCCAGGATGTCTCCCGCGTCGATGCGTACGCCGTGCAGGCTCTCTCCGAACGCGATGGCCTGGCGCGTGGCCGCGGCCACGTCCACCGTGTCGATGAGGAGCAGCGCGTCCGCCGGGAACGCCTTGCTGTAGTACTGGAAGGCCTGCGCCTCGCTCGCGCACACCTTGACGAACTCGTGGCCCATGGTGCCCATGACGGGGATGCCCCAGCGCCGCGAGGCCTCCACGTTGGAGGTGGCTCGCACTCCCGCGATGAAGGATGCGCGCGCTGCCTGCTGAGCAGCCTCGGTGCCGTGGGCACGCCGGCCTCCGAACTCCACCACGCCGTGCGTTCCGGCCGCGAGCACCAGCCTGGCCGCCTTGGAGGCCACGGCGGTCTGGAAGTCGATGAGCGAGAGCAGCACCGTCTCGATGAGCTGGGCCTCTATGATGGGCGCCTGCACGCGCATGATGGGCTCGGCGGCGAACAGCGGAGTGCCCTCGTCCACGCTCCACACGCTGCCCGTGAAGCGGAACGACTCGAGCCATGAGAAGAAGTCGTCCGGCACGTCCTTGAGCGACGGGATGGACCTCAAAAAGCCCACGTCCCCGGGCTCGAAGCGCAGCTCGGAGAGGTACTCCAGGGCCGGCTGGATGCCGGCGGCTACCAGGAACGACCGGCCCGGCGGCAGCTCGGGCACGTACAGCTCGAACGTGGCCGCGTGCGTCATCTTGTTCACGTGACAGGCAGCGGCCATGCTGATCTGGTAGAGATCCATGGAGAGGGCGTTGAGGTTGCGGGCGCGATCCGGGTTGCTTGGCATGGCACCCAGATAACTAGTGGAGACCAGTGCGATTTTCAAGCCACTTGACACCTCGTGTTTTCTTCCTATCCTCACGACTCACCGGCGCCGTAGCCAAGCGGTAAGGCAGAGGTCTGCAAAACCTCCATCACCGGTTCAAATCCGGTCGGCGCCTCCACCCATTTTTTGCCGGTGGGCAGCATCCAGAAAACGAGGCTTGATCGTGGCTTGCGAGTGGCTAACCTGTGGGTATGCCCGAGCAGGATCTGTACAAGGTCCTCGGAGTCGGCCGGGACGCCACCGAGGATGAGATACGCAAGGCGTACCGCAAGCTCGCCCTCAAGTACCACCCGGATCGCAACCCCGGCAACAAGGCTGCCGAGGACAGCTTCAAGGAGATCTCCGTGGCCCACGGCGTGCTCTCCGATCCCGAGAAGCGCAAGACCTACGACGAGTTCGGGCTGACCGGCCTGCGCGAGGGGTTCGACGCGGAGCAGGCCCGCCGCTACGCCCAGGCAGGCGGGTTCGATCCGCGCCGTGGCTCGCCGGTCCCTCCCGGCATGGAAGGGTTCGAGGGCTACCAGGAGGTCAACGTCCAGGATCTGTTCGAGCAGCTGTTCCGCGGGTTCGGCGGGTTCGGCGGGCAGCCCGGCATGGAGGAGGCTTTTGGAAGGGTCCGCAGGGGAGGCAAGGGCCGTGCCTCGGCCATGCCCGGGGTCGGGCACCCGACCTCGGCCGGTCGCGACGTGGCCGTCTCCGTCCAGGTCGGATTCATCGAGGCCATCAAGGGCGGCGAGCGGACCTTCGAAGTGGAGTTGCCCCAGGCCTGCGAGGCCTGCTCGGGTACGGGCTACCTGCCGGGCGAGACCGTGCCCTGCCCCTCGTGCTCCGGCTCGGGCAAGGTCACCCGGAGCGCGTGGTTCTCCTCCGGGCAGGAGACATGCGGCCGCTGCGGTGGCACGGGCCAAGTGCCCAAGTCCCCCTGCGCGGCCTGCGCAGGTCAGGGCCGCGTGTCGGCCCGCCGCACCCTGCGCGTGCGCATCCCGCCCGGCGCGGCCACGGGAAACGAGATCCGGATCGCCGGCCGCGGAGAGGCCGGCGTCAAGGGAGGCCAGGCCGGGGATCTCATCCTGCGTCTTGAGGTGCAGGACCACCAGGTGATCCGGCGAGAGGGGCTGGATCTGTCGATGCCCGTGGCCGTCACGGTGCCCGAGGCCTATCTGGGAGCCAGGATCCGCGTGCACACGCCTTACGAGACCGTGCTCGTGACCCTGCCTCGTGCCTCGCGCACCGGGCAGAAGCTGCGCGTGCGCGGCCACGGGATCCGCACGAAGAAAAGCAAGGGCGATCTCATCCTCGTGCTCGAGGTCCAGGTGCCGGACATCAAGGACGAGGCCACCGCCGAGCTCGTCAGGGCGCTCGAGAAGGCCTACTCGTCCGACCCCAGAAAAACCGATCCCTGGGTCTAGCGCACCGACCGGTTTGAAACCCTGCTGCAATCGCGGTCTTGCGGGCATCTCGCGGCTTTCGTCCTCGCTCGCTCCTCGATGTACGCCTCTAGTGGAGCGTGGGGCCGCCGCTCCGCGGCCCGTCGAGGTCGTCTAGCTCGCGGCGCACCACGCGAAGCCTCCTCCTGAGCCAGAACCGGCGCAGGGATCTGAACGCGTTGAGTGGGTTCCACAGGCCGGTGAGGAGCAGCGCGCCAGCGGCCATGCCGCCCGCGTGGGCCGCGATGCTGATGCCCGGCGTGCGCGCGAGGTACGAGAGCAAGGTCCCGCCGATGATGAGCCATACCAGCCACTTGGCCTTCATGGGCAGGATGCCCAACAGGTAGACCTTCAGGTCGGGGTAGAGCAGGCCGAAGGCCACGACCACGGCATACACCGCGCCCGAGGCCCCCAGCGTCACCGTGTCGGCCGCATCGAACACGAAGCCGGCCGCCAGCACGACGAGCCCGGCCGCCGTGCCGGTGATGGCGTAGAACCTGAGAAATCCCACCGAGCCCCAGCGCTGCTCGAGCAGCGTCCCGAACATCCACAGCCCGAGCATGTTGAGGATGATGTGGCCTGGGCTGCGCGGATCGTGCAGCCACATGTAGGTGAACGGCTGCCATATCTCCAGGCCGGGGATCACCCTGGAAGGCGTGATCGCCAGGTGATCCACCATGGACGTGACCGAGAGCCAGTTGAACGTGACGAGCTCCACGACGTAGAAGGCCACGCAGGCGATCATGAGCCACTTGATGGCAGGGGTGAGACGCCACACGCTCGGCCCGGCCCCTCTGCCGGACGGGCCGCCCTGTGGATACCTGAATGCCACGACAGCCCCACTATAACCACGGCCACGTCAGGATCCAGTTCCGTATCCTGCTCGCGCGCCTTCCGGGGTGCGTCACGACATCCGAAAAGCCTCTTTCGCCGCTAGACGGGCTGGGGGTTGGGGATCACCGCATCTTCTCGATGAGGGTGGCCATGGCTCGCTCGTCCATGTCCGCGCTGGTGAGCGAGTAGGTCACGCCGCGGCTGGTGAACACGCCCACTGTGTAGCCCCGGGTGGTGGTCACGTACCCGCCGTTCTTGGTGGGCAGGCGGGCGACCTTCTGCGCGCCGGGCAGCTCGGACAAAGCGTCGCGCCCGGCCTCGAACATCTGCATGGTCACGAGCTGGCCTCCCACGTCGTACACGATGTAGGCCGCGTCGCTGTCGCCCACGTTGTAGAGCCTGGCGCCCACCAGCTCGGCCTGGCCGCCGCCGGACAGGTCGGGTGGCTCCACGGCGAACGCCACCTTGCCGCGGAAACACTCGCTCACCTCGGAGGCGTCCGCGCGCTGGAGCTCCAAGGGCGGGTTCTTCACCACGTTCTCGACCACCTGCTCCTCGAGCGGCGGGATGTCGGGCAGGTCGCCCCCCCTCCCCGCCATGAGCGGCCACAGCCCGGCCCAGACGACCGCCACCAGGCCGGCCGCGGCCGCGAAGCCTGCCAGCATGGAGACCGAACGGCGCCTGTGGCTGCGCTTCTTCTCGTCGTCGAGCGCGGCGCGCACGCCCGCCACCAGCGAGGCCGGGGCTTCGTGCTTCTCGACTCCGCTCCGTACCTGGTCGATGAAGGCTGCCTCGAACTCCATCTGCTCGCGGCAGCGCCCGCACTCGTCCAGGTGCCTCTCCACCTCGGTCGTTGTGTCCTGTCCCAGCTCACCGTCGAGGTAGGCGTGGATGTACTTCTGTACCTGCAGACACTTCATGGCTCTTCTCCCGCGGCCTTCCTGCGCCGGAAATCGTCCAGATCCGCGACATCGGCCTCGCCGCGTTCCTCCCTCTCGAAGATGCCGTCACCGAGCAGCGACTTCTGGAGGAGCCGCCGCGCCCTGTGCAGCCTGCTCATCACGGTCCCGATGGGGCATCCCATCGAGTCGGCCACTTCCTTGTACGAGAACCCCTGCACGTCCGCCAGCAAAAACACGGTCCGGTAGTCCTCGGGCAGGGCGTGTACGGCCCGCTCGATCTCGATGGAGACCATGCGGCCGCCCACGGACGACGATGGGTCCTTGAAGGCACGCATGGTCTCCTGGGAGACCAGCTCGCGGTTCATCCAGAACCCGCCCGACGCCTCCTCGAGCTCCTTGCCGATTCGCCGGTGCCTGTAGATGTTGTAGTAGGTGTTCACCAGGATCTTGAACATCCAGGCTCTGAGGTTGGTCCCCCACTCGAACCGGTCGAAGGACCTGTACGCCTTCAAGAACGTCTCCTGTACCAGGTCGCAGGCGTCGTCCCGGTTGCCCGTCATCTTCATGGCCATGGAGAACAGCGAGTCCATGAGGGGCATGGCCGCCTCCTCGAACTCCTTGCGACGATCCCTGTCTTTGGGTGTTCTTCTCGCCATCCGTGCTGTCAGCTCCTGGGTCGGGAAAACCCTGCCTGCCTCACGTGATGTGAAACCCTGACCCCACCGGGGATATTCCCAGGAGCCCAGATGCCAGCTTGACCATAGCCAGGGGCCGGGATACAAGGCAAGTTATGTCGAATCTGGCCGCCCGTCTCGCAACGGCGGCCGTGGCCGTGCCCGTCGTCCTTGCCGGGCTGTACTACCTGCCCCCCGTGGCCACATTCGTCACGGCCTCGCTGCTGACGGCATGTGGAGCATACGAGGTGCTAGGGCTCCACGGTCACGGCCGATGGTCCCTTTCCAGGGTGGTCGGGTCTCTCCTGGGTGCGGGCATCGTGGTGGCCGGGTACCTGACGTCGAGCACCCCGGAGTCCTTGCTCATCATCCTGGCCTGCCTGATCATGATGACCCTGACCCTGGGGCTTCTGGGCGAGGACGAGCCATCCCTGGCCGGCCGGAAGATGACCGGGCTTCTGGTGGCCGTCCTGTATCCAGGCCTGTTCTTCCTGCTCATCAGCTTGATGCGACGGGACGTTCCGGACGGGCCTGGCTGGATCGTGCTCTCGCTCAAGACGGCCTTCTTCTCGGACACGGGCGCGTACTTCGCGGGCAGGTTCCTGGGCAAGCACAAGCTCGCGCCAAGGCTCAGCCCGTCCAAGACCGTGGAGGGAGCCATGGGCGGGCTGGCTGCTGGGCTCCTGAGCGGCCTCATGGCACATTTCTGGTACCTGCCCGGGCTCCCGCTCCTCGACGCCATGGCACTGGGCGTGGCTGGCAGCGCCGTGGGCCAGGTGGGCGATCTGGTGGAGTCGCTCATGAAGCGGGCCTCGGGCACCAAGGACGCGGGCGCGTTTTTCCCGGGCCACGGCGGAGTCATGGACCGCATGGACGCGGCCGTGTTCGTGGTGGGCCTGGTGTGGCTGTACCTGCACGTCCGGGGGGTCGCATGAGCGCCCAGGGTGTCGGCACCCTGGCTGGTACAGCCCCCGAGAAATCCACCGGCGAGATCCCGGACAACAGGTTGCCGCCGCCCGTGCCGACCATCCGGCTCACCAGGGTGCTGGACCGGATCTTCGTGCTCATGCGCAACCGGTTCTGGATGATCTACGGCATCACCTTCGTCGTGTACGTGCCTTTCTTCTTCTACAACCTCCTCATGCGCCAGCTCAACGTGTCCATGATGCAGGGTGCGTCACCCCTGTTCATGCGCTCCGAGATGCTCCTGGCAGTGGCCGTCGGGGCCATCGTCTTTATCGTGGCATGGACCTTCATCTGGCCTCTGGGCACCATGGCCGCCACCACGGCCCTGGCGCGCTCCTACCTGGGCCGGCCAGCCACGGTGTTCGGCTCGTACAGGGAGGTGCTGGGCCTGATCCTCCCCGCGCTGGGCATGATGATGACCGTGGGGCTTTTCGTGACGTTGGGCTCGCTCATGTGCCTCGTTCCCGGGGTCTACCTCATGCTCCGCTTCTACGTGGTCTACCCTGCCCTGGCCGTGGAGCGCCGCGGCGTGTTCGCATCCCTCGACAGAAGCGCGCGTCTCATGAGCGGTAACTACTGGCAGGTGCTCTGCGTGAGCATCTGCGTCGGGTGCGTCAAGTTCGCCCTCGCGTACGCGATAACCCTCACGGGAGGGGCCCTGTTCGGCGGCTCGGGCGTGGTCGACGTGGTGCTCTACTCCGCGAGCCAGTTCGTCGGCCAGCTCTTCGTCGCCCCCATGGACTTCATCGCGGCCGTGGTCGTGTACTTCGAGCTCAGGGAGGTCAAGGAAGGGCTGGACATGGAGATCATGGCCCGCGACCTGGCCCGCAGGCTCGCTCCGGGTTTCGCCCTCGACGGAGATCCATGAGGCCAGCGGATCCCAGCGAGGCGTACGCGAAGCTCGACGCCATCCTGGCCCGCGAGGAGTACCAGGACTACGTGAGCCCCATCGAGTGGATCGTTGAGGTCTTCGATGGCTTCGCCTCCTGGTTTGCCACGGTGCCTCTCTGGGGCCAGATCGCGTTCATCTCCGCGCTCGTGCTCCTTCTTCTGGCCATCGTGGCCCACCTCGTGTGGACCCTGGTGCGCGTGTGGCGAGCCGGATTGTCAGGGGACAGGCTTCCCGAGCCGGCTTCGGTCCTGAGCGTGCGAGACTTGCCTCCGTCGCGAACGCTTCTGGCACGAGGCCGCGAGGCTCTGGCCGCCGGCCAGAGGGCCGAGGCCTTGAGGCTGTTCTACCTCGCCCTGGTGGCCCTGCTCGGGGAGAAGGGCCGCATCGTGCCGAGCACCGCGCTCACGGGCCGCGAGATCCTGGCCGGCACAAGGCCGCCGCTCGAGGGGATGGGACGGGCCACGGACCTTTTCGAGCGCACGGTGTACGGAGGCGTCAAGCCCGACGACGAAGATGTGGGCACGGTAAGGCGGCTCGCCGAAGGTGGGGTCTAGCTTGGGAGGCGCCAGGGTGACATCGCGCGGGCGTCACAGGGCCGTGGCGGTAGCCGTGGTCGTGATGATCCTCGTCGTGGGCGTGGGTGCGTTCATCGAGATGGGCAGGACGGACGAGGGGTCCGATACCTTCGACCTGTACTCCACCCTGAGCCCGGCGCCGGACGGCGCCAGGGCCCTCTATGCCCTGCTCGGGGAGCTGGGCTACCGGACGAGAAGGGAGCTTTCGGACTTCGAGAAGCTCGATCCGGCTGGCGCGGACATCGTGATGATGCTCGGGCCCGTGCTCCCGCTCACGGCGGCCGAGGAGGAACGGCTCGAGGCCTTCGTCGAGGCGGGAGGCACGGTCTTCGTGGCCGGAGAGATGCTCATGGGCAGCGCGATGTACAGCCGGCCGCGCACTGGTGCCGGCGACCCGTTCGCCCTGCACCATCCGGACGGAGGCGACCTGCCCAGGGCCGAGGGAGATCCGGAATGGACCGAAAAGGTCTCGCCTCTCGCGGCGGAGCTTTTCGCGGGCGTGGACCGGGTGGCCTGGAAGCCCGTGCTCGGCAAGACCGTCAGAAGCGTCGATGTGGATGTCACCGGGCCGGTGCCGGCCAGGGGCGACCACGTGGTGCTCGTGACACGCGACCAGAGAAGCTTCGTGGAGGTCAGCACGCTGGGCCTGGGCCGCGTGGTCAAGGTGGCCCAGGTGGACCCGTTCATCAACGGGAACATCCGCAAGGCTGATAACCTCGTGCTCGTGCTCAACGTGCTCGAGGCCTCGAAGGGCGAGGGACGCGTCCTGTTCGACGAGGCGCACCGCAGGCTGGGCCCGGCAGAACAACCGGACGTGTGGGACGTCCTCGGTCCGGCGGCCGAGCTGGCCTTCCTGCAGCTTCTCCTGGCAACGGCAGCCGGCCTCGTGGCCCTGGGCTGGCGCAGGGCCGCGCCGCTGGCGGAGCGGGAGGTGCGAAGGCGCAGGGCCCTCGACCAGGTGAAGGCCCTGGCCGGGATGCTGGAGCAGGCAGGCGCCGCGGGGCTCGCCATCCGTCTCGTGCACGGGCGCGCGCGACGCCTGCAGGCGGCCGGGAGGCTCGGCAGTGCCCCGGGGATGAGAGGCGCGGATCCGGTCGAGACGCAGGCGAAAACGTTCGCCGAGCTCGAGAGGATGGCGGATGATGCCAGAGACCGGGGCAAGGCCACGGCCTCGGATCTCGCCCGGTACGCGAAGTTGTATTCCAGGATCGTGAAGAAGGAGACAAGAGGATGAGCACGACCGTAGACATCAGGACCACCCTCGCGCGCGTCAGGGCCGAGTTCGAGAAGGTCATCAAGGGGCAGGACGCGGTCGTCGAGTCCGTGTTCATGACGTCGCTTCTGGGCGGGCACGCCCTCATCGAGGGTCCACCCGGCACGGCCAAGACCCTCATGGTGCGGGTGCTCGCCAGGGTTTTGAGCTGCACGTTTCGACGGATCCAGTTCACCCCGGACCTCATGCCCACGGACGTGATCGGCACCAACGTGTTCGATCAGCGCTCCGGCGACTTCGCGTTCCGGCAGGGGCCCATCTTCACGGATCTGCTGCTGGCGGACGAGATCAACCGAGCGCCTTCCAAGACGCAGGCTGCGCTCCTCGAGTGCATGGAAGAGCGTCACGCAACCGTCGACGGGGTGCGCCATCCCATAAGCCCCGTGTTCACGGTGTTCGCCACGCAGAACCCCATCGAGTTCGAGGGCACCTACCCCTTGCCCGAGGCCCAGCTCGACAGGTTCATGTCCAAGATCATCGTGGATTTCCCGGATCACGACCAGGAGATGGGCATCCTCTCGCTCCACGACGCCGGGTTCGATCCCGGAGATCTGGAAGCGAGCGGCGTTGTACCCGTGCTCGGAGTCGACGAGGTGCTGGGCCTGCGAAAGCTCATCGGCCAGACACGAGTGGAGGAGAAGGTCCGCCGTTACATCACGGACATCGTCCAGGCCTCGCGCAGAAACCCGCAGGTCGCTGTGGGTGCGAGCCCGAGGGCGGCAGTGCACATGCTGCGCACGGCCAAGGCCTTCGCCCTGCTCGACGGGCGCGACTTCGCCATCCCCGACGACGTGAAGCGGTTCGCGCGGCAGATCCTGCGTCACCGGCTCATCCTCAGGCCAGAGGCGGAGATCGAGGGCCAGAGCACCGACGACGTGGTGAACGGCCTTCTGGCCGGTATCCCGGTGCCCATGTAGGAGGATGCGTTGATCCCTTCCTGGCTCACCGTCCTTCTTCTCGTCGCGGGCGCGGCCGGTGCACTCGTCGCGGGCGGCGACGCCTCATGGTGGCCCGTGCTCGTGCTGTTCGATCTCGTCGTGGCCGCCCTTTTCGTCGTGGACGTGCGGGCGCTCGTGCGCACGGACGCCGTGCGCGCCAGACGCATCACCGAAAGGGTGATGAGCCTCGGCGCTCGCAACCGCGTGCTCCTCGTTCTCGAGAACACGACCTCGCGAAGGCTCAGGATCGTGGTCACCGAGCCTCTGGTGGCGGAGCTGGAACCTTGCACCGTCGATCTGGGAACCGTCGTGATCGAGCCTCACGGCAGCGTGCAGATGGAGTACCACGTCAGGCCTCTGGTGCGTGGCCGTCACATCATCGGACCCACCTCGTTGCGCGTTGCAGGGCCGCTGGGGC
>JBFYZU010000076.1:0-45938 GCA_041309365.1 Myxococcota bacterium
CTCAGGCCACCTCGCTCGCGTAGTACATGGGAAGGAAGGTCACCACCCCCCTGTAGACGAGGCCAGCGCAGGCCGTCTCCAGGAGCAGCACCGCGATGAGAGACCAGCGCGGCGATGGCGATGGCACGCTGGACTCAAAGGTGCCGGCGCTGCCGGGGGGGGCGCTCGAGGCGGGCACGAAGGCGAGCGCGACGAAAAGCACGACACCGATACCCGCCGCCACCAAGTAGGCCACTCGCCAGCCTGCAAGCCCGGCCACGGTCCCGAACAGGGCCGGCGCAAGGACGATGGCCACGGCCCCACCCGCGCCGTGGATTCCCAGAGACCAGCCGTGGAACGAGCGGTACGTGCGCGACAGGAGGGACAGTCCGGCCGGATGGTAGAGCCCCAGCCCCACGCCCAGGAGCGCCAGGGCAGCGGCAACGAGCCCTGCATCAGGGGCCACGGCCACGAGCAGGCACCCGGCAACGCACAGGCCCGTGCCCACGAGGAGGGACCTGCGGCTGCCCAGCCTGTCGGCCAGATAGCCCGCTGGCAGGCCGCCGAGCCCCATGGTCAGGTACGCGGCCGTGCCAATGGCTCCGAACAGGGCCACCGACCCGTCGAACTCCACGAGCATCAGCGGCAGCACCACGGGGAAGATGTGCTCGAGGGCGTGGATGTTGCCATGCGCCACGGCCGCCACGACGGCCACCCATCCGGGCTCATCCCTGCGTTCCTGGTCGGCCATGGGATCCGGCGGATGGTACACTCAGTCCAGGCCTGGCGATAGCCCCTGTCCGGTCAGGAAAGGATCCTGGCGAGCATGTCGAGAAGCTCGGCCGGCCTGTACGGCTTGTGGATGAAGCCTGCCAGGCCCTTGCCTTCGAACCTCTCGGCCACTTCTTCCGAGTCGTAGCCGCTGGACAGGATCACCGGGATGTCCGAGCGCAGCGTGCGCAGGGCCATGAAGGTCTCCTCCCCGTCCATCTTCGGCATGCTCAGGTCCAGGACGACGCACACGAACCAGGCAGGGTCCCGGCTGAAGGTCTCGACGGCCTCGCGGCCGTCCCTCGCCACGACCACGTCGTAGCCTCCTCGCTCGAGGATCATCCGGCCCAGCGAGAGCACCGACTCGTCATCGTCAACGATGAGGACCATGCCGCTGCCCCTGGACAGGAGCTCTACCGGCTCCGACAGGTCCAGCTTCCAGCTCTCCGGCCTTGTATCACCGACCGGGAAGAGCACGGTGAAGGTCGATCCCTTGCCCGGCACGCTGCGGACCTTGATGGCGCCCAAGTGCCCGCGCACGATCCCCAGCACGGTCGCGAGCCCGAGGCCCCTGCCGCTGAGCTTGGTGGAGAAGAAAGGGTCGAAGATCCTGGCGTGGGTCGCATCGTCCATCCCGCAACCCGTGTCGGATACCTCGACGAACACGTATTGCCCTGGCACGAGGCCGTCGTCGAGGAAGCTCTCCGACAGGCAGGAGGCGTCGCAGTTCATGACGCCGGTGCGCAAAGAGATGATGCCGCTGCGGTCTCCGATGGCGTCCGATGCGTTTGTCATGAGGTTCATGACCACCTGGGTGATCTGCGCCACGTCGCCCACCATGGGAGGGACCTCGTGGGCGAGGTCCAGCTTCACCGTGCACTTGCGGGAGATGGAGATCCTGAGCATCTGGTCCATCTCGGTGATCACGGCGTTGATGTCGAGAGGCCCGACGACGAACCGACCCTTTCCGGAGTAGGCGAGCAGCTGCTTGCACAGCCCGGCCGCCTGCTTGCTCGAGGTCTCTATCTGGTAGAGGTACGGCCTCACCGGAGAGCCCGCCGGCACATCCTGCAAAGCCAGCGCGGCGTTCCCCAGGATGGACAGGAGGATGTTGTTGAAGTCGTGGGCGATGCCGCCCGCCAGCACGCCCAGGCTTTCGAGCTTCTGCGTGTGCAAAACCTGCGCCTCGAGCCTCTTGTTCTCCTCTTCGGCCCTACGCTGCTCGGTCACGTCCTCACCCGAGCTCAAAGTGCCCATGATGGCACCGGACCCGTCTCGAATCAGGGTGTTGTGCCAGCGGATGATGTGCTCCTCTCCTTGGGAGTCGACGACCGGGTTGTCGAAATGCTCGAAGGGCACGAGCTCGCCGCGCATGAGCCCGTCGAACACGGAGCGCACGCTCTCTGACATGGAGGCAGGCAGGCACTTCGCGAACCAGTCGGCGCCAATGAGCTCCTCTTGGGTGTAACCGAGCACCTCGCAGGCCCGACGGTTGACGAGATCGAGCCTCCCCTGCCTGTCGAGCCCGATGAACAGCACTCCCGCGAGCTCCAGGTAGCACTCGGCCCTTTTGCGATCATCGGAAACGTCGTGCTCCGTCTCCTCGCGTCTGTCCGGCATGCATCCCCCATGCGGCACTAAGTGACCTGTAACGAACGAGATGCCACAGCAGCCCATCACTGTCAACGTCAGAAGGTCAGAAGGCCGAAGGCGAAGTAACCCGAGCACAGAGGTGGTGGGAGCGGGTACGCAAGGCCAGACTCGTGCAGGGCGACCCGCACCGTGAGGGCGCCGTCCACCACGACGACCGGTGCGTCCTCGCTCACCAGGGTCACGATATCCGGGGAGTACCAGCCCGGCCAGGCAGGATCGGTCCCGCCTCTCGCGACCGCGGGCTGTGCGGGGAGCATCTGCCCCCACCCGGCGATGGCCGGCTGCACGAACAGCCCTGCTCCCGCGGGCCCGAAGTCCCGACAGGATGGCTCGACAAGAGGCTGGTCCTCGAGAAGGGCCTCGCACAGGGCGCCGTGGCGGGACGTCTCCAGCGCAGCGCACTGGCCGAGGCCCGCACGCAGCCTCTCGGTCAAGGTCACCGCCCCCGTGCTGCGCCCGATGGTCACGGCCTCGAGCACGATGGCCCTGGGACCGGTCCCCGGCACGAGCACGAGCCGCTCCAACCGGCCCTGCAGGCAGCTTGCGCCCACATCCGCGAGAAGCAGCATGGCCGCGATCATCTCGAGATCCGACAGGCTCCGGTCGTAGAGGCTGCACAGCTCGTCCCTGCGGCCGGCCAGGGCCGGGGCATGCTCCCGCAAAGACGCCGCCGCGTCGATCCGCACGATCTCGTCGCCGTCCGAGAGCGCCTCGAACAGCAGATCGACCTTGCGATCGTCAGCAACGGCATCACCCTGCGCCATGGAAAGCACCGCCAGGGCCCGTACGCTCGCGTCGTCGTCTCTCATGGCTTCGGCCTGCAGGTCCGCACCGGCCGCGCCCCGGGCCGCCAGGAGCCTGGCTGCTATGGCCCTGCGGACATGAGGGCGATCCGAAATGAGCATATCGGCGAGCCTCCCCTCGAACACATGGAGGCCGGACAAAGTCGCGGCACGCGCACCCAGCTCTCGCACGCCCTCGTCGCCGCTCCCGAGCATGTCCGCGACCAGGGTCTCGGCCCGGGGGCCCGAGTGTCGCTGCATGATCCGGCCGAGCACGTCCAGCGCGAGGTCCGCACCCGCGGGCGGATGCTCCACGAGCACATCGTCCTCGACGAGATCGACGAGCGGGTCGAGCGCAGCCTCGGGGCTGGCGTCGCAAAGAGCGGAGGCTGCCGAACGCGCGCGAACCCGGTCCTTGTCGAGAAGAGTCTCGACGAGCTTCGGTACCGGGTAGGTCTCTCCCAGAGACAAGAGCGCCACTGCCGCGGCAGTGACCTCGGCGAGGTGCTTGGAGTCGATGAGCCCCACGAGAAGCTTGGCCGCGCCATCGATGCGCCACCTGCGCACGAGCTCGAGGGCCACGAGCCTCACGTCGAGATCCTGATCGCAGAGAGAGTCCACGATGACCTCGTCAGCCGCGGGATCGCGACCCGTGGATGCCAGGATCGCTCCGGCCACCTCGAGGGCCCGCACGCGTGTCTTTGGCGTGGAGTCCTGCACCAGGGAGAGGGCCATGAGTAGGGCCTCGCGTCCCTCGATCCCGGAAAGGACATCCAGCACGTCGAGCTTTCGCTCCGGGGCCAGCGCGAGCACGCGCACGAGCCCGGGCAGGTAGGAGGCGTCTGGGTGAAGGGCCGCCACCTTGACGAGGCTGCGCAGAATCTCGGGGTCCGTCGTCGTCGATATCGCATCCGCGAGCACGCCGGCCACGTCGTCGCCCTGCGATGCCAGCGCGTTGAGAGCCGCGCTGCGCAACCGGGGAACCTGCAAGAGCTCTACGAGGATCTCGCACGCCTCGATGCAGCGAAGCTGCGACAGAGCAGCGACAACGTGCATGTCCAGGAGCATGTCGCCCAGAAGCGGCCTCAGGTGCACGACCCCAACGGGATCACCTATGGCGCCCACGAGCTTCACCGCGGTCGCCATGACCTCGTAATCGGTGTCCTCGAGCGCCTCGACCACGTGAGAGAACGCCTGCCCCGGGTCTATGCTCACGAGCGCCTGGAGGGTGAGACGGCGCATCAGGGTGCTGTCGCTCTCCAGGAGGGGCAAGAGCGCCACGAACGTCTCCTGCTCACCGAGAAGGCCCAGGCCCACCACGGCCTGCTGCCTCACCTCGAAGTAGGGATCCGAGAGGAGCTGCACGGTGAGGTTCTTGATCGAGCCCTTCTGCTCGGACCCCAGGTGGAGCGCCAGCAACGATCGCACGCACGTCGCCCTGACATCGAGGTCCGCGTCCGTGATCATCATGGCCACGCGATCCCTCTGATCCGTGGCGCCCAGCTGCCCCAGCAGATCGCAGGCAGCGATCCGCCAGACGGCATCGGGCCGGTCCAGCCAGCCCACGAGCGTGGGCTCGATCATGGTCCCCGAGAGGTCCGGGGAGGCGCTCCACGTGCTCCGCGAGAGCTCCGCCAGGGCGCGTGCGGCCTGCACCGCCGTGCCCGCGCTCTCGCTGCCCATCAGCTTCATGAGGTGGCCGGCGGCCTCGGGGGTCCGGGCGTCCTTGAGGATCTGGATGTCCTGCTGCGTGACCGCCCAGGGGTTGGCCGAGACGCGCTCCATGGCCTTCTCGACCTCGCCGGGCCAGGAGAACGACGCGGCTGCGCACAGCGCCCACACGGGCATGATCGCGGCGCGCGCGAGCCCCCCTGACCTGCCGTGACGACCCGACATGCCCCGATGTTACCACGTCCCGGCCCGGCCGGGAGGACCCCCGAGGCCCCTGTCAGACCCCTGTCAAGCCCCTGTCAGGCCCCTTCCCTCGCAGGCGACCGTCGGTTAGCCTTGCCGCATGCAAGAGGATCTCCAGGTGCGGCCCGGCCTGGTCATCCCGGGCAGGGAGCTGACCTTCGAGGCGAGCCGGGCGGGCGGGCCCGGCGGCCAGAACGTGAACAAGGTCTCGACGCGGGTGACGCTGCGCTTTCACGTTGAGGACTCCACGGTTCTGGATGGTGATCAGAAGTCGCTCGTCGCGTCGAGGCTCGCGTCGCGCATCAACCGAGACGGTGAAATCGTGATCCACGCGGACGAGCACCGCAGCCAGCCCAGGAACCGCGAGGCCGCCCGCGCCCGCCTCGTGGCGCTCCTCGACGCTGCCCTTCGCAGGGTCCGTCCCCGCGTGCCCACGCGGCCCACCAGGACAGCGGTGAGGCGCCGCCTCGAGGAAAAGAAGCGCAGGGCCGAGATCAAGCGCGCGAGGGGCGATCCCGGCGACGACGACTGACGTTTCACCGACTGCCCATGACCCGGACAGATACGCTGTCTTCGCCGCCATCACCGAAACCCCTTTCCTCGAGGGAAGGGGAAGCGAGCGCAGCGAGCAGGGGACGTGGGGAAACGACAATCGTCGGATCGCCTCTTGTCGAGATCCCTTCGCCCTTGCCCACTCGAGCCGCAGGAGCGCCTCGACCTCGGGCTTGACCCCATCATCCGGGCAGGCTATCACCATCTCCTCGGCGCGATGGCGCCGTTTCCCCTTCCACGACCAAGGAGGCAAACAGATGATCAAGTTCAGAGAAGGGAACCTCAAGATCCCGAGGTGGCAGCGTCCCGTGTACGTCGTCGCCGCCGGAATGAGCGACTTCAGGAAGTACTACCCGGAGAAGAAGACCGAGGAGCTGTGCATCGAGGCCTTCCGCATGATGGCCCTCGAGAACCAGCTCAAGGTGGACGGGATCCGCGAGCTGAAGGGCTTCATCCAGGCCGGCTACTACGGCCACTTCGCAGACCACTTCGGCGACCAGCTCCTCGGCGAGGCCGTGATCCACGACCGCCTCGGCCTCGACCCCATGCACAACATCGGGATCAAGACGGGCGGCGCCACGGGAGGCTCGGCCATCCTGGCAGGCGCCATGAGCATCGCCTCCGGTATGACGGACTGCAATCTGGTCCTGGGCTGGGAGCGCATGGACGAGGTGAGCACCCGCACGGGCAACCACTACATCTCATGTGCCGCGGACAAGGACTTCGAAACGGAGCTAGGGCACATCTACACGGGCTACTACGCCCTCATGGCCCAGCGCTACTGGAAGGTCTACGGCAAGTCGAGCCCCAAGTTCCGCGAGGTCATGAGCAAGATCTCCGTGAAGAACCACGGGTACGCCTGCTCGAACCCCTTCGCCCAGGCTCCTGCCAGGCTCACCGTGGATGAGGTGTCCAACTCACCCATCGTGGCCGACCCGCTGCGCTTCTACGACGCCTGCCTGATGAGCAATGGCTCGGCATGCATCCTCTTGTGCGACGAGAAGACGGCGCACAGGCTGTCAGACAACCCGGTGAAGCTCTACATCGGGGCCGGCAGCCACACCCTGCGCACGGCAGACCGCCGTCCCATGGAGATCCCGCTTTTGCCGAACGAGACGCCGGACACGTACAAGGACTTCGACAAGGCCCACGGCGGCGAGCGCTACCCGGGCTTCACGGGGTTTCTCGCCGCACGCATGGCCGCCTACTATGCGTACAACATGGCCGGCATCAAGGACCCCTGCGAGGACTTAGACCTGGTGGAGCTGCACGATGCGTTCACCATCAGCGACATCCAGACGTACGAGGACATAGGCCTGAGGCCCTACGGCAAGGGCATGGACTACATCGACAGCGGAGACGGCTACTACGAGGGCCGCTGCCCTTCCAACCTCTCGGGAGGCCTCATCGGCTGCATGCACGCAGTGGGTGCCACGGGCATCATGCAGGTTGGCGAGCTCTACTGGCAGCTCGCCAACCGCTGGAGCCATTTCCACGAGCGCGAGGAGATGTGGACGAGGTTCGGCAAGACGAGACCCAAGGACTTCAAGAACCTGCAGGTCAAGAACGCGAAGTGCGGCATGGCCATCAGCCACGCCGGAGTGGGCAGCCACGTCACCTGTACCGTTCTCAGGAAGGAGGGCTAGGCCATGTCCAAGATAGAATCGTTCGATTTCAACAATTTCAATACCGGAGCGACCGTCCTGCGCAGCGTCGATCCCATCGTGATCGAGAAGCCCCGCGCGCCCATCCACATCCACACCTACGGCGGCGAGACGCCCTTCTTCCGCGGGCTGACCCAGGGCAAGCTCATGGCCACGAGGTGCAAGACCAAGGGTTGCGAGACCAACAACGGCGAGTTCCACCTGCCGCCGAGGATCTACTGCCCCGACTGCCTGGAGAAGATGGACTGGATCGAGGTCAAGAATCCGGAAGCCATCGTGCACACGCACATCACCGTGAGCTACCCCGGCGACTTCAACCGTCTGGAGGTCCCCTCGCAGCTCATCTCCGTGGAGATCAAGGGGTGCTCGACCCTCATGATGAGCGTGCTCAGGAACGGCGAGCCCGAGATCGGGCTCCCCATCGTCCCGCGATTCAATACGACGGCCCCCACGTTCAGCATCCTCGACCTGTGGTGGGTGCCCAAGAGGTAGCCCCGCCTCCTTTTTGACACGGTTTTCAAGGGGTGCGTTGCCAAGCGTCCCGATATCTGCGAAGTTTCGCCGCATGCCGGACAACGAGGATCGGGCGGGGCTGCCGCCCAACGCGCACAGGGAGCTCGCCGAGGGCGAGTCGTACGTCCCGTCGGTTCCGCCGGACCGTCCGTGCCGGGAGGTCACGTGGCGATCCGTGATCGCCGGTTTCGCCATGACGCTCGTGTTCAGCGCAGCGGTGAGCTACCTCACGCTCAAGCTGGGACAAGGGCTCGAGGCTGCAATCCCCATCTCCATCCTGGCCATCGGGCTTGCGACCATGTTCCGACGACGCTCCACACTGCTGGAGAACGTCAACATCATCGCCATCGGCGCAACGAGCGGCATCGTCGTGGGCGGATCGCTCTTCGTGATGCCGGCAATCCACATCCTCGACCTCACGAAGATGTCGAGCTTCTTCCAGATCTTCTTCGTGCCGCTGCTCGGCGCCGTCCTGGGAGTGCTCCTGCTCATCCCGTTCCGCCGCTACTTCGTGGCCAGGATGCACGGCAAGCTGCCCTTCCCCGAGGCCACGGCGTGCACCGAGGTGCTGGTGACGGGCGAGAAGGGAGGCAGACAGGCCAGGGTGCTCCTCTACGCCATGGGCATCGGGGCGGTGTACGACGGGGCCGTGCTGGTCGTTGGCGCGTGGAAGGAGAACTTCACCACGGCCTCCGTGAGCATGCTGGGGTTCTTCACGAACGAGGTGAAGGCGGTCTTCAGCCTCAATACAACGGCGGCCATCGCCGGGCTCGGCTACCTCATCGGCCTGCGCTACGCGGCCTTCATCCTGGCGGGCTCGTTCATGAGCTACTTCGTCGTGGTCCCGCTCCTGGCCTTCATGGGGCGCTACATGCAGATACCCGTGGGCGTTGGGCTCGCGCCGCTCTCGCAGATGGGGGCCGAGGACCTCTTCTACGAGTACGCGCGCTACATCGGTATCGGAGGCATCTTCGCCGCCGGGCTCATCAGCATCGTCAAGATGCTGCCAGTGATGATTCAGGCGTTCGGTGCCGGGCTCAAAGAGATGACAGCGATGCTGAGCAGGAGAGCTTCGGACCAGGCCAGAGGCCCGTCTCCGCGCAACGACAGCGACATCCCCATGCCCGTGGTCATGGGCCTCACACTGCTCGTCCTCCTGGTCATCTGGCTGTACTTCCGCTTCAGCGTGCTCTCGGGCATGCATAATGCGTGGCTGCTCTCGGTGGTGGCCGTGGGCGTGGCGTTCGTCATCGCCCTTCTCTTCTCGGCAGTGAGCGCATGGGCCGTTGCCATGATCAGCGTCACGCCCATCTCGGGCATGACGCTGATGACGCTGCTCATCTCCGCCGTGGTCCTGTCGAGGCTGGGCATGAAGGGCGAGACAGGCATGCTCGGTGCGCTGCTCATAGGGGGGGTCGTGTGCACGGCCCTGTCCATGTCGGGTACACTCGTCACCGAGTTCAAGATGTCCTACTGGCTGGGCGCCACGCCACGCAAGGTCCAGTGGAGCAACATCGCCGGATCCGTGGTAGCCGCCCTGGTGGTCACGGCGGTGATGATGCTGCTCGCGAAGACCCACGGGTTCGTGAAGTCGGGATCGCACCTCCACCCGCTGCCAGCGCCACAGGCCAACGCCATGGCCGACGTGCTCAGGACTATCATGATGACCCCGGATCCCACCAAGGTCTTCCTCTACGGGGTGGGCGCTGCCATCTCTGTCATCATCGAGATGCTGGGCGTATCGTCGCTGGCGTTCGCGCTGGGGATGTACATCCCCATGGAGTACAACTCCCCCATCATCGTTGGCGCCCTGGTGGCCCACTTCGTGCGAAAGAGCGCCAGGGGCGACAGCCTCCTTGGCGAGGCTCGCCACAACAGGGGGATCCTGCTCTCCTCGGGGCTCATCGCCGGCGGTGCGCTCATGGGGGTCCTCTCGGCCATCCCCAGGCTGTTCGAGAAGACAGAGGGAGAGCTGGTGCCGCTCACAAGGATGGCCGGAACGCCGATCGGAAACTACCTCGGGCTGGTGGCCTTCTTCCTGCTGTGCGGCTACCTTTTCTGGGACTCGTGCAGGGCAAAGGCAGGGGATGCAGGGCCTTCGCTGAATATGTGAAAAAACAAACAGATAGATGCATACCATGAATCCAGTACTTAAACTATTGAATGCCCGCAGAGCGACCCGTTCCATCCTTCCGGACGGTCTCGATCCCGAGGTCGTCGAGGAGCTCGGTCAAGCCGCGAGGCTGGCACCCTCGTGTCGCAACATGCAGCCCTGGAGGTACGTGTTCATGACCTCGCCCGAGGGCCTGGCAAGAGGGCGAGAGGTGCTGGCCGAGGGGAATCGCGTATGGGCGGCCAGGGCTCCCTTGCTGATCCTCGGTCACACGCGGATCGCGGACGACTGCGCGATCAAGGACGGCAGGGAGTACCACCAGTTCGACCTGGGCATGAGCGTGATGTGCATCATGCTGGCGGCGACCCATCACGGCCTGACCGCAAGGCCCATGGCAGGGTTCAGCCCCGGGAAGGCGCGGGGGGCTTTCGGCCTCGCCCAGGACGATATCCCGTTCGTCATGCTCGCCGTGGGAAAACCCGGCACGGACGAATCCCACCTGCCCGACCACTACCGTGGCATCGAGGGAAATAGGGTCCGAAGGAGCGCATCGGAGATCATCCGCACCGTCTGAAGACGGAGCGCCAGGATCAGGGCGTGTGGGCCACCAGGGCCGCGTTCGGATCGAGCGCGTCGCCGCAGACGTGCACCGCGCGCCACGCGTCCTCGTCGCCGAGCAGGTGAGCGCGCAAGAACAGGGCGCTCCAGCGGGCGATGGTCTCGATGGCCACGGCCTGAGCGAGAAAAGGCGCGACATCGTCGGCCTCGGCGCCCGGTGGGTTGTTCACGTTGCACACGCCGTAGTGGTTGGCACCCGAAACCTCCACGTAGGCCCTGGGGGGATCCTGGATCTTGTCGTACGTGTTGCGACCGTCCGTGGGCGTTGCCATGGAGTCGAGGGTCCCCTGCATCAGGATCACGGGCAGGCCTGCGTTGTCGATGTCCGGCACGGTGCCCACGAGAGGCACTGCCAGGTTCGTGCCCCAGAAAGCGCCTGCCTTGAGCTCGGCGGGCCGGCTCCACGTCCCGATGCAGAACGGCATCTCGCACACGCTCCTCAAAGAGTTCATGCCGCAGGCCCCGCCATACGAGTGGCCAAGCACCACGATGGTGTCCACGTCCAAAGCCGTGTGCACGGGAGAGGATGGCGATTCGTACTGCTCGCGCATGTGGGCCAGCACGTCCTGGATCTCGTCGGGCTCTGCGAAGAGCCCGGGGCCGGCCATGGAGATCGTCTCGTGATCGGGCACGACCACGACGAACCCGTGGGAGGCCACGGCCGTGGCGAAGAGTTGGTAATTCTGCCTGGCCACGTTCGCGCCCTGCAGGAGCAGGGCGATGGGAAAGGCGTGGCCGCCCGTAGTGAGATCTGGGGGATCGGGGTGGTACACGTCGGCGGGATCGCCGCTCGAGGAGATCACTGTCTCGTAGTGTCCCACGGCCTCGTACAGGGGCGCGACGATGCAGGGCCATGAGTCGTCACCGTGATCCGTCGGGGTGTCCGGGAGATCGTCCCCGTCACCCTCTTCGAGCGCATCGAAGACAGGGTCGCCATCTGGAAGATCGCTCGAGAAGTCGGCGGCAGCATCCCCGGGATGGCCGCCACCCGACGAGCCGCAGCCGGTAACGAGTGCGAGAAAGAGAACGCAGGCAAGCCACTGGCCGCCACGTGGCATTCCTCTCGATGGCCGATCCTGTTCGTATGCGAAGAAGGTCATCTCGCATCATGCTCCATCATGAGATTGTGCTTTGGCCTCGCATGAAGGTTGCAGCGAGAGGCCAGCTCGCGCAAGGGGCGAGAGCCGCCGCGGGCTCGTGCCTTTGCGATCGAGGAGGCGCTTAATTTCCGGGGGAGGTTCGGGTATCATGGCCCACGGAGGTGAGTCGCCATGGAGCTTCGAGCGGTCCGGATCGAGAAGCCCGCGGATCTCGGCATCATCCTGGGCATGAGCCACTTCATCAAGACAGTCGAGGATCTCCACGAGGCCCTCGCGGGGTCCGCACCGGGGATCCAGTTCGGCCTGGCATTCTCCGAGGCCTCGGGCGACTGTCTGGTGAGGCGCTCGGGAACCGACGATGAGCTCGGAGATCTGGCGGCGAAGAACGTCGAGGCAATCGGCGCGGGCCACGTGTTTCTTATCATGCTCCGCAACGTCTTTCCCATCCACGTGCTCGCGGCCGTGAGGCAGGTGCCGGAGGTGTGCAGCATCTTCTGCGCCACCGGAAACCCGGTCGAGGTGCTGGTGGCGGAGACGGAGCAGGGCCGGGGCGTGCTGGGCGTGATCGACGGTTTCGGGCCTGCGGGCATCGAGGGGCCAGTCGACGTGGAGAAGCGCAAGGCCTTCCTCAGGGCCATCGGGCTCAAGCAGTAGATGGGGCTCTCATCCATCAGGGGGCAGGACCGGGCCATCGGGACCCTGGGCCATGCCATGAAGCAGGGCAGGTTGCACCACGCCTACAGGTTCGAGGGGCCCGGCGGCGTGGGCAAGGAGCTCACGGCGCTCTGCGTGGCCCGGCTCCTGAACTGCGAGACGCCCGGGATCCACGAAATCCGCACGGAAGGCCACGAAACGGTCGCGGTGCCCGACTTCTGCGCGCGCTGCAGGTCGTGCCGCAAGATTGAGGCGGGCAATCACCCGGACGTGAAGTTGCTCTTTGCCGAGAAGGGCAAGGCTTCCATCAGCATCGCGCAGATCAGGGAGCTGTTCGGCTTCGTCGTGTACCCTCCCAGCGAGGGGAAGGTCAAGGCGATCATCGTGCGCGACGCGGACCGGATCACCGAGGAGGCGGCCAACGCGCTCCTCAAGATGCTGGAGGAGCCACCGCCGAGAACCCATTTCTTTCTGGTGACGGCCAGGCCTCACAGCATGCTCCACACCATCACCTCGAGGTCCGTCCCGGTGCGCTTCGCGCCTCTCGGGCCAGCCGACATGAAGGCCGTGCTGGCGGGCATCGTGGGGGTCGAGCAGGAGCCCGGACAGCTCGACGCGGTCATCGCGCTGAGCGGCGGGTCCGTGTCCTCGGCCCTCTCGCACCTCTCGGCGGAGTGGGCCGAGGTGATCGAGCTGGTGGTCCGCATGGACGAGGCCTTCGATCGCGGCACGGCCGCCATGGTCACGCTTCTCGACGACGTTGCCATCAGCCGTGCGAGCGCGGAGACGCTCCTCACGTTCCTCGAGATGTTCTACAGGGACGTTGCATGGCTGGGCGTGACCGGCGATCCGGAGGGCCTGATGCTCCATTCCATCGAGCCCCAGATCACCGCCCGCGCCCGCACCCTGTCCGCCAGGAGGGCCAGCGCCATGGCCCTGCGCCTGCCGGAGCATCGCGCCTTGCTCCAGGGTTACGTCAACCCTCGCATGGTGCTCGAACGCCTGCACATGGAGCTCGGCAAGGAGCTCGGCTGACGCCCCTGCCATCATCCACCGTTCTCCCGCATTTTTCCTTCCACGAGCGCCTGCCGGGATGGGTTTGCTTTTCAGGGGGGGGAGAATGTACTATGCACATCCTGTCGAAGAGGCCACATGAGCGAGGGATCACAGCAGGGTCCGGGAGGAGGCGGCGGCCAGGGAGGCGGCCAGGGAGGCGGGGGTGATCCTGCCCGGCGCAGGCGCAGGCGCAGACGCAAGCCTCCAGGCAGCAGGGAAGGCGATGCCCCCCAGGGCCAGAAGACCGAGGAGCAGGCGCGCCAGGGGGGCCAGGCGCCCCAGGGCCCGAGGCAACCGGGCACGCAGCAGCCCCGACACTCGAGGCCCCCGAGAAGCGCGCGACCCGAGCGACCACCGGTCGACGGCTCCTCGGCCACGCCCTGGACGGCCGAGCGCGAGGCAGAGGAGAGGCGCAGGGAAGAGGTCAGGGCAGAGAGGGTCGAGAGGGAGCAGTCCAGGGAGGTGGATCCGCGAGAGGTGTGCACGGACAGGCCCGTGTTCCTGGTCGCACAGAAGGACGCCCAGGACGAGTTTCTCGACGACCTGTGCGAACCCGAGTGGGACATCGGGATGAACTGGGTCAGGACCGTGACCGTGCTCTCGCCCTTCATGAGGGTGCGCCAGGAGTCGGATGCCGCGGATCTGTTCCTCATGCCGGGCGACGAGGTGATCATGAGCACTCCCAGGGGCATCGAGCTGGGCATCGTGCTCGACCAGCCCAGGTGGCACCCGGCCACGGAAGAGGTCACGAACAAGATTCTCAGGTGCGCAGGGTACTCGGACAACCGGCAGGTGACCCGCAACGATGGCAAGAGCCTGGAGGCGTTCGAGATGTGCGCCCGGCTCGTGTCCGAGCGGCGGCTGGACATGAAGCTCATGCGCGTGGAGTACGTGCACGGCGGGGGCAAGGCCGTGTTCTACTTCACCGCGGAAAAGAGGGTGGACTTCCGTCAGCTCATACGCGACCTGGCAGCGCAGCTTCACATCCGCATCGAGATGCGCCAGATAGGCGTGCGCGACGCGGCCAGGCTCGTGGGCGGCGTGGGCCCATGCGGCCAGCAGGTGTGCTGCAACCGCTTCTTGACGGACTTCGCTCCCGTGTCCATCAAGATGGCAAAGGTCCAGAACCTGCAGCTCAACCCGCAGAAGGTGTCCGGAGTGTGCGGGCGGCTCCTGTGCTGCCTGGAGTACGAGTACACGCAGTACTGCGAGATGATGAACGAGGCACCCAGGATGGGCCGCGAGGTCCAGACCCCGCACGGGCCGGCCAGGATCAGGGAGCTGCAGCTCATGGACCGGCGGTGCGTGTGCGAGCTGGCCGACGGCACGAAGAAGGCATGCTCCTGGGACGAGATCACGTACGAGCGGGACGCGCGAGGACAGCAGCAGCAGACACAGGGCAGGGACCGGCGCCGTGGACAGCGAAGCTCGCCCGCCGAGGAGAAGGGGGACGACAGACCCCAGGAGGCCGGGGATGACGAGTGACAGGCGCATGTATCTGACGACACCGATATTCTACGTCAACGACCGGCCGCACATCGGCACGGCCTACACCATGATCGCCACTGACGTGCTGGCCCGCTACCACAGGGCCGCCGGGTTCGACACGAGATATCTCACGGGGCTCGACGAGCACGGGCAGAAGATAGCCAGGGCCGCACAAGCCCAGGGCATGGACCCCAAGGCGTTCGTGGACAAGATGGCCAGGCCATTTCACGACGCGTGGCACATCCTGGGCATCAGCCACGACGACCTGATCCGCACGACCGAGGAGCGACACAAGCGAAGCGTGCAGAAGCTGTGGTCGCGCGTCGCCGAGCGCGGCGAGATCTTCGAGGGCGAGTACAACGGCCTGTACTGCGTGGGCTGCGAGGCGTACTACACGGACAAGGACCTCACCAGCTCCGGCGAGTGCCCCATGGGCCACGGCCAGGTCCAGCCCGTGCGAATGCCCAGCTACTTCTTCAGGCTCTCGGCCTACACGGAGCCGTTGCTGCGCTTCTACGAGGAGAACCCGACGTTCGTGAGGCCGGCGAGCCGGATGAACGAGGTGGTGAGCTTCGTGCGCGAGGGGCTCAGGGACCTGAGCATCTCGCGCACCAGCTTCACCTGGGGCATCCCCGTGCCGAACGACCCCAAGCACGTCATGTACGTATGGTTCGACGCGCTCTCCAACTACGCCACCGCACTGGGCTGGCCCGAGGACCGAGATGGGCTCTTCGAGCGCTACTGGCCGGCGGCGCACCACATCATCGGCAAGGACATCCTGAGATTCCACGCCATCTACTGGCCGGCCATGCTCATGGCCGCAAGGCTCGCGCCACCGAGAGGCGTCTTCGCCCACGGATGGCTGACCATCAACGGGCGCAAGATGAGCAAGAGCCTCAGGAACTCCGTGGACCCGCTGGCGCTCAAGTGGGAGTTCGGCAACGACCCTGTGCGCTACTACCTCATGCGCGACACGGTGTTCGGCCTCGACGGTGACTTCAGCCACGCGTCTCTGGTGGATCGCATCAACTCCGACCTGGCCAACGATCTGGGAAACCTGGTCAACCGAGCCGTCAACCTCGTGCACAAGCTGGCCGGGGGCGTGGTTCCCGGACGTGGCGAAGGTGGAGAGCGAGAGGCCGCCCTGCGCGCCAGGGCCAGGACCGTGGCGCACGAGGCGGGCAAGAAGCTGCACGAGTTCGAGATCGCGCGAGGCATCGAGGCCATCTGGACGCTGTGCGCCGAGACAAACCGCTTCATCCAGGACTCGCAGCCGTGGACCATGAAGGGCGAGACCAGGCGGGCCGAGCTCGGGGCGTGCCTGTACCACGCGTGCGAGGCCATCCGTCAGCTGGGGCACATGGTCTGTCCGGTCATGCCCGAGAAGGGCCGCGAGATCATCGCGCAGATGGGCCTGCCAGTGTCCGGCGCCGAGCCGGACTGGCCCACCGAGTTCGGCGTCCTCGAGCCGGGCCTGGCGCTCCCGCAACCCATCCCCATCTTTCCGCGCATCGACCAGAAAGCCATCCCGGCCATCCTCGAGAGGCTCGGCGTGGACAGCGCCGCGGGCGAGGAGGCCGCGCCCAGGGAGGCGCCCGCGAAGGCGGTCGTGGACGGCCACATCTCCATCGCACACTTCGGCACGGTGAAGCTCGCCGTGGGCAAGGTGCTCGCCGCGGAGCCCGTGCCAAGGACCGACAAGCTCATGAAGCTCTCCATCGACCTCGGCGAAAAGCAGCCTCGCACGGTGGTGGCAGGCATCGCCATGCACTACGAGGCCGAGGCCCTGGTGGGAAAGCTCGTCGTGGTCGTCGTGAACCTCGCACCGGCCAAGCTGCGCGGCATCGAGTCGCAGGGCATGGTGCTCATGGCCCACGGCCCGGGAGGCCTGTCCGCCCTGACCGTGGACATCGAGGTACCGCCCGGCAGTGGGATCTCCTGAGACCATGACCCAGTTCGACTGGCCTCCACGCCCCCTGCCCTCCCTTGACGCCGCGATCAGGGACGTTCGATCGCAGAAAGCGGCCTTCCGCCGCAACGCTGCCATCGCCCTGGGCCGTGCGCCCGCGGACCGAGCGAGAGAGGCGCGCGAGGCGCTCATTGCCCTCGTCGAGGACCCGGATCGCTCGGTGCGCATCGAGGCCGTGTACGCGGCCACTTCGCTCGGCGCCACGGAGCACGCGGACGCGATCGCGGCCCTCCTCTCGATCGACGACCCGGACCTCCGGATCGCTGCGCTCGAGTTCGCGTCAGCCACCGGACAGAAGACCTGGACGGAACGCATCCTTGCCATGGGCGAGCGAGACGACGAGACGACCGTGCGATGCATGGCCCTCGAGGCCCTCGCAGAGCTTTCGCCCTCTGCCCTCGTAAAAGCGATGGAGGCCGTCGCTCGCGACGACGCGGCTCCGGTTCCCCTCGCGCGCACGGCACTCTCGCTCATGAGAAGCCACATGCGCGACAGCGATCCCGACCTGGCGATAGCGAGGCTCGGCGACCCGCGTCCGGGGGTGAGCCTGGAGGCCGCAGCCACCCTGGCACACCTGGGCGACGGGCGAGCCGTGGAGAGGCTTTTCCAGGAAGCGGTGAGCCCGGCCTCGGCCGAGGACCGCACCCTGGCGATGCAGGGGCTTTGCCGCGTGCCCGACGCGGCCGTGCGCAATCACGCCGCGAGGAGGCTCACGAGCCTCATCGCCACCCGCGAGGAGAAGGCCTACTGGGCCGCCATCTTGGCCGCAGCGGGCGATGCGGCCGCTTTGGACACGCTCACGCAGTGGGTGAAGGGCACGGATCCGCTGCGCGCCGCCCTGGCCATGCAGGCCGCGGGACTGTGCTCGGTGGAGCCCCTGGTCGAGGCGCTAGAGGCCATGGCCATGGGCTCCGGCGACGGCCCCGTGACGGAGAGCATCGAGGCGCTAGGGCTCATGCGCACCGGAAAGGCGGCCCTCGCGCTCGAACGGATCGCCGACGCGGTGCCCGACCGGGCCGGTCACGCCCGCGCTGCTCTCGAGGAGGTGCTCGGATGGATGCGATCCTGACCGACTCGCACACCCACCTCGACGACCGCGTCTTCGAGGCGGACCTGATGCAGGTCATAGCGCGAGCGCACGAGCAGGGCGTGGAGCGCATGGTCACCGTGGGCAGTCTTTCGGGCGTGGAGGGAGCGACGCGCAGCCTCTCGATCGCCCGCGTCCACAAGGGGATCTGGGCCACATTGGCCATCCATCCCCACGAGGCGAGGCTGGCGGACGGGCCGACAGTCGAGACCATCGAGAGGCTCGCACGCGACCCCAAGGTCGTGGCCATCGGCGAGACCGGCCTCGACTACCACTACGACCTCTCCCCCCGCGCACAGCAGCGGGAGGTGTTCGAAACATTCATCCGCATGGCCCTGCGCCTCGGCAAGCCTCTGGTCATCCACACCCGCGAGGCAATGGAGGACACCCTGCGCATCATGGACGACGAGGGCGGCTGGGAGGCCGGAGGCGTGTTCCACTGCTACAGCGGCGATACGGTCCAGACCGACCTCATCTTGTCGAGAGGGTTCTACCTGTCGTTCGCCGGGGTGGTCACGTTCAAGAAGTCGTACGAGCTTCGCGACCTCGTTGGCGCCCTGCCCCGCGACCGGGTGCTCATCGAGACCGATGCGCCCTATCTCACGCCCGTGCCCTACAGGGGCAAGCGCAACGAGCCCGCGAACGTCCGCCTCGTTGCCCGGACCCTGGCCGACCTGTGGGCCGTTCCGCTGGAAGAGGCCGCGCGCATCACGAGCGACAACGCCGCGCGCCTGTTCGGCCTCGAGACCTGAGCGATGGGAACCAGGGATAGTCCGCAGCCCCGGATCGGGTCTCGGTGCATCGCCGGGAGCGTCACCTAGTACGCCATCCGGGCCCATGGCACCAGACTATAATCTTCGTGCGGTGAACGACATGAGGATCTTGCAGGACGAGACGGTCTTGCCCTTCTTGCTCTCGACGATCTTCACGTTTCGCGTTCCCTCCATCCTGTTTCCCTCGCCCGAGGAGACCTTGCCCTCGATGGATGAGGTGGCCGCGATGTTCTTCTTGCCAGACGCGGCCTCTACCCTCAGCTCGTAGGCGGCCAGGTCGTACCTGCCTGCATAGGCGAAGTACTCGGACGGTCCATCCGTGTTGACGACCACCTTGCTCGTGCCGTCCTTCGCCGGTGGGCCCTGCTCGACGGTCATGACCAGCCCACGCTTCGTGCCGATGGGCTCGACGGCGCAGGTGCTCGCATCGACCGTCTCCTCGTAGGCCCAGACACCGGACACATCCTCGGCCCCCTTCGCGGCCTGCAAGGATGCAACGGTCACCGGGACGAATGCCCCGCAAACAGCAGCCGCGAGGCCGTACAGTTGCATCTTTCTCTTGTCCATCGAAGACCTCCCGGTTGCGCTGCAAGCATTTTTCGAAGTGTAGAACGATCTCGTGGCAATGGGAAAGACGTACGAGGAGCCGGTAGCGCAACCCGGTCGAACACGTGGTATCGTAGAAGAGTCGAAGGTGCACATGCGATACGCGGTGACGCTCATGGCAGTGGTTGCCCTCGAGGCGTGCGCAGCTTTCCGGACGCCTCCTATAAGTCCACCCGCCGCCGGATCGGACGGAGGCGTGGCGGACGAGGCCATCACGGTCGAGGCAACCGGAACGCCCCCGGATCAGGGCTGCTGGGACGAGAGCCCGTGCAAGGACTACGGCGCCGCCACATGTCTGCCCCCCGGAACGCCCCACCACGGAGGCAAGACTCCGCTGGAGACGCTGCCCGTGGATATCCTACCCTCTGCCTGCGAGATGGACGATGACTGCGGTTCGGTCAACCTCGTTTGCATCGGGGGTCGATGCGAGCACAGGCCGTGCACCTCGAGCACGCAGTGCTCAGGGTACTGCATCGACGAGACCTGCTGGTCGGAGCCCGGATTCTGCGAGGATTACCTGAAGCAGTGAGATCCCGGTGTCCATCCGGGATCGCATGGGATGGTGACTCGATCGCAGGTGACGATTTCGACCTCGAGGCCTGGACGACGGGGATCAGGATGACTTCTTGACCCCGGGTGAGGCCCAGAGGGTGTCGAGGAAGCGGACGCAGGCGGACGCGGCCTCGGTCTCGTGACCATTGTAGAAGTGGTCCGCGCCACGCACGAGGAGCATCTCGCGCGGGGGATTGAGATCCTCGAACAGCTCCGCGAAGGCCGCGAGCGGCGCGAACGTGTCGCGGTCGCCGGTGACCAGGAACTTGGGCTTGTCGCTGCGGGCAAGGAACGTGCAGTCCATCATGTCCACGGGCAAGGCCACACCCACCAGGGCCTCCACCCTCTCGTCCATCATGCCCGCCTTCATGCCTACGGCCGCCCCGAACGAGTAGCCCACCACGGCCATGTGCACGGCCGGGCTCTGATCCATAAGGTACTCCACCGCGCCGATGACGTCGTGAAGCTCGTGAAGCCCGTCGCCGTGCCTGCCCTCGCTGCGTCCCACGCCCCGGAAGTTGAACCGCAGCGTGTCGTAGCCTGCCGCCGAGAAGGCGGCCACAAGGGCCTGCACCACGTTGTTCTGCATCTGGCCGCCGTAGAGCGGATGGGGGTGGCACACGACAACGGCGCGGTCCGCGCGCGCGTCTCGCACGCTCATCAGCCCTTCCAGGCTGACCCCCCCCGCCGGGAACCTCACTCTGAGCTCGGTCAAGGCGTCCCTCCTCGGGGCCGGAGACACAGCCTAGAGCCTATCGCCGGCAACTTCAATGGAAGGATACACCCGTGCGCATTGTCCCAGGAGCCGAGAACCTGGCCATGATCGCAAAGCCTCTGATACCTGCGCATTCCTTTGGATCGTCTGGGACTCGCCGCGGCTCTCCGAGAATGCAAGGAGGATCCACCGCGATCCGTTCGACCGGATGCTGATCTGTCAGGCCATATCGTCGGGGATGGGCATACTCACGCCCGACGAGCAGATCCGGGGCTACCCGGTGAGGTCGCTCTGGTGACAGGGTGGTGCCCCGGTGCCACGAGCCTTTCAATAGGCAGGGATGTGGGCAGCGTAGATGTCGCCATCGTCGGCCCGCTGGTCGCCCCAGACCATCCACCAGCCGTCAGAGGGCTCGCTGCTCACGTCGGGCCACAGCTTCGCGCTGGCCGTGTCCGTGATCTCGTGGGGCGCGAAGATGGGAGCGTCCACGGCTTCGAGCAGGCCCTGGCTGTAGTCGGAGTCGAAAGAACCAGCGTCCTGTATCCGATAGAACATGACCGCACCGCCTCCAGCGTACCGGGCAACCCCCGTGGAGGCCAGCGTTGTGGAGCTCACCGGCACGGCCACCAACCCCGTCGTCGACCACGAAACGTCGCCTGCCATGGTGAACCGCTGCGCCATGATCCCGCTCTCGGACTCGTCGAAGTCCGTCTCGCGCCAGAACACCATGACCTGGCCCAGCATGCCCAGCCACGAGAGAGCGGGTGCAGACTGCGAGGTCGCGTTGGAGCTCGACACCATGACCGGGGTGGCCCCCATGGTGGAAGACCCGCTGGCGTCAAGGTGCTGCAGGCGCACGTGGAGGATGGAGATGCCCTGGGCGATGGTCCAGGCGGCGAAGACCCCACCCGAGCCGTCGGGCTCGATGACCGGGTCCACGTAGTAGGGGATCTCGTCACCCGTGCCCAGGACCGCATCCGCGGTCCATGCGGGGCTGCCCGACGGGTCGACCTTGCGCGCCATGACCGTGCGGCCGGTGTCCATGAGCCCTGGGGCCCTGAGCCACACGGCGATGACGGCCCCGGAGCCGGCGTCGGCCAGGACCGGCCGTACGCAAAAGTCCCCTTCGGGCGCAGTGATGTCATGGCCGGTGCCCCACTGCTTGTCGCCCGATGCAGAGAGGCGCTGCAGCTTCACGTGGGTGGGATCGGTAGCGCGCTCGGCCGCAATGACGACGTCGCCGTCTTCGTCCACGATCATGTCCTTCACGATGTCCGAAGGAGCATCGCCGAACACCCTCACGCCGTCATCGCCCCAGAGGTGCTCGCCTTCGGCCGAAACACGATAGGCATACGCCTCGAAGTCTCCCGACCTCACGTCCTGGAAGGCCACGACCGCATCCCCGCCCGGCAGGGCCACGAGGAGCTGATCCATGGTGAAACCCTCCGATGTGCTGTCGCTCACGAGGACTCCCTCTGAGCCGAGTTGCGCCCTCCCCTGCGCATCGATGCGCTGCAGGCGCACGTTGTAGTTACCGCTCTCCCACGAGTACCACGAGATCCAGGCCCCGCCGTCCGGCAGCGCGGCCACCTTGGGCACGGACTGCTGACCCGAGCGCACGGCGATGGGCACGTAGGAAGGCAGCTCGCCTCCGTCGTCCCCGTCCCCGGCGTCCATCACCTCGTCGTCCTGGACGTCGTTGGACGTGTCCGCCACGTCATCGTCGGCGGCCGTATCGTCGGGCGTGCCGTGGATGTTGCCCGAGCAGGAGCACCCTCCCGCAAGCGACCCCGAGACAATGGCCATGGAGATCACCGACGCGGTCCAGCGCATGTTCGCCCTCCCTGCCGGTCATGTGAAGCCGGCTCCGATCATCTACCTCAATATTCCAGATATTCAAGGCGGCCCCCACCTCAGGGAGCGGGGTGCACGCAGAGCGAGTACGGGGGGTTCGCGCCGACTGCGATGGGCGAGGTGGTGAGCTCGGTCGACGTGGACGTGTCGATGACACGCACGCCGGGGCTCTCGGGGTCGCGATCGCCCACGAGCATGCGCCCGTCGGACGCGAGCGCTGAGCCGCTCAGACTGCCGCTCGAGGTGGTGAGGACCGCGGTGGATGCTGTACCGTCGGATGGATCGAACTCGATGACCGCGTCCGCCGAGCCGTCCGTGAGCCCCGTGCACACGAAGCCCGTGCTGGCGTCCACGATCTCCATGCAGTCGCCGAACACGGGATCGCCTCCCAGGTCGGAGCCGGACACGACCCATTCGGACGAGGCCGTGGCCGTGTGCACCACGGCCACGCCCCCGTCCGTGGCGCCCCAGAGCCCCGTCAGGGCGATGTAGAGATCGTCGCCCAGAGCGCGGAAGCGGCCGATGGGGTTCGCGCCGGGCAGCGCGATGGCGTCCACCGTCCCGGCGGTCGAGGGATCAGCGTCGATCACGGCGAGCGTGGCGTCGTCGAGGATGACGACGAGACCCACGTCCACCGCGGTCCACGAGTCCAGCCGCTCGAGGGACACGTAGTAGCGCGAGCCCACGTGGGCAATGGCGTGCACGTCGGGCACGCCGTCGTCGTCGAAGGCGGACAGGTCCACCACGGTTCCCAGGGTGCCGTCCGACGGATCCAGCTCCACGAGCCCGGTGGAGCCGTTCAGGACGACGAGAAGATGGTCAGCGCCGTGGTGCACGGCGTCCACCGGGTTCGAGAAGGCGCCGGTGGTGTGGCGGCCCAGGATGGCGTGGGGCGCGACCGCGGACACGGGGTCCACGGTATCCGCGCCGTAGAGCTCGTTCAAGAAGATCCGGCCGCCGATGCACAGGGCTTTTCCATCGGTGGCCATCGTGCCGATGTCGGCCGTCACTCCCAGATCGCCCAGATCGAGGACGGAGTAGGATCCGGTGCTGTAGTCCGCGGCCACGGTGTACACGAAGGCCAGGTCGGGAAGTGGCACGACCACCTCCTCGTCCTCGACGTCGCCGGGCAGGTCCTCATCGACCGTGTCGGTCACCGTGTCGTCGAAGCCATCTTCCTCGACGGCATCTGGTGGGGAGTCCTGGGCAAGATCCTCGTCCGCCACGTCCACAGAGGTGTCGGCCTCCGTGTCCGTCGAGGTGTCCCCGGCAGGTCCCTTGCCGTCGTCGCAGGCCCAGAGACAGAGAGCCAGGGTCGCAGTGAGTGTCGTCGTGCGCGTCATGACCGTCCTCCTTTGCGGGTCGTCCGCCCGCCCTGCAGGGTTGATGGTCCCGGGGGATGGTCGGCTGGATGGACGCGCACCAGGCGTTCCCAGGCCCCGGGGATGTCCGTCGGGCAGGTTTCCTGGCTCGCGGCTCGCAGGGCTTCTCGCCCCGTCCTCGGGTTGCGCCTTCCCGGACGGGCAACCCCGCGAAGCGGGATCCACCACGCCCAGTGGCTGCCGGGCACTCCGGCGTGCAACCGTCGTTGCCGCTCACAGTGGCGGGGACCGCACCGGACTTCAACCGGCTTCCCTGGTCCCGACGGTGATGCTCAATCTACTTCACTCCGAGGACAAGTCAAGCGGGAGGAGGAGGCGTCAGCCCAGGCCCCGGTCGTCCACCTCGTTCTCGTCGAGGCCGAGGAAATGGAGGACCTCGTGGAGCACGGTGATGCGGATCTGCTCCTTGAGCTCGTCGCGGTCCGCGCAGACGCGCTCCAGGTTGAGCTTGTAGACGAGTATGCGCGGCGGGGTCAGGGTGTCGAGATCCAGGGCGCCCCGCTCCTCCATGTGGGTACCGACGCACTCACCCAGAAGAAGAGGAGCACCGCTCGCGAACATGCCCCGCTCGTCGCGCTCGGGCATGTCCTGCACCAAGACGGGCACATCGCCGAGAAAATCGCGCACGTCGTCGGGCATGTCCATGACCGCTTCCTTGACCATGCGCGCGAACTCGGAGCCGGAGACGCGAGTGGGCACGATGAAGCGCTCGGGGTCCACGCCAGCCGCCTGCTTGTAGAAACGGCGCGCGCGGGCACTGTCGCCCTCGATCTCGCAGATCATGGCGAAGACGTAGGCGGCCTCCGCGTCGTCGGTCGCTAGCTCGAAGGCCTCCTCGACGAGGCGGGCCGCGTCGCCGATGGCGCCCACCTCGAGCTGGAGGTTGGCGAGATGGGATCGCACGGAGGCCCACTGGGGGTCCAGATCGGCAGCCCTGGAGAAGGCTGCGATGGCGCCCTCCAGGTCTCCTGAGGCCTCCAGCGACTCGCCGAGCAGGCTCCAGAGGTCGCACTCGTCGGGGTGCTTGCGGATCACCTTGCGGGCCAGCGCTGCCGCGGCTGCGGGGTCGTCCTTGTCCAGCAGCTTCTCGATCTCGTCCATGAAGCCCGTGAGCTCGCCGGGATCATCGCTGACTCGCTTCATGCCCTCACTCTCCGTCGCGGTACCGGACGACCGCCTTCTTGTGTTCCTCGAGCGTCACACTGAACTTGTGCGTGCCGTTGCCACGAGCCATGAAGTAGAGGTAGTCGGTCTCTGCAGGGGCGAGCACTGCGGCGAGGGACGTCTCGCCCGGATTCGCGATGGGTCCTGGTGGCAGGCCATCGTGGACATACGTGTTGTAGGGATTGGTGGCGTCAGCGAGGTGGGTGCGGGCGAGCTTGCCCGTGAAGCCTTCACAGGAATCGGGCAGAGGGCTCGCGGCCACGCAGCCGTAAGAGACGGTTGGGTCGGCCTGCAGGAGTCTCGACGGGAACGGAGCGAAGAGAAGGCGGTTGAGGAACACCCCGGCGATGAGTGGCTTCTCGCCCTGGCGGGCGGCTTCCTTTTCCACGATGGAGGCGATGATCACGGCCACGTGGCGCACGTCCGGCCCGAGATCGGCCAGCGCCGCAGGGCCGCCCGGGGAGTCCCTGGTGAGCTCGCCATACCTCTCGTCGAAGACCGAGAGCATGGCCTCGACCACGGCTCCTGGCTCGGTGGGGAGATAGAACTCGTAGGTGTCGGGGAAGAGGTAGCCCTCCGCTGATGATGCCGGGATGCCGTGGGAGGACAGGATGGCCCGATCCTGGCAGACGGAGAGGAACTCCTCCTCGCTGGCCACGACTCCCTTGCTGGCGAGCCTCTCGGCCACCTGGAAGCGGTTCCAGCCCTCTGGAATTGTCACGCGTTCCACCTGGCGACCCAGGACCCGGCGAAGCTGGAATCTCGTGCAATTCCGTACTGATGGGACCATGGCGAGCATGACGAAGACGAACAGCATGCTGCACAGGCCCACGAAGATGCAGCCCATCATGTAGCTGCACCCCCATCCCCTGCGTGAGTCGAGGGTCGAGGTGCGGATGCTGCGGCGCCTCCCCACTCGTCACCCGCGACGATGTTCCATGTGGCAGAAGACATGAGCGCGGCGGAGCATCAAAGGCTGTCTTCCTTCTTGCAGTTGCAGTCGAGGTAGCTCTGCAGCATCATCGAGGCGGCCACCTTGTCAACCACGTCCTTGCGGCGGGAGCGTTTCAGCCCGGCCTCGATGAGGGCCCTCTGGGCCGCGCCCGTGGTGAGCCTCTCGTCCCAGAGCGTCACCGGTACTTCGAGCCTCTTCTGGAGCAGATCCGCGAAGCGCTTGACCGCGCGGCTCGTTGGCCCCTCCTCCCCGCTCAGGGAGAGGGGATTTCCGATGACCACCTGGCCCACCTTGCCGTTCTCGACGTGGCGGACGATGGCCCTGATGCGCTCCTCGTCCGTGCGGCACTTTTCCACCGAGTGTGGCGAGGCCACCGTCCTGGACTCGTCGCTCAGAGCGATTCCCATCCGGCGCTCGCCCCAGTCCACACCGAGTATCCTTGTTTCCTTCGACATCCTAGGCTCCGCTCGGCCCCACCGGACCCGCGCCGAGATTATCCCATGTGATAGGTCATCTCAAGGGCCGTTTTCCAGCAAGGTTGCAAATCCTCGCCGTGGACATCCAGAGGTCCAGACAAGAGACGCTGGAAGATCGCGCCATGCAGGCTGTTTTGACCTGACCGGATGCGGCGTGATAAACAGACCCGCGTGAACGCCACGACGCAGATGCTGCGCGATCTGGTTGCGACCCGATGGGCACCGACCCCCTGGGCCATGGCCACGAGAGCCGGGGTCGTGCTCGCGGCTCTTTGCGCACCGGCCGTGATCGCCGCCTGGGGCGGCGGGGGTGGCGAGGACGGCACCACCAGAGAGTCGCTACAAGGGCTCGTCGAAAAGCAGGAAGGCCTGATAGTGGATGCAGAATCGATCCACTGGATCGACCGCCCGGTGACCGGAGTGTTCTCCGACTGGTTCGTGGCAAGGGCCTCCGTGATGGCCAGGACCGACGAGAACGCCCTGCGTGACCTGTACATGGCCCGCGTCCGGCTGGCGCCATCAGGAAGGGTCGCCAGCGTGGACGTGACGAACCTCACGAGAAGCTACAATGCGTCCGAGCAGGCATTCCTCGCACACGGGGAGGTGCTCGTCGTGGCTGCCCTGGTGGACGACTCGTACGTGGCTCTGGAGATGCTCGACTTCGCGGGCGAGGACGAGGAGGTGACCAGGGACTGGCCGTGGGTCGAGAAGGCCAAGGACGCGGTCACCAACCTGCAGAAGACGGGACAGACGCAGGGTATCAGCAGGGTGCGCTACGAGATGGTCAATCCATCCAGGCAGCTCCACATGGAACTCGACGGAGACGATACCGTGGTGAGCCTGGACCAGGGCGTGATCAGACTGAAAAAGGGCCGGATAGAACCTCTGCAGGGTGCGGATCTCGTGACGGTGAAGCCTCCCATCAAGGCCATGAGCGGTCACGTGGCCTGGATGGTGGACAGTGTCCGGGCCATCCCCATGATAGGCACCGAGAAGATCGGATGGCTCGAGTCCAGGTTCTACAACTTGAAGGACTCCTTCATGCGGTCGTTCTACAAGTTGGCAGGCGAGAAGTACGCTGCCAGGGAGATAGAGAAGGACATGGGGTTCGACGGCGCGAAGCCGTACGTGATGAAGCTGCCGGAGCAGCTCAAGGAGATGGACCTGGGCTGGCCTCCTCCCCCCATCCCGGCGGATCCGGACATGGAACCGCTGGATCGCGAAGGCGAATGGGTGCCGTTCTCGGACATGCGCTTCACCAGATCGGATCCGGGACACCCCTACCCCTTCGTGACGTCCTTCATGAGGCCGGATCCTGAAAGGACCTATGCGAGCATCTCGCTGGTGGCCTGGGATCCGAGGATGGTGGAGATCCACATGCAGGCCGGCGTCGTGGAGCCCATCTCCGACACGGGCGCGGCTGGCACGGGAATGATCCCACGCGACGACGACACCATGCTCCGGTTGCTGGCTGCTTTCAACGGCGGGTTCCAGGCCCTGCACGGCGAGTTCGGAATGATGCAGGACGGCAAGGTGTACCTGCCCCCCAAGCCGTGGGCCGCCACGGTGGCAAGACTCAAGGGGGGACGCATGGGGTTCGGCACATGGCCCGGCCCCGAGGTGGGGGACATCCCGCCTCAGATGGAGTCCTACAGACAGAACCTGACGCCTCTCATGCAGGACGGCGAGATCAACCCCTACAGGCGCAGCTGGTGGGGGTCGAGCCCGGACCTGAACCCGGATTCCCCCAAGATCAACCGATCGGGGATCTGCTGGACCGAGCAGGGGCACGTCATCTACGGGCTTGCAAAGTCGGTGGACGAGACGGGGTTCGCCAGGGGGCTCGAGAGGGCAGGCTGTCGCTACCTCATCCAGCTCGACGTGAACTCGGGGCACAGCGGCTTCGAATTCTACAGGGTGGATCCAGCAGTGCATGCGCCGGCCCTGGAGAACCCGCTGGATCGCGAGGCGGAGCAGGAGGGCGAGGTTCGCGACCGGCCGGACCTCTTGTTCAGGGCGCGCAAGATGTTCAAGTCCATGGTGCTCATGCGCTTTCCACGGTTCATACAGCGTGATCCACGCGACTACTTCTATCTCACCCTGGCGCGCCACCTGCCAGGTCCGGGAGTGGGGACCGAAGGCGAGGGGGAGCCCGTGCAATGGAAGGTGAAGGGGCTGCCCGGCAACACCACCTACCCGGCGCGCTTCGCCATGCTCACGCTGCGCTCCGACCAGGGCACAGGCGACCCGGTGCACGTGGTGCAGGTCGATCCGAGATGGATCACCTTGACGGCAACGACCGGGGGGGCGCAGTCGTCCAGGGGAGCCATCTGGTATCCGCCGGCCACGCAGACAGCGATCCAGCCGGAAGGAGGCCAGTTCGTGCTGGGATTCTTGCACGACCCGCTGGGCGACGAGTGGTACGCCACGAGCGGGATCATGGGAGAGGAGCTGACCACCGCGGCTGGGGGTTTCGCTTTCGCGGTGGTCAGCGAGGAGCAAGCGCTGGCGGGCGGGCCGCTGTGCGGCGTCTTCGGCCTGGGACCGGGCAGGTTCGTCACCTGGGCCGAGACCGCAGGGGGCGACCCGCGACGGCTCGTGGACGCGTTGCACGCGATCGGCGTCACGACCGTACTCGGGGTCGAGGGAGCGACCGCGGGGGGTGGATGCGGATGGGTGTTCGACTACGGTGCCGGGGGGAGCCTCATCCCGCTCGTTGACGAGACCCTGGCCAGCGCTCCTTCGGGGCGCTGGGGGCTCGGAATGCTCGTGCACGAGCGGGAGCCCATCGTGAGGCTTTTCCCGGATACCGGGGTCGTGCTACCAAGGGTATGGAACCCTGGACAGACGAAGAGGATCCGCTACTTCCACCCCGAGACGGAGGAAGCGCCGGACGGCGAGGTGCCGTAGATGAACGGAGGGTCGGTGTCGAGCCAGAACGAGCCCCGGAACGACGATGCCTACCTCGCACTCGCCGAGGACGAGGCGGCGCAGCAGTTTCTGGAGAAGATCGACGGTCAGATCACCGGGCAGTTCACTCCCCAGGAGAAGGGGACCGTGCTGCAGCTCGGGTGCTCGACGGACGTGCTCACCACCGGGCTTCTGGAAAGATCCACGGGGGCGGCACGCATCGTGGTCGTGGATCCCCGCCTCCCCATCCTGGACTCCGTGAGGTTCAAGACAGCACGCAAGCATCAGGGCAAGGTCTTTTTCAGCAGCAAGTTCGACTGGGGGAGGCTCCCGTTCGACGACGAGGTGTTCGTGGCGGTCGTCTCCAACCTGTTCTGGTCGGATGCTCCGGACAGGGAGCGGTTCCTCGTGGACATCTACAGGGTCATGCACCACGCAGGAACGCTGCTGCTCTCCACCTACATGCAGGGCTCGTTCCGCGAGATCCTGGATCTCTACGGCGAGACGCTGACCAAGTTCGATCTCCTTCACGTCGTGCCTTCCCTGCATGCGGCCGAGGCTGCCCAGCTCACGGAGCAAGGCGCGGTCACGATGCTCGAGGACCACGGCTTCTCGATGTGCAGGGCGAGGACCATGGAGATTCCGCTCGAGTTCGCGGGATCGAAGGCCCTGCTAGGTTCTCCCCTCGTGAGGGCACTGTGGCTGCCCGCGCTCCTTGCCATCGGGGGAGAGGATGCAGAGCGGATCCTCTGGCACCTTCGCGAGGCCGTGGATCGCTATTTCGCCACCAGGCCCATGCCGTTCACGGTCAAGGTCGGGATCCTCTCGGCCATCAAGTGACAGCACGGACGATCGAGGCTCCACGGCCTGGGGTCACATGGTAGAAGGCAGACCGCGTGACACGGGCACGGGCCAGTCTTGGCCTCTCGATTCAGCTCTTGAACTTGGAAGGAAAATCGCTGCCGAAGCTCTTGTCCGGGTGCAGCGCCTTGGCGCGGGCGATGAGGGTGGCCTCGTCCTCCTTCTTGTCCACGACGACCGCATCCGCGGGGCAAACGTCGATGCACTGCTCGACCTCGAAGAAGCCGACGCACTCCGTGCACTTGTCGGGGTCGATGACGAAGATCTCGTCCTCGTCGGGCTGGCTGATTGCCGCGTTGGGGCATTCCTCCTCGCAGGCGGCGCACATGGTGCACTCATCGGTGATCTTGAGAGTCATGGTCAACGCTCCTTCTCGCCCGGTCCGGCAAGACCAGGTATGATCCCCCCGCCTCGAAGGCCCCTTGCCAGGGAGGCCCGTGACAGTCGGGGATTTATAATCGGCACACCGACGGACTGTCAACCGAATGGGTGCGACAGTGTCCCTCGAAAGAGGAAAACAGATATCTAATCCATGACATCATATTTAGAATCATATCAACTTGTTTTTATTGATATTCAGACAGGAATACGTGGCACTATCTAGGGGTCGATCCAGTCGACGAGCTCGGCCGTGAAGTTCATGTGGAACCAGAACCCCGGTATCGAGGACAGGGTGTCGCTGTCGTCCACGCTCCAGGCTCCGAAAGCCGTGTCGCAGGCAGAGCCTGGAGCGCGCCCGTCCGCGAGGTGCTCGTAGAGAGCGTCGCCTCCGATGAGGGGTAGATCCGCCGGCATGACCGCGGCCTGGGCATTCGCCGTGCTCAAAAAACCGATGATCACTCCGTCGATGAGGGTTCCGGGAGGTGAGCCCGCTGAGAACTGCGCTGCCACGCGGGCGTTTTGCAAGGTGATGAGGATGCCGCCCAGGTCGATGTTGAACGTCTCCTCGTCCGTGACGAAGCACGGGCCCGCCGGAGAGCTGGGATCGGAATACGTGACATTCAGGACTGTGGGATCCGCGCTCAGGCAGACCGATGATCCCGACGTGGAGATGGCGGCCGACGTGGAGATGGGCGCGTCGGCCGCGTCGCGTGTGCACGAGTCGGGCGTCCCTGCCGTGCACTGGGCAGAGGTCACGAACTCGTCCATGTTGGTGGCGGCGGACATGTCGAGCGGCCTGAAGAGGTTGAGGAAGCTCAGGCTCATGTCGTCGATGGATGACTGGAACTCCGTGTTGGCCGTACTCGTGATGTCCACGCAGGCGAACACCTCGGTGTAGAGGTGCGGATCGACCAGGTCCAGCGAGACGATGCGGTACGCGGTCACCGTGACAGCACTGTAGGTGCAGTCGTTCTCGCAACCGTCGCCGTCCAGCAAGTTCCCGTCGTCGCACTCCTCACCCTCTTCCGTGTCCGGATAGCCGTCACCGCATGAGGAGAGGCCACATGCGCCGCCCAGGCAGATGTCGCGGGTCGTCGACAGGCCGTCCGCATCGCACAGCGTCCCGTCCACCTCGAACGACCCTGGCACGCACGCGTACGACGAGGCCGCGTCGCAGGTCTCCACCCCACTGCACACGTCGCCATCGTCGCAGTCGCTGTCGAGCTCGCAGCTGTGGGTACAGTCGTTCTCGCAACCGTCGCCGTTGACCTCGTTGGCATCGTCGCAGTCCTCGCCCGTGTCCACGTGCCCGTCGCCGCATCCGGCAGCGACCTCCTCGACGACGACGTCACCGGGGATGTCCTCTCCGGTGTCGGAAACGGTATCCTCGATGGTCTCCCCGGCCGTATCGTCAGCCGGATCCGTCATGACGTCCGACACGATATCCTCCTCGACGTCGGGCAGGACATCCGTCGTCACGTCGAGACCGTCCACTTGCGTGTCCACGACGAGGTCCGTGCTCGTGTCCTCGCCCGTGCTCTTCTCACCCCCGCCACAACCGGCAATCCAGGCGATCGCACCCAGCAGTGCCACCCGTGCCACCATTTCCGTATCGTCGCGCATCGGACTTCTCCTCTCGTGCACATGCGGGCCCGCGACGTACGGACCCCGGGTAATTATGCCCCAATCGCCGGCCATGTCCAACAGCAGACGGCCACTGCCTTTTTTACGGGAAGCTACTCCCAGTGCATGAGCACGGGCCAGATCAGGAGGCCCAGCGAGAGGAGGACGAAGAAGGCCTGCATGGGAAGGTGCCATCTGGCCCACTTCTCGAACGGGATCCTGGCCATGGCCAGGGTTCCCACGGTCACGCCGGATGTGGGGATGATCATGTTGGTGAACCCGTCACCGAACTGGTAGGCGAGCACCGCCGTCTGCCTCGTGATACCCGAGAGGTCGGCCAGCGGGGCCATGATGGGCATAGTCAAAGCGGCCTTGGTGGATCCCGAAGGGATGAAGAAGTTGATGCCCATCTGCATGGCGTACATCGCGTCTGCCGCGAGCATGGGAGGCAGGCGGGAGGTGAGAGACGACATGCCCCACAGGATGGTGTCCATGATGTTGCCATCCTCGAGGACCACGAGGATGCCACCGGCGAACCCGACCACCAGCGCAGCGCCCGCCATGTCCTTGACGCCCGACACGAAGGAACGCGCCAGATGGTTGGCCCCCTGCCCGCCCGCCAGACCTGCCAGCACTCCCATGGCGAAGAAAAGTCCGCCCAGCTCGACGATGTACCAGCCGAGGCGGACCACTCCGACCATCATGAGGACGATGGTGATCGCCAGGATCAGCATGCAGAGCGCGTGGCGCCAGGTGAATGCCTGGTGCTCCCTGTGCCTGGCGATGATCTCGTCGCGACGCTGACGGTCGAGCTCGTACATGGGGCTTCTCGTCGGATCGCGCCGGATGCGATGCGCGTAGATCATCACCCATGCGATGGTCAGGGCAGTGACCAGGACCCACACGATGAGCCTGTAGCAAAAGCCCGACATGGGAGGGATGCCTGCGATCCCCTGGGCGATCTGCAGGGTGAACGGGTTCATGAAAGCACCCGCGAAGCCCACTCCCGCGGCGAGAAACGTCAGGCTGACGCCAACTATGGAGTCGTAGCCCAGGGCCAGGGCGAGCGGAACGAAGATGAGGGCGAAGGGCATGGCCTCCTCGCACATGCCGAATGCCGCGCCGAAGAAGGAGAAGAAGGTCATGACGATGGGAATGACGAGAAACTCGCGACCCTCGAGCAGCTTGACGAGCCGGCCGGTAGTGGCCGCGATGGCGCCTGTCTCGTTGAGGATGAAGAAGGCGCCCCCCACGAGGAGGATGAAGACGACGATCTCCGCGAGCCTGAGGAAACCCCGCAGGGGAGCCGTGAACACCTGGACATGCTGCGGGTTGGATGGCTCGAAGGAAAAGGAGCCCGGCACGACGATCACGCGCTCGTGCCCGTTGACGTCGACTTTCTTCCTGTCGAACGAGCCTCCCGGCAGGATCCAGGTCAGGGTCGCAGCGAGAACGATGAGGCCAAAGACGATCACGAATACGTCGGGAACCTTCCTGAGCACCGGCCATCCTCCTCGAGCAGGATTATATGCGAGACACACCCGGGCGGATACCGTCCACGACCCCTTCCTGGAGCGAGGCTCGCCTTGCAAAAGCGCGTTTTGTGATGGAAAATGGGCTCCCTGATACCCGGAGGAGAAGTGATGAAGGTCCTGGTCATCGGCTCGGGTGGACGCGAGCACGCACTCTGCTTCAGACTCGCTCGCAGCGAGCAGGTCACCCAGGTGCACTGCTCCCCTGGCAACGCAGGCATCGCGCGTGTCGCCCGGACCGTGAAGCTCGGCGAGGATGAGATCGCCGGGTACGTGAAGGACCAGCTCATCGATCTGATCGTCATTGGCCCCGAGGCTCCGCTCGTGGAGGGCCTGTCCAACAGGCTGAGGGCCACCGGAAGAAAGGTGTTCGGTCCGACCGCGATGGCGGCCCGCCTGGAGGGCAGCAAGGTCTTCGCCAAGAAGTTCATGGAACGTCACCTAATCCCCACGGCCCCCTTTGCCGTGGCCGCGAGCGCGGCCGAAGCCGAGGACGCCGCGGCACGGTTCGGCAAGGGTGTCGTCGTCAAGGCCGACGGGCTCGCGGCTGGCAAGGGCGTGATCGTGTGCCCCACGCACGAGAAGGCCGTGAGCGCCATCGGACGGATCATGCGTGACAAGGCCTTCGGCAGGGCGGGCGACCGCGTGGTGGTGGAGAGAATGCTATCAGGCCATGAGCTCAGCATCATCGCGGTGACCGATGGTGATCGCTACCGGCTCATGATACCCGCCCAGGACCACAAGCCCCTTCTGGATGGTGACAGCGGGCCCAACACGGGAGGCATGGGTGCATATGCCCCGGCACCACGCCTCGCCACTCCCGATCTCGTCCGGAAGGTCGAGGCCGAGATCATCCGCCCCACGCTCGAAGGCATGCGTACCGAGGAGAACCCCCTCAGAGGAGTGCTCTATGCGGGGCTCATGATCGACGATACCGGGGCGCCCAGCGTGCTGGAGTACAACGTGCGTTTCGGCGACCCCGAGACGCAGCCCCAGATGACGATGATGAGCTCTGACCTGGCTGCGCTCATGATGGAGTCGGACGGTGGCGACGTCACGTCCGTCCCGGTGACATGGCACGATGGCGTGGCTGTGACCGTCGTGGTCGCTGCCGAGGGATACCCCGACTCCCCGGAAATGGGCGACCCCATCACCGGGCTCGAGGAGGTCGAGAGCGGGGACCAGAGGATCGTGTTCCATGCGGGCACATCTCTCGTGGACGGCAAGGTGGTGACCAGCGGAGGTCGCGTCCTGGGCATCACGGCACGGGACCGTGACCTCGCGTGCGCGAGAGAGGCTGCCTACGGCATGGTGGATCGCATCGGCTTCAGGGGGATGCAGTACAGGAAGGACATCGGGCAAAAAGGACTCTGACATGAAGCCACAGGTACTGGTCCTCGTGGGCAGCAAGAACGACGCGCCGAAGCTTTCCGGCATCCGGGAGGCCCTGGGGGAGCTGGGCATCGGGTTCGAGCTTCACGTGGCCTCCGCCCACAGAACCCCCGGGCGGGTCGCGGATCTGGTGCGGGAGGCGGAGAGGCGAGGCGTGAAGGTGATCATCGCCTGCGCCGGGATGGCCAACCATCTTGCCGGGGCAGTGGCTGCCCACACGGTGCTGCCGGTCATCGGCGTCCCGGTGCCTGGTGGAACCCTGGGCGGCATGGACGCGCTTTTGTCCACTGTACAGATGCCTCCAGGCATCCCGGTGGCCACCGTGGCCATAGGCGGAGCCCGCAACGCCGGGATCCTCGCCGCGCAGATCATCGCGACATCGGACTCCCGGCTCCGCCAGAGGCTCAAGGCGATGCGCAGCAAGATGCTCGGGGATGTCACATCCACGGAGGGCGAGATCGAGCTCTGATGGCGACGAGGGAAGAGCACATCCTGGAGGCCGTGCGCATCCTGCGCCAGGGAGGCCTGGTAGGGGCTGCCACGGAGACCTTCTTCGGCATCCTCGTGGATATCCGCAGAAGGGGTGTCGCCGAGCGCATCAAGACCATCAAGGAACGTAGCGAGATCATGCCCGTCCCGGTCATCGTCCCTTCCATCGAGCTGATCGAGTACCTTGTCGAGGACGTCCCGAACATCGGCCTTCTGCTCATGAAGACCTACTGGCCTGGCCCGCTGACCATCGTCATGAAGGCGCGCAAGGTCGTGCCCAGGCATGTCAAGTCGGTTACGGGAACCATCGCCCTGAGGATACCCGGCCCCTGCGACGCCATGGATATCCTCACCATCTTCGGTGGACCGCTCGCTGCTCCCAGCCTCAACAAGCACCGCATGCCGCCAGCGACCACGGCGCGTCAGGCGAAGGAAACGCTTGGGCGCGAGCTTCACATGGTCGTGCCGGGCCGCTCGCCGGGGGGGCTTCCGTCCACCATCATCGACGTCACGGTGACACCACCCAGGGTCCTGCGACGCGGAGTCGTCAAGGTCGAGGGACGCTTCCTCCGCTGACACGGCCATGGCGAAGCAGGGCCTCGGCCTCGGCCGTGTACTTGCCAGGGGCATCGTGGAGAACGAGGGGAGGCTCGATGCTGCAGGTCGGACCTCCGATCCCGAGCCTCGCCTCCAGAAGCACCATCCTCGCGGCGCGATCCCGGAAGGGATGGACTGCGCGGAGCCTGGAGAGGGTGAAGCCGCGGGCGGCGGCGCTCGCGACGAACTCACCCGTCCTCGCTGGCGGAAGCACGACGCAGAGCCGACCCTTGCGGACGAGAACGCCCGAAGCGACTCGGGTCACGTCGTCGATGGTGAGGGTGCTGTCGTGACGCGCCGTGGCACGGCCCCGACGTGGTGACTGCTCGCCCGTGCTCGTTCCGTGATACGGAGGGTTCGAGACGACGAGATCCATGCCGCACAGGCCTGCCACGATGGGATCGCATCTGAGGTCGGCCTCGATGACGCGGTACCTGTCCACGAACCCGTTTTTCTGTGCCCCCAGGCAAGAGCAGTGTGCGAGATCGTGATCGATCTCCACCCCAATGAGTTCGCGTGCGCCCCCGCGTGCGAGCAGGATGAAGCCGACGATCCCGCTCCCGCTCCCGAGGTCCAGCGCCCGCCCTGCGCATCTTCGGACGGCAAAGCAACCGAGGAGCACCGAATCCACTGCAAACCTGTATCCCTTGCTGGGCTGCAGCACCGTGATTTCCCTGTCGAAGATGCCGTCTGTAGTCAGGTCCATGCTCGATGTCAGTCGATCTGATCGGGGCGTGTTCCTCTCAAGGTCACGGATGTGAGGGTGTCGGGGTAGATGTAGGCCTTCTGCCAGCCCAGGCTCACCACGCCAGCGCCCGCAACCTCTGCAATCGCGGAAACCCAGACCAGAGAGCCATCCGCATCCGCAGGTATCTCGATGGAAGCGTAGAGCCCGTCGTGGTTTGTGCCGTATGCCGAGCGCGAGAGGTTCGGGTAGAGCTTCTCCTCCACGCCGTTGAAGTAGGTGAGCGTGTTGGCCTCCGGGAAGGTGGAGGCCATGACGAAGCTCAGCCGGTAGTCGGAGCAGTCGTGCACCTCGCCGGCGACGGCGGCGTACCCGGGAGCCACGCCGTTGGTGTCCCCGGCAGCCACCGGGATGTTGCGCCAGTCGTCGGTGCTCACTGTCCTGGCCTTGTAGAACACGTAGTCCGTGCCTCCGTGGGTCTCGATCTCGTCGTTGAAGAACCAGATGTTGAATGAGATCATGTCCTTCCACAGCCCTGTTCCCGTTGCCTGCGACGTCCGTACGATGAGGGGTTCGTTGGTGGGGACGCCCTCGATGGTGTAGTAACCGAGGTCGCGGCAGTCGGTGTTGTCCGGACTGATCTTTTCCACGCAGGGGCCGGGGCAATCCGTGGACTCCTCGACACTCTCGTGCTGCGTGGGGAACATACCGAGTGCCTCCACGTCGGCACAGGTTGTGTCCGAGGTGAAGGATCCGACCATTGCACCGAGGTTGCCGTCGGCGTTGACCCGGAAGACCTCCACGAGGATATCGTCGGACCCTGGTCCCGTCGCGTACACGTCCACAGGTCCGTGCAAGGTCACTGCCATGGAAGTCTCGAGTGTGGGCCAGCCCGACTCCTGGTAGCAGGAGATGTCCACGTCAGTGGCAGAGGGAGCGCAGTACTCGCTGATGAGGTCGCAGGTCGTGACCACGGCCGGCTGCACCGGGACCTTGATGCACGTGCAGCATGACAGCACCTCACCCGATCCGCAGACAGGTGGCATGGTGCAGATGCTCGCAGAGCAGGTCTCGTGCAGAACGTCCACCTCGTTCCCGTTGTTTCCGCCCCCACCTTCCCCGCAGGCGACCAGCGAGAAGAGGCAAGAGCATGCTGTCGCGACGAGGGTGGTCTTGGTTCTTTGTGTCATGTGCGTATGCTCCTTGTCGAAGGGTAACACGAGGTGCGACCGGTGAAAAAGACCCACCTGAGCCGGAAGTGGGATCTAATCGAGCCCGCGCTTGCGCTTGATCTGCTCCATGACCTTCTGGTACTCGATCTCCCAGTTCCGGGTGCCCTCGTCGAGGTTCTTGATACGATCGCGGACCTCTCCGTCGAGATCCTCCTCGATGTCCATGTGCTTGCGAAGCACATTGCGGATCTTCACCGTGAGGTCCTGATCGTCGGCGTAGATCTCCTCGAAATTCGAGGAGTTCTCGAATGCCATGATGATCTGCTGGATGATGTACGTGATCGAGTCCTCACCCACGCCGAAGTCCTGCTGCTGTGCGATCATCTTCTTGACCTTGGGGAAGTGGGAGTAGGGAAGATTTCGCTTCGAGAGATACTCCTTGGCTTCCTCTCCGATGTCACGGTCGCGTCGAAGATACTCGCGGAGCACCGCTTGCACGTCGAGTTGGGCCTCGGATGCGTCCGTCACCTCGATGTCTCCGGCCTCGGACAGTACACCGAGGATCTCGGCAGAAATGATGGGGATCTTTCCAGGATACAGGCGCATGGTTCGATGTTTATGTCACTTTTCGCCGCCGGTGACAAGCTGGGTCATCTCGGTCAACACACCCCTTGCGCTCCTGGGATGCACGAAGGCGATGAGATGGCCACCAGCGCCCACCCTGGGCTTCTCATCGATGAGCTGGACCCCTTGGACCTTGAGGTCAGCGAGCTTCGCCTCGAGATCCGCGACCGCATAGGCCACGTGGTGGATTCCCTCTCCGCGTTTCTCGATGAACTTCGCGATGGGGGAATCGGCGCTGGTGGGGCAGAGCAGCTCGATATGCGTCTCGCCTGCCTCGAAGACCACCGTTTCGACCTTCTGATCCTCTACCTTCTCCCGATAGAGCTCGACGAGCCCCAGAGCGTCCCTGTAGACCTTGACCGACTCGTCCAGATCCTTCACGGCAATGCCGATGTGCGCGAGCTTCTCGATCATGGAGCACCTTCCCTTGTGTTGGCAGGCCAGATCTCGTGGCAAGAGCCTCTTTTGTCAAGCGGCAAGTCGAAAGAACGAGAGAGGCAGCGGAGCTCACATGTAGGTGAAGCGGAATTCGTACTCGCAGATGTGGAAGGTATCGTTCTCGTCGATACGCTTGGAATCGATGCGCTTGCCACCATACTCGATGCCGTTGACGCTTCCAAGATCCTTGATGTAGTACGCGCCGTTGTGGTAGATGATGGCAGCGTGTTTGCGAGAGATGTTCCCATCCTTGATGGCGAGATCCGAGGTCTTCAATCCACGCCCGATGATGAACTGCTCCTTCGTGACGGGGATCTTCTGTCCGTTGAAGATGAGATAGAGAGTGGGCATGGTGCCGGCTGTGACGGCAGGTGCCTGAGGAGCAGCCGATTGAGGCCTCTGTAATGCCTGCCTTTGAGCCGAAGGATCCGTGTCGAGTGTCGGTGGAGCCATGGGCTGGGTCATGGCAGGGGCCATCGGCGACGTCATGGGGGGTTGCTGGTACGACGGGGCCGAAGGAGGCCTCGGTGGGGGGGCCGATGGTGATGCCGGGCGAGGAGGCGGAGCCAGCCTCTGGCCCACAGGCGGCGGTGCGAGAACTCCGCCTGCCGGCGGCGGCGGCGCAATGCCCCCGATAGGTCGACCGGCAGGCATGGAAGACCGTGCCGGAGGAGCCATGGAATCCCGGGTGGGGGGGATGGTCCCGCTGCGTCTTGCCCGCGCATACTGACGCATGGCCTCGTTGACGAGATAGTCCACGGAGCACTCGAGCTCTGCAGCCATCTTCTCGTAGAGGACCCACAGGTCGTCCCGACACTGGAAATGGCGAACTGTCTTTCGACTCTTCTGCTGAATCATCTCGTCAACCCTGCAGGAATTCAGACGGATCGTCCGTTTCCGGATCGCCACACGATCCGTAGGGAATAGTATTTCAGAACTCAAGAAATGGGAAGACCCAAATGGGGGATCTACTTGTTTTCGAGCTTGGCGATGGCCCACTCGGCAACTGAGCCGACAGTCTGGAATTCCTCTTTCACCTCCTCGCCCTGGGCAAAACGCCAGCCATCCAGCTTGGCCTTGTCCTTCTTCAGGAGCGCGAGCTTCTCCAGATCCTCTGGCTCGCCGATGAGGCCCAGTGTATAGCACGCGATGCCCCTGGCGAAGGACGTCTCGTGATCCAGATAAGGACGGATCTGTGCAAGCGCTGTCTTGCGATCCTCTCCCACCAGAGTCTTCATGTCGCGGTCCTGTGAGAAGCGTACAGGAACGTAGTCGCGCAGGTCGAGCCAATCGTCCCAGGGGTCCTCCTCGATGAGTAGCTCCTCGATGATGAACGAGATGCCCTCAGGGCCGAGCAGCCTGAGCAGCTCGTCGATACCGACACCGCGGAACTTGTCCTTGTCGGTCCCCGTCGTGTGCAGGAGCTTGGCTATCCGGGTCTTCTGCTCCTTGTCTCCGAGGGAGACGATGGCATCGTAGGCCCAGTTTCGAGATGAAGGGCCCAGTTCCGTGTTCTCTGCCACGGCGTAGAGCTTCTCCATGTCGTCCTTGTGGGCGAGCTTGAACTGGAGGTAGGCCATCATGGCCGCTCTCGACGTCTCCTGGGGCAGCTTGGGATCAGCAGCGAGCTCGAGAAGATATGAACGCACATCAGGTCCACCCATCCTGCCGAGGGCAACGAGCAGGGGCTCATCGATGCGTCCGTCCCACGCCTTGACCCTCTCGCGCCCGAGGTCTACGAGCAGCTTTCCAGCCTGTAGCTTGACCTCAGGAGAAGCGATCTTCTCTAGGTATTCCGAGATCTTGTCGTAGACGATGCTGCCGGGACCGAGCAAGCTGAGCATCGCCTCTGCGGCACGAGGGCCGATGTCCTGGATGATGACATCGATGCTCCTTCGCCCGATGAAGAAACGCGTATTGAAATCGCCTATGCACCATTCGATGAGAAGATCCTCGACCTTGGTCTTCGAGTTGCCCTTGCTGTAGGGCATGATGAGGTGCAGCAGATCCTTTGCCGCCACCTGGCTCTTCAGGGGAGGCGATGGAGGCTCGTTGCCCTCGTGGAACATCGTATCGAGCAGGGGGACCATGGCATCGATGACCTGGGTCCGCTGGGGCTCGCTGATGACCTTGAAGGCCTTCTCCAGCACTTCCCACTGCGCGGGATCGTCTACATCGGCGAGTGCGACGGCCGCCTCGGCACGCAGGCTGGCGTCGTACTTGTCATCGAGGAGCACGGCCGCGATCTTGTCGGGGCCCTTCTGCGTCCCCTTCCACTTCTCGAGATCCTCGGAGGAGACCTTGCATGCCGTCACCGCGGCGAGGACCATCATCGAGGTCAATAACCGTCTCATGGATGTACCTCCTCTCACTGAGGTTTCAAGCGGCCGATGTTAGGTCGGCCGAGATGCTTTCGTCAACCGTGGTAGAGGCAGCCGTTCACCATTCTAGAGATGCCCTTCGAGCCCCACGTAGACCGAACGCCCTGGTCCGTCGATGCTCGATCCGAGGTAGCGGTGAACCTGGTTGAGGAGATTCTCGAAGGCTACATAGAGGCGCAGGTGATCGCCCAGATCGAGCCCCCCCTTGAACGAGAGCAGGAAGAAGGGGTCGTCTTCTGCCCCGAAGAGGGGTTCCGTCTGAGGATGGCGGTCCTGGACGAGGGAGACTCGCAGGCGGAGATCGGCCCAGAGATACTGCCGAGGGTAGCGGACGGTGATGAAGGCCGTGCCCATCAGGGGGGGGACGAACGACATGGGCCAGACACGGTAGCTTCCCTCGCCCTGGTCGATCTTCACCGTGCCGTGCTGCCACGAGAGTACCGTACCTATCCGCCATGCCTGCCCGATGTTCACGTGATTCCTCAATTCGAGGGCGTGCATGAAGGCCGTTCCCATGTTGAAAAGCTGATAGGGATCGACCTTCGAGCAATGATCCACCGGACTCTCTATGGCCGAGGCCGGGTAGATGAAGTCATCGAAGAGCGTGAAGCTGTAGAAGAGCGAGCCCTCCAGAAACCCGAGATTCCACCGGGTCCCTGCCTCGGCGGTGAACGCTTTTTCCGGATCGAGCCCGGGAGACTGTACCATCGGAGTGGGGCCACAGGAGCGACCAGCGATCTCGAACATCGTCGGTGGACGAGTCCCGAAGGACAGGTTCACCAGGAATGCGGCAAGATCCGAGAGAGGGTACCGGCCCGAGATCTGGACGGATCCGCCGGCGATGTGCCGGTCGGCCAAGCCCGATCCGGGCACGAGCTCGTGCAGATAGAATCGCGTGCCGATGCTCAACAGGAAAGGCCTGAGAGCATAGACCTCGAGAAGCGCGTGGGGCTCGAGCCTGTGAGCCACCGCCCCATCAGGGATCATCGGACGATCCAGGACCTCGGGCCATGCGTGTGCCCCCCTGAGCAGCTTGAGATAGCCGCTGGCATCGACGTGATCGAACCCGTAGTCGATACCCCACAGCAGATCTCCCCATTCGCCCAGAGGCCCTCTGCCCCAGACCTGGATGAAGAGCGAGGAGGTGTCCAGTTTCTGCCGGTCCCACAGCGAGGGGGCATCCTCATCCAGGGGATCGGTCGTATCGGTGTAATACTGAGGCTGTTCGTCGAATAGGTTAAGACCTGCAGTGACCCTCAGATCGGAGAGCCAGCCGAGGTCTCTGGCAGAGTAGCGGACGAAGATGATGTCCGTCCCCATATGTGGCCAGCGCAGGTACTCGGACGTGCGGTCGATGGGTTGGAAGAACTCGCTCATTCGCCTCATTCCGTAGTAGAAGATCAGGTCTCCCGCTTGCCCCAGGCTTCGTCGGATGGCGAATGAAAACGAGATGGAATCGTAGCTTGTGAGAGGTTGCTTCCCTGCCCCGTTGATGAGCGACCCGAAGTTGCCAATGGTCAGGTTCAATGCAGCGGCGGATTCCCGGAGCTGAAAGTCGACATCCGCATGGACGATTCGTGAGGTATCGACGGACCCGTAGCGAAACAGCGCCGATGCGTCGGAACGGAAAGAGACCAGCGAATTGACGACGGGAAGATCCGGCACGAAGTTGATCACTCCACCGACGGCGAAGGGCCCCGAGGTCGTCTGGCCCGGCCCCCTGATCACCTCGATGCCCGCCAGCCCGAGCGGATCCACCATGGCCGCAAGCAAGGACGGTCCGGGCATCACTGTCGAGTGGTAGAGCGGGATACCATCGAAGCTCAGCGCAATGCGCTGGCCGTAGATGCCCCGCAGGACCGGCGAGGCCGCCGCGCTGCTGACCTGGATGATGGACACTCCGGGCAGATCGAGCAGGGCTCCATCCATTCCTGCCACCTGGCCCTCGGCCAGCGCCCCTCCCTCGACGAGATCTGCTGCAGACGATGAGTAGAAAGGGGCATCGTCGTGTCTGGTCGGCGTCGTGACCATGAGCTGAGGCTCGACCTCTTCCGCGAACGAGGCGTCCCAGTCCACATGTCCCACGAAGGCGAGTGACTTCTTCGGCTTGTGCTTCTTGCCGCCCTTGGCGGTCTCGACAACCCCCGAGGACAAAACGGTGTCGTTTGCAGAGTCTGGCTCGAGATCGGAAGGCTGCACTTGTTCGTCCAGATCCTCGTCCAGGATATCCTGAACGTCATCGACGTCGGTCTCGCCAGTCGCTTCGGGAACCGCCCCCCCATCACCCGCGAAGCACACGGGCGTCAGATACGAAAAGTGCAGCGTGGCCAGGAGCACGACAAGACATCGGATGCCAGACACCGGGCCGGACCGGCGGTGCATGTTACTTGGCCTTCCGAACGATCGGTGCATGACCACCTCGACTCAGAGCCTCTTTCTGAAACGACGCGCGAGCAGAGAGGAACCCACGAGCATCGTGAACGTCCCGAAGCCGATCACCCCGAACAGACCCATGAGGGCATACAGCCCGGAATGGTGGAAGTACAGAGATGCCCCCCAGAAACCCATGGTGAAGGTCGTGTAGATGTACTGCCGACCGAGCGAGTAACGCAGCTTGGCCCTTGCATCGCTGCCGGTGCTGCGCACCTCGATCTCGCCGCGCCTCACCTTGCTCAGGACCCTGCGGATGTCCTGAGGCAGCGTGAGGTAGCTCAGCCCCACCTCGCGGAGCGAGTCGATGATGATGCTCTCCCAGTCGCGATCCTTGCCGAGCACGAAATCCTGGATGTAGGGGTAGACCACCGATGTCGGGTTCAGATCGGGATCGAGGTAGGTGACGAGCCCCATGAGCAAGAGGAGCGCACGCTCGAGAAGCACGAAGTCCTTCGGCACCTTGAACGAGCCAGTGAGGTCGCGGATGCCGATGTTCATTTGCCTGAGGTCGATGAGGCTGTCGATACCCACCTTGGGGTCGATCTTCACCTCTTTGAGATTGAAGCTCTCGATCTTCACCTCTTCCTGGAATCGCTGGTAGAAGTACTCGACGATGCGCTCGCTCGTCTCCTCGCTGCCGGCGCGTGCTATGAAACCCATGCGACGCATGGCTTTGAGGATCTGATCCGGACTCCTCCTGAAGAGCCCCTCGAGCAACTCGGGAATTCCCTTGCGCATCTCCTTGGAGAGCTCGGCGCAAGCTCCGAAATCCAGAAAAGTGATGCTCCCGTCCTCGTGAACGAGCAGGTTGCCCGGGTGGGGATCCGCGTGGTACTGCCCATCGATGAAGATCATCTGGCAGTAGGCCGTGAGGACGAGGTGCGCGAGTTCCCTCCTGTCGACCCCCATCCGATCGAGGGCGACGAGATCCGTGATCTTGCTCCCCCTGATGAAGGCGGTGGTGAGAACGCGGCTCGTGGAGAACTCACGGTAAACGCGCGGGAAGTGGACCCGGCTGTTCCCCTCGAAATTCGCCGCGATGCGCTCGATGCTGTCCGCCTCCAGGGCGAAATCGAGCTCGTCGCGGATCATGATGCGGATCTGCTCGTAGTACTCCTCCAGCCCCTGGACGGGAACGACCAGCTGTACCAAGCGCATGATATTTCTTATGATACGCAGGTCTTTCTTGACCATCTTATCTATGGCCCAGTGCTGGACCTTGACGGCAACCTCCTCGCCGGTCTTGAGGATCGCCTTGTGGACCTGTCCGAGAGAGGCGGACGCGACCGGCTTTCTAGAGAAACTCTCGAAGAGATGGTCGGGAGACTCGCCAAACTCCAGCCGGATACGCCGTTCGATGAGATTGTAAGGCCGCGGAGTGACGTTGTCCTGGACCGTTTCGAGCTCCTCTCGAAACGCTTCGGGCAAGATGTTGGTCATAATGGAAAAGAGCTGTCCCACCTTGATGAACAGACCTTGAAGAGATATGATGGTATCTTTCACACGGCGTGCATTGGTACGGTGGTAGGAGTCCATGACTGCCGTCACGTACTGCGGTCCCCGGATCTTGCCCATGAACCACAACCAGTAGTAGCTCAGAATGATCCGTAACGTGACGAAGTAGGCTTTCAGGAAACGGATCTCGCCCGGGGTAGGCTTGGGAATCCTGGTCTCGTAGCCCTTGACGAGCTCCCTGTAGTTGATTTCGGCTGCCATCTGGTCGAGCCCCGGATTCTTGCCTGCGCGCTGGGCCGGACGACCTGGACACCGGCGCAAAGTCCATTGTTATCCGCAACCTTAACACGCACCCAATCATCGATTCAACTCGATGACCAATCCATGCTACATTATCAGCTGAGGCCGGCGTGCAGTCGCATCGGTCCGTATGGGCGGCGTGTACTCGAGGAAGGCCCGGGAGGCAAGAGGATGAAACCTATTCACGGACGACTCGCTATCACAATGACAGCATCGATGGCAGGGCTGACCATGGTGCTCCTCGGTACAGGTGGTTGCGGAGGGACCCGGGATCC
>JBFYZU010000077.1:0-5308 GCA_041309365.1 Myxococcota bacterium
GCCCCGTCCGCCACGGGTGGAAGGTGCAACATGGTACATGTCGGTGCGATCCTCATGGCCTCACCTCACGCGGCCGCGCGGCCGGGGCGAAGCTCGCCCACGGCGCGAAGCTGATCCTCGATGGTCGAGCGGATCCACGAGCGATCGCCCGAGGCCATGGCCAGCGAGTGGGCGCGCGTGAGCGCCGCAGTCCCCTCGGCAAGGCGCCCCTGGCGCAGCCGGCACAGCCCGCGCATGAGCACGGGGACCGGATCCTCCTCGTCCGCTGCCTCGGCGATCTGGAACGAGACCGCGGCCTGCTCCAGCATGCCCAGCCTCATGCGAGCCATGCCTCCCGCCACCCAGAGCTCGGGCCTGACGGGGTCCTCGAGGATGAGGTACTCGATGACGGTGAGGGCGTCCTCGGTCTTGCCCGATCCGAGCAGCCTGGACGCGGTCTCGAGCATTCTGCGTGTGCGCGCCGCCTTCGTGGCCTTCGTCGTCGTCTGGGTCTGCATGTTCTTTCTCCCGTGGTCGCTCTTGCGACCGTTTCACGAACCTAGCCCTTGCCAGGGACAGTGGACACGTCCCGGGTCACCTGATGTTTCCGATGATGCCCATCGCGGTCTGGTGCGAGGAGGCGAGCACGTTACTCGCCAGCTGCATCACCTGGTTTCTCTTGCCCATGAGCCTGTTGATGGCCAGAAGGCCCATCTCGCCCTCTCCGGAGAGGTCGTCGAGCTTGCCCTGCAGCCTCGCGATCTCGTTCTCGAGGTCGCCCCTGTTGGCCAGCACGTGGACCTCCGATCCCGGGTGCTCCGCCGCGAAGGCCACGGCCGCGTCGTGGCTGTCGAAACTGATCGAGGTCCGCATCTCCGGACCGATGGAAATATAGAGCTTTCCATCGCCGTCGGTCACGACGAACTCCCCCTGGCCCACGGGCTCGGTGCCGCTGGAGCCGACCTTGCCCGTCGTCAGGTCGAAGGCGAACTCCGCTTTTGTCGCCAGGTCTCCCTCGAGCTCCACCGTGTCGGTGGCCTTGTCCATGCCGGCGACCAGCTCGCTCAAACTCGCGATCCGCTCGCGGTAGGCCTTCTTGATCTCGGTGAGCCTGTTCATGTCCTCGAGCCTGGCGACGATGTCGCCGTCGAGCGCATCGAGCTGGTAGGCAGCCAGCGCGAAGGCGATGTCTCCCATGTCCTGGTAGCCCGAGAGCTCGCTTCCGGGCTGTACGGGGGTTGCCGATTGCACGTCGATGGTCATCTCGTCCTCCTCTTTCTGTCAGCAGCGGATTGCGTGCGGCGGAACCTTCGAGTCCATGGCGGCGGCCGTGCGGGCCGGCTCGTCGGGAAGGTCCAGCTGGGTGACGGCCAAAGCGAGCCTGCGGCGGCGCTCGGGCGATGCGATGTGATCTCCTTTCGCTGCGCGCTCCACGGCGGCCCGGTCGATGCCCCAGGTCTCGAGGAACTGCTCGTAGGCCCGCTCGCCCTGCGCGACGATCTCGCGTGCCCTGGCGAGGATCTCTTCGGGTGTGCGTGCGTCTGTCATGGTGGCCTCCTTTCCACGCGTCACGGCCCATGAATCGGCCCGGGGCACCCGGAAGTTTCCACCTGTGGGTGTTTTTTCAGGACGGGCAGTGGAGACGGTTCAGTTCTTCAGACAGAGGGGCTGTCCAGTGGCCTCGAGAACGCTCAGCCACAGTGGGCTCTCGAGGTCCACCGTCTTTCTGCCGGAGGTGGCCAGGGCGAGTGGCACGTGGGTGAGGTTGCCGCCCCAGGAGCCCACGACCATGTCGGTGCGTCCCGCCATGGCGGCGTGCACGGCCATCTCCGCGAGCTCGGCGCAGTATATGGCGTCCGAGGCGTTGGCCGGCGCCGCGCGGATGATGTAGCTGGGGTCGATGTAGCGGATGGACGGCTCCACGTCCGTTCCCGCGAAGTGCTCGCGGATCACGTTGCACAAGAACACTCCCACGTCGTTGAGCCTGACGTTGCCCGAGGGATCCATGCTGAGCCTCCCCTCGGCGGCTCTCATGAGGTCCTGTCCAGCGCCCTCGGCCACCACCACGAGCATGTGGTCGCGCTCGGCGAGCCTCTTGCGGATGAGCGCGAACAGGCCTGCTGGGCCGTCCAGGTCGAAGGGCTGCTCGGGCACGAGGACGAGGTTGGCCTCCATGGTGGCCAGCGCCGAGCGACACGCGATGTAGCCCGAGTGCCGGCCCATGAGCTTGACGACCACGAGACCCCTGGGTGCGCCTTCGGCCTCCACGTGCGCGGCGCGCACGGCCTGCGCCGCCACGCTCACGGCCGTATCCATGCCGAAGCTCTTGTCGATGTACAGGATGTCGTTGTCGATGGTCTTGGGCACTCCCACCACGGCGATGCGCAGTCCCCTGCGTGCGACCTCGAGGGCCACCTTGTGCGCCGCGCGCAAGGTACCGTCGCCACCCACGAAGAAGACGATGTTGATGCTCTGTCTCTCGAGGGTGTCAACGACGATGCCGGCGTCCTGCGCCCCGCGCGACGTGCCCAGGATGGTCCCCCCGTCGTGATGGATGCGCGATACCTTCTCTATGGTCAGGTCCACGAAGGACAGGCCGTGCTCCGGCACGAAGCCTCGCAGCCCGTGGCGCACTCCCGCCACGCGCCGCACGTCGTAGCGATGGTAGAGCTGCATGACCAGCCCCCTGATCACGTTGTTCATGCCCGGGCAGATCCCGCCGCACGTGACGATGGCCGCCTGCGCCTCGCTCAGGTCGAAGAAGATGTGCTCCCGCGGACCCGCCACCTCGAACCCCTCTTTTTCGCCTCTGCGGCCCAAGAACGGATCCAGCGCCACCCTCGACGTTTCGTCGGCGAAGTTGGCTATCTGGTCGCCCACCACGCGGTTCAGGCCAAGGGGAGAACGGATCGAGCACTTGCCGAGCCGGGTCACGAGGAAATCGGATGCGTCCATGGGGTCTCCGTCGAGGGGCGCTGTGCCCCGAGGCCCAAGATAACCGAGAACGCCGGGCGCGTCGAGCGAGGCTCGCGCCCGCGAGGCTCGCGCCCGCGAGGCTCGCGCCCGCTTGTGCTCGATATTCGCCTCACCATGAAGTAGAAACAGACCATGCGGTGGGCCGGATCCAGGGGAGCGGATCTCGCGGAGGCTTTCGGCCTCGTCGGGGGCACCATTGCCGTGGCGGTGCTCGTGGTGGGGCTCGAGCCCGTGCACCCGTTCATCGAGGAGAACGCCTCGGGGATAGTGGGGGCCGTGTTCCTCCTGGCCACCTGGCTGGTGATCCGCGCGAGAGGCGAGCACCCCTCGGACTACGGCCTCAGGGCCGAGGGCCTGCTCGGAGAGGTGGCCGTGGTGGCCGTCCTCGCACTCGTGATATTCCCCCCGTTCCTGCTGGGATTCAGGATCTGGTGGCAGCCGGCAGGGGGCTTCGAGTGGAACCTGCCCTGGCCCCTGTGGCAGCTCGTGGCCACGCACCTCGTGGTGATCGCCCTGCCAGAGGAGCTGCTCTACCGCGGTTTCGTGCAGAAGGCCCTTGGCCGGGTGCTCGTGGGCCGCGTCCGCGTGCTGGGCGTGGAGTGCGGCTGGGCAGTGCCCCTGACCGCGGCCGTGTTCGCGCTGGGCCACTTCGCCACGGACCTCGGGCCGGACAGGCTCGCGACGTTCTTCCCCGCGCTCGTCTTCGGATGGCTCAAGGAGCGCAGGCAGAGCCTGGCCGGCCCGATCCTGTTTCATGCCGCCTGCAACGTGTTTTCGGATATACTGAGCGCCGGGTACTTCGGATGAAGCGAGCGGCGTTCTTCGACCTCGACAAGACCGTGCTCAGGCGCAACACCACGCCCCTGTACATGCGCTTTTTGCGCCGCAAGGGACTGACCACCACGAGCGAGCTCGCGACGGTCATGTGGTGGTACGCCCAGTACAATCTGGGGTGGATCGACTTCGAGCAGGTCGCCGACGCGGCCGTGTCCACCGTGGCCGGCAAGGAGGAGGCGGCCGTGCGCAGGATGGTGGGCGACTGGGTGAGAAGCGAAGTCATCGATCTCATCAGCGTGCCTGCGCGCGAGGCCATCCGGTGGCACGCAGGGCGCGGCGACGTGAACGTGGTGCTCACCGGGGCCCCGGACTACCTGGCCGAGCCCATCGCGCTCGACCTGGGCATCGAGCACGTCCTGTGCAGCCGCCTCGAGGTCGTCGACGGCCGGTTCACGGGCCGTCCCATCTACCCCCTCTGCTACGGCTCCGGCAAGGTGACCATCGCCCGTCGCCTGGCCCGGGAGACCGGCATCGACCTGGAGCAGAGCTTCTTCTACTCCGACTCCGTCACGGACATGCCCGTGTTCGTGGCCGTGGGCCATCCGCGGGTGGTCAATCCCGACCCGTTCTTGCGCGTGCAGGCGCGGCTGAGGGGCTGGCCCGTGCTCGTCTGGAAGTGAGCTCCCGCCCACGAGGATGCCTCACCGCCAGCCGGATGTGCTATGTTCCCCGGCCGGGGGTCTCGCCACAGGAGAGGTGAGCCATGGACATTGCCAAGAACCCCACCGTGACGGCGATCGTGGACGCCGCGTTGCGCGAGGACCTCGCCAACGGGGACCTGACCACCACGCTTCTCGTCCCGCCCGCGGCCCAGGCCGTGGCAAGGGTCATCGCCCGTCAGGAGATGGTGCTGGCCGGCGCCACGATCTTTGAGAAGGTCATGAACATGGCCGACCCGTACATCAGCGTCAACCTCAAGGTCCACGACGGGACCAAGGTCAAGCCGGGCGAGGAGCTGGCCATCGTGGCCGGCAAGGCCGCCTCCATCCTCGCCGCCGAGCGGACCGCCCTCGACCTCGTCATGAGGATGAGCGGCATCGCCACACTGACGCGCCAGTACGTCAAGCAGCTGCCCGAGGGGTCCAGGACCCGCATCCTGGACACGCGCAAGACCACACCGGGCCTGAGGCTCATCGAGAGGTACGCCGTGCGCTGCGGAGGCGGCCTCAACCACCGCTCCGACCTGGGAGGCGGATTGCTCATCAAGGACAACCACATCGCCGCCGTGGGCTCCCTCGCCAGGGCAGTCGCCGCGGCCAAGGCCTGTCGCGACCCGTCACACCGCATCGAGGTGGAGGTCGGCACGCTGGAGCAGGTGGACGAGGCCGTGGCCTCCGGTGCCGAGGTCATCATGCTCGACAACATGGACGCCTCCACCATCTCCATGGCCGTGCAGCGCATCGCGGGGCGCACGCTGGTGGAGGTGTCGGGCAACGTCAAGCTCCAGGACGTGGCCCGTCTGGCCAACGCGGGCGTCGACTTCATCTCGGTGGGCGCCCTCACCCACTCTGCCCCG
>JBFYZU010000078.1:0-11950 GCA_041309365.1 Myxococcota bacterium
TTTGCGAGGGCGACTGCTCCGCCTACGACCTGGGCAGCTGCGTGGACGGCTGCGGCAACGCGGTGGCGGACGGCACGGACGAGTGCGACGGCGCCGATCTGGGCATCTACACCGACTGCGCAGCCCTCGGGTACACGGGCGGGTCGCTCGGCTGCACGGCCGGCTGCACCATCGACTCGTCCGCCTGCTTCAGCACCTGCCCCAACGGGGCGCAGGAGACCGGTGAGCTCTGCGACGGCTCGGACCTGGGCTCCACGGCCACGGACGAGTGCACCGAGCACGGCTACGACGGTGGCACGCTGGCCTGCCAGGCCGACTGCGAGGACTACGACACGAGCGGGTGCTACGTGTGCGGCGACGGCGATGCGGAAGCGCCTGAGGTCTGCGACGGCATCGACCTCGGGAGCGCCAGCACCGACACGTGCGTCGAGAACGGGTTCGACGGTGGCACGCTGGCCTGCCAGGCCGACTGCTCCGCCTACGACACGAGCGGGTGCTACGTGTGCGGCGACGGCTCCATCGGTGGAATCGAGACCTGTGACGACTACAACTCGGACGCCTGCGGATCCTGCAACGACACCTGCAGCGGTGCCGGCGCTGGTGCGACCTGCACCGACGGCGTCGGCTGCGCCGATGGAGGCGACTGTGCGAGCGGCGTCTGCACGTCCCATCTCTGCGTCGGACCGTGATCCCGATCAGGTGACCTCTCCAGGATGAATGCCTCGCGCTCGAGGGCATCGTGCGCGATGCACATGGTGTATATGTCCTGTCCGCCGGCCATGACAGGGATGTCCGGCTCGCATCGGCGCAGCCGGGCCGTCTTGCGCAGACCCTGCTGTTTTGAAAGCGATTTCGCGTCCTGGCACGATGATTGCTCTCCCCCTGACCGCAGGAGGACACGACGATGCGACGCAACGAGACAGAGGCGATGATGGCCGTGGTGGCGCTCTCGCTCGCAGGGTGCAGCGAGATGGGCGACTCGTCTTTCGGCTCCTACGAGACCGGGACCTCGGACCCGTCCGGCACGGGGACTTTGGACATCGAGCCAGGACAGATGACGGCCGGGGACTGGGACGACAACGCCAACTTCGACCTCTTCCTCGAGTACCAGGGCGCGGCCCGCAGCGCCTTGCCCGGCGACCCGGGCATCGACGTGGCGGACCGGGTCGTTGTCACCGTGCTCGACGGTGCGGGCGACCCGGTGCCCGGCGCCACGGTCACGGTGCTCGCCGACGGCAGCCCCGTGGCCTCGTCCACCGTGGGCGCCAACGGGCGGTTTCTCTTCTTCCCCGGGCACGACGGCGCAGGCTCGGCGTCCGACATCGTGGTCGGCGCGGTGCCACCTGCTTCAGAGGACCTCGCCTTTCGCACGGCGACCCTGGCTCCTGGCGCAAGGTCCGTCGACGTGGTCCTCGATGGTGCCGTCGCAACCCGTCCCACGGCCCTCGACGTGGCGTTCGTCATCGACACCACGGGCAGCATGTCGGACGAGATCACCTACATCAACGCGGAGATCCAGGGCATCGTGGACACGGTGCACGCGTGGCAGAGCGGCCTCGACACCCGCTGGGCCATCGTGGTCTACCGCGACGAGGGCGACGTCTACGTGACTCGCGCGTTCGACTTCACGAGCGACGTTTCCGACTTCACGTCCCACCTGTCGCACCAGCTCGCAGGCGGCGGCGGGGACTACCCCGAGGCCATGGAGCAGGCCCTCGGCGAGATGAACCGGCTCTCCTGGCGCACTGGCAACGTGGCCCGCGTGGCGTTCCTCATCGCGGACGCGCCGCCCCATCCCGAGAACGCCCAGGCCATGCTCGCGCAGGCCGGCGTCGCACGTCTCGGCGGGATCCGCATCTTCCCCGTGGCAGCGAGCGGAGTGGCGGACTCGGCCGAGTACCTCATGCGCACCGCGGCGCTCGTCACCCTCGGTCGCTACGTCTTTGTCACCGACGACTCGGGGATCGGCGCCGACCACGCCGAACCGCACCTTCCCTGCTACCGGGTCCAGTACCTCGCGGACCTCATGGCCCGCATGATCCTCTCCTGTCTCTCGGGATCCGTTCTGCCCCCCCATCCCGACGCCGTCATCCGCACCGTGGGCGACCCCGTGGACGGCGTCTGCACCCTCGACGACGGTTCTTTCGCCTACCTCTGATACTGCTCTTGCCCCGAGATGGCGTTGTGCGGGCATCGAGGCCGGCGCGGTGGCCGGCAGGGGTGGGACATCGCAGTTGCTTGACCTGGGTCAGGGGCTCGTACACACTGCAATGTCTTGGATCGATCTTGGATCACGCCGGGCGTGGTCGTCGTCGCCCTGGCCGGGTGGGTGCCTTTTGCCTCGGGGCAGGACCTGGATGCGGGCGTCGAACGCACCATGCTGTGGCACTGTCACGACGGGTCGCTCGAGAGCACGGGCTTCCCGGGCTGCGACGTCACGCTCAATGCCCTGAAGGTGGAGATAGGCAGCGCCTCGCTCGAGGTCGTCTTCGTGCCGGCCGAAGAGGCCGCTCCTCTGGACCCGCGTGCCCTGGCCCAGCAGGGGGGTGCCATCTTCGTGGCCTGGGTGGTGCCGGGCCTCGGGCCCGTCTCGTACGTCCTGTACGCTTACGACTCGATAAACATGCAGATAATGAGCAAGGAGGTCGTGGAAGGGCAGGGCGGAGAAACTCCCAACGCGGAGGGCATCGCGTTTCTGTACCGCAACATGCTGGGCACGAGCCTGTTCGCGGACCTCGAGTCCATCGAGACCGACGTGGGGCTCTGGAGCCTCGCCTTCCCCGACGAGAAGGTGAAGAAGTTCCGGGACGTGGAAGGGCTCGGCGCTCCCGTCGCGGCAGCAGGCCCCACGGTACTGCACCTGGACGCGTCCTACATGGTCAACGGTTTCTTCTCGGTGGGGGGGGTATGGCACGAGGTTGCCATGGGGCTCCACGGCCGTGTCCATCGCCTGCTGGAGGTGTGGCTGAGCGCGTCCGGCGCGCCCGGACCCATGAAGGTTTCCGATCCGTCCGGGCTCGATCTCGATGTCTGGCTCGTGCAGCTCTCGACCGGGTTGCGCATCGTGGCTTTCGAGCGGGGGATCCTGGCGCTCATGCCGGGGCTGGGCGCGGGCCTCGACGTGGTCGTGACGGACGTGTCGGGGGGGCTCACCGCGGCCGGGTCGGGCAGGGACACGGGCCTGAACGCCACGGGCTTCGCCTCGATCCTCCTGAGGCTCATGTTCCATCGCAGGTTCGGGCTGGGCCTCGAGCTCGGGGCGCAGGTGCTGTTCAATACGAGGGATTTCTGCGTGATCGGCCCGGACGGGGAGTGCGAGGCCACGATCCTGGACCTCGGCCGCGTGTCGCTCCTCGCGAGGCTCGGTGTCGTCTTTGGTCTATGAGCGCATGATGGTAGAACTTTTCACAGGCGCCGGGGCACGATACGGGTGTGACGGCAGGTCGTCGCGCCGGGGGTGGCGATGAGCTCCAGGACGACGGCAGTGGAGCTGGATGATGAGAGGATCCGTGCTTTGTATCCGCGAGTCAGGTCCCGCCTGGTCCGCTACCTCGGGCCTCGCCAGGACATCGACGACGTGGTGCAGGCCGCCATGGAAACGCTCTTGAAGGTCATGTCGAACTACAGCGGTCGCGGCTCGGTGGAGTCGTTCGCGGAGGGCGTGGCCGTGAACGTGGCCCGCCGCTACCTGGCCATCGGCCGGCTCAGGCGCCGCGTGTCAGACCTTTTCTCCGAGACCGTCTTGCCCGAGGACCTCGTCACGGACTCGCGCAACGACGTGCAGGGCAACAGGCGGCTGCAGCGGCTCATGGGCATCCTCGACGACATGGGGTCGCGCCGCCGCCTGGCGTTCGTCATGCACGTGCTCGAGGGCAGGCCCATGAAGGAGGTCGCCGATGCCCTGGGCATCACGCCCCAGGCCGTGAAGTCGCGCGTGTTCCAGGCGCGCAAGGAGCTGCTCCAGAAGGCGTCCGCGGATCCCTACCTCAGGGAGTTTCTCGAGGAGCTGGATCGATGAGCGAGGCAACGAACAGGCCCTGCCCGGACCGCATCGACGAGATCGAGCGGTACCTCGAGGGAGGCGAGATGACGCCCCGGCTCGAGGCGCACATCGCGTCCTGCCCCGCTTGCGGCCGCCACGTGAAGAGGCTCACGGGCCTGGAGGCGTTCCTGCGCCAGGCTCACGACGGGTTCGAGGACATGGAGCCGGGCGCGCTCATGCAGAGGCGCCGCCTCGTGCCTCACAAGATCGCCGCCTGGGCGGTGCTCGCGGTGCTCCTGGGCGCGGGCGTCTTCTGGGTCCTCGATCCTTCCCGCCGGGACGGGAAGGGCCGGGCCGGCGAGGGTCTCGTGGCCGTGGCCGTGCCCGGCGTGGAGGATGGTCGCGTGATCCTCACCACGGGCTCCCCCTCGACCGTTCGCTGCGGCCCGGACGCCACTTCCACGGCCTCGCTGGGGAGCCGCGTGGTGCGAGGATGCGAAGTGGACGTGCCCGGGGACGGCGGCCTGGCCATTTCCATCGCATCGGACCTGACCCTGCTGGGGTCCGGCGGAGCCCGCTTCACCCTCGTCGAGAGCACCAGCGCGTCGCGCGTGGTCAAGGTCACCTCAGGCAGGCTGGGCCTTTACAGCGCCAGCGCCGGCGGTCGCGCCGGCCTCGTGGTCATGGCGGGAAAGAGCACGATCGAGGCCCAGGGACGGCTCATGACCGTGAGCGCGATCGACGGCGAGCTCGACCGCGTGACGGCCGTGGAGGGAGGCCTCACGGTCCGCACCACGGCGGGGCGCGTGAAGGCCCTCGCCGGCGGGCAGATGCTCGACGCGGGCACCTTCACGGTCAGGCCCGCGTCCGACGAGGGGGACGACGCCCTGCTCGTCATCGACCTTCTCGGCACGAGCCGGTTTCGGTCCACCCTCACGGTGCTGGCGCCTCACCCGGTGCGCGTGCGCGTGGCAGGCCACCTGCTCGGGCTCACGCCGCTCAGCGTCATGCTCGGCGAGGGCGACTACGACGTGTCCCTGAGCACGCCGGACGGCACCGTGCTCCTGGTGGAGACGGTGCACCTCGCCTACGGACAGGAAAAGCGCGTGGTCTACGAGGTCGACCATGCCCTGCCGGTTCTGGCATCGCCCGGGCAGGATGGCGGGCCGGTCGAGGGCGGTCAGAAGCCGGCCCGTGCCGTGGACATCGTGGCTCTCATCAAGGAGGCCCTTGCCGAGGGCGACGCGGTCGAGGCCCTGGCCCTCGTGGAGAAGCACTGGGTGGTGAAGAAAGGCGATCCCGAGTTCCTCGAGGCCGCGGGCGACACCTACCGCAAGCTCGGCCGCTTCGAGGATGCGGTGTCCGCCTACCTGTCGGCCGCCGAGGCCGCCACGGGGACGAGCGCTGAGAAGTCCTACCTGGCCGCGGCCCGCCTGAGGTTCGAGAGCCTGCGCGACGAGGCGGGCGCGGAGCAGATCCTCTCCTCGTACTGGGCGCGCTTCCCGGCCGGGTTCTACCGCGGCGAGGCGCAGTTCCTCGGCGCCCGCATCCTGGTCAAGCAGAAGCGCTACGTCGAGGCCCGCTCGGCCCTCGAGTCGCTGCTCGCCACCAGCCCCAAGGGCTATCTGGCCACGAAGGCCCACCTGCTTTTGGGCTCGATCCTGGTCACCTACATGTCGGACTGCAAGGCCGCCCGGCCTCACCTCGCGGCCGTCAAGCAGGCCGCCCCTGGAGGCAAGTACGCCGCCGAGGCGGACCACTTCCTCGAGGCCTGCGGCGCACCCTGATGCCCGTCTCGCTCCAGTCCGGGCCCCGTTCGTGCACTCTCGCCTTGCTTCTGTGCGCGAGCGCGGCGGGCTGCAGCCTGACCGAGACCACGGTCGAGCTGCAGCCGGGCCTCACGATGGACGCGGACGCGGATTCGGATGCCTCCGATGTCGACGTGCAGGATCTTTCCGACGCGGATCAGGAGGCCCCTGCGCAGGTGGACGTGTGCCTGGAGGTGACGGTGGGGCTCATCCTGTGCGGCTACACGTCCCTGTCTCCCGAGCAGTACGGGAACACCTGCGGCCGGATGTCGTCCTTTGCGCGGGCGTGCACCCTGGATGCCCCCGGCGACTTCGAGTACACCTGCGACTGCCTCGCGACGCTGGATCCCTACCCCGACTGCTCCGAGATATGCGGCTTCGTCAACGCCTGCATCGGCACCTCGAGCCCCACCTGCGGCATCCTGTGCCCCTGGTCGAGCGGTCACGTGATGGACTGCGCTCGAGATCGGATGTCGGAGGGCGACTGCCACGGCGCCATCTCGTGCATCGTGGGCTGGGGCTTCGACCACGGCTGCGCGGACGCCTGCGACATGGCGCTGGCCTGCGATTATGACGTGGACCCTGCCGGCTGCGAGGACGAGTGCGAGATCACCACCTCGACCATCGACGGAGGCATCGTGCGGTCGTGCCTGGACGTGTCCGTGTTCTTGGGCGACTGCGAGGCCCTGGCAGCCTGCGGAGGGCTGGGTCTGTGAGAAGGGCCCGAAGCGTAAGCGGGATCGATGTTCTTGAACTCGGGACGATTATCCACTATGGTGTCGCTGTATTCGAAAACAGGAGGAAGACCATGAAGAGGGCCATCGAGCTTTCATGGACCACGATGCTCGCTTTGCTCGTTTGCGGTGCGCTGTCGGTCGCCGGTTGCGGCGACGACAAGAAGGGCGACGAGGACGCCACCACCGACGTCACGAGCGACCTCGAGCCCGAGACGATCCTGGACGGGATCCCGGATCCCACGACCGAGCCTCCCGAGGACACGTCCGTGGCGGACACCCTGGAGGACTCGCCCACCGACGTGCCGTGGGACGGCACGGGCGGGGTCGTGGGCGACGGCTGCGTCTCGGACGAGGACTGCGGCGGCGTGCCCAGCACTTCCTCCTACTGCATGACGGACATCGGCGGGTACATCCCCTTCCCCGGCGGCTACTGCTCGGCAAGCTGCACCACGAACGACGAGTGCGGGCCAGGAGGCTTCTGCCTCAACGTCTACATCATGAGCTTCTGCCTGAAGGAGTGCGACGACGGCTCGGACTGTCGCGAGGGCGAAGGGTACGAGTGCGCAGAGCCTCCGTACATCGGCGGCGGCCCCTACTGCATCCCGGTCTTCGACATCCCCGAGGGCCCCATGGATGCCAGCACCGATGCGGAGCCCGACATGGCGCCCGACGCGGCCATCGACACGTCCATCGACTCTGCCGTCGACTGACCCGGTCCTCCATCTCCATACGGACATCCTTCGATATCATCCGTCCGGGCGATCTTTCGTCATGGCCTCCCTGTCCTTTCAGGTGACCTGCCAGGAGCGATCCATGGACGATCGCTTCCGGATCTTCATGACCTGCACGAAAAGATGTATCTTTTCCCTTGACACACGTCTGTCCAAGACATATCATTCAGATATATCACGACATGTCATCCCCAGCCTGCTGCTGGCACGACATGGGAGGCAAGGACATGAAGGAGAACAAGGACGTGGATGAGACGACGACAGGCGCATCGACACCGTTCCAGTTCTGGGCGAAGTTCAACAAGAAGGTGCCGCGCCCGGCCTGGGCAGCTCCCATCAAGGGCGGCCCGTTCCCCTGGCAGTGGTTCGGGCACCACGGCCCCAGGGCCGAGCGAGGCGACCTGCGCTACCTCATCCTCGACGCCATCGCCGAGCAGCCTCGCCACGGCTACGAGGTCATGCAGGTCATCGAGGAGCGCTCCGGAGGCGCCTACCGCCCCAGCCCGGGCGTGGTCTACCCCACGCTCCAGATGCTCGAGGAGCTCGGTCAAGCCGAGGTGAGCCAGGAGCGCGGGCGCAAGGTGTACAAGATCACCGATGCCGGCCGCGTGGAGCTCGACGAGCACAACGACGAGGTGGAGGCAGCCTACGAGCGCGTCGGTGGCGCCCTGTGGGAGAAGCTCGCCACGGAGTTCTCCAGCCTCGGCGAGGACGTGCAGCGCCTCTTCAGCGAGGTGGGCCGTGCGGCCTCTCGCGGCACGCTCAAGCCCGAGCGCATGCAGGAGGTCCGCAGGACCATCCGCAAGGCCGTTGACGAGGCCCGCAGGATCCTGCGCAAGCGCGAGGACGGGTCCGACGGCTCGGACGATACCGCGGCCGAGACCCCGGAGGCGGACGGCGGCAAGGACTAGGCCGGGTGATCGAGAGGCGGCTCCGGTTGACCTGGCAGCCCGGCTGTACCATATAGTTCGGCAAGGCCTTGCGGCCTCGAACACCTGCCGGGTCAAGGGCAAGCAAGAGCGGAGGGGTCAAAATGTCAGTGATAGAGGTCACGAACCCTGCCAATGGCGAGAAGATGGGTGAGGTCGAGACCGTCACCATCGACGATGCGCGCGAGGCCCTGGAACGGGCCAGGGCGGCCCAGGCCAGGTGGGAGGCCGGGGGGGTCGAGGCCCGCGTCCGCGTCATCCTGCGCTTTCGCGACGCGCTCCTGGACCGGGCCGAGGAGGTCTGCGAGCTCATCAGCCGCGAGAACGGCAAGGTGCTGCAGGAGTCGCTCGAGATGGAGGTCTTCCCCATCGCCGACCTGTGCACGTACTTCGGGCGCAACGCCTCGCACATCCTGGGTCACCGCCGCATCCCGCTCCACCTGCTCATGTACAGGCGCAGCTACATCCACTACCGGCCTCGCGGCGTGGCGCTCGTGATCTCGCCCTGGAACTTCCCGTTCACCATCCCGTTCGGCACGGTGGTCATGTCGCTTCTGGCGGGCAACGCCGTGCTGCTCAAGCCGGCCAGCCTCACTCCCCTCATCGCGAAGAAGGGCCGCGAGCTGTTCGACCAGGCTGGCCTCGATCCCGATCTGTTCCAGGTGCTGCCCTGCTCGGGCAAGGTGGCGTCGGAGGTGATCGGGCTGGGCGTGGACTACGTGAACTTCACCGGGTCCACGGCCACGGGCAAGCAGGTGGCGGAGCGGTGCGGCTGGTCTCTCGTGCCCTGCTCGATGGAGCTCGGCGGCAAGGATCCCATGATCGTGCTGCCCGATGCGAACGTCGATCTCGTGGCGGGCAGCATGGTCTGGGGAGCGTTCGCCAACGCCGGCCAGGTGTGCGCCTCGGTGGAGCGGGCGTACGTGCACGAGCGCATCTACGACAAGGTGCTCGAGAAGGTGGTGGAGCGCACGCGCAAGCTCAGGGTGGGAAACCCCCTCGACGACGGCACGGACATGGGCCCCATGACCGACCCGATGCAGCTCGAGATCGTCGCGCGCCACGTGCGCGAGGCCGAGAAGGCGGGCGCGAAGATCCTGGTCGGCGGCCGCCGCCTCGACGGCCCGGGGCAGTTCTTCGAGCCCACCGTCATGACGGACGTGACCGAGGACATGTCCTGCATCCAGGAGGAGACCTTCGGCCCGACCTTGCCCATCATCAAGGTCCAGAGCACCGACGAGGCCATCCGCCGCGCCAACGACTCGCAGTTCGGGCTGGACGCGTACGTGTTCACGTCCGACCCCCAGGAGGGGCGCCGGGTGGCAGAGCGGCTGCAGGCCGGCACGGTCATGGTCAACGAGGTGCTCGTGACCCACGCCTGCCCCGAGACGCCCTGGGGCGGGGTGAAGCAGAGCGGCATCGGCCGCATCCACTCGGACGACGGCCTGCGCGACCTGTGCCACGCCTACCACGTCAACGAGGAGCGCGTGAAGCTGCCCATGGCCTGGAGCCCGTTCTGGCAGCCCTACAGCCACGACATGTACGGCCGCATCCTCGGCGCGGCCCGCGCCCTGCAGCGCTCCGGCCTGCGCGGCCGCGCCCGCGCCCTGCGCGCCATCTTCCAGGGCGGCCGCTGACGGCCGGAGCCGGCCGGCGAATCGATGCGATCTTCGGCCGGGGATGGCCTGCCGCCCGGTGGGGCGTCAGTCTCCGGAGAGGGCGGTCTTGAGGATCTTCAGAGCGCGCCTGCGCTGGTCCGGCGACATGAGCGAGATGCGGCGCACCAGCTCCTTGGCCGTCGAGTCCTGCAGCAGTTCGTCCGACGTGATGGGTGTGGCCCTCTTGCCGCGACCGCCCCTGGGCAGCCCCTTGACCTTGATGATGTCCTTGAGATCCATGCCCAGCGCATCGGTGACCGAGAGCAGGGTCTTGAGCGACACGTTCGCTCCGCTCTCCATCATGGACATGAACTTGAGCGACACGTTCGCCTTCTTGGCGAGCTCGGCCTGCGTCATCCCCACCTGCTTGCGCACGTGCGAGATCCTGTGCCCGACCGCCTTGAGAACGTCCTCGTACTGCACCATGTGGATTCTCCTTTTCCTGGGCCCTCACGGGATCGTCGTATCGATCGCGTTGCATCCCGGTACGCGTGATCTGCATGATACTGAGAATTTCCGGGAAAAACGATTCGAGCTCATCCCCTTATGTTCTGGCCCCTTATCCTGTTTTCTCTCCGATACGGTAAATCATGGCTTCACGCCAGTGACGCGAGTATCGTGCCCAACATGGCGAAAGTCAAGCCTTCCGATGACCCATCGGACAGATCCCCCCCGGCCAATGCGCGCATGGCCCCTGTTTGACAGCACTTTATTCTTTTCTTGTGTCTCCTGACGGCGCAACATGCCGTATCGAAAGGGATAAACGTCTTGCCGGATATCCGGCAGGATGATCTATTGACCAACGCCATGCCCGTGCTAGCCTTGGTCCACACGGAGGGACCAGGATGGCGTTCTTCGACTTCGATCGCAAGGTGCAGACTCTCATCATCGCCGGTGCCATCGCAACGGCCTCCGCCTGCGGCGGCACAACGGACATACAGGGCGAGTCGGACGGCGACACGGGCACGGACACGGCGATGGACACCGCCATGGACACCGGGTTCGACACGGACGCATGGCCCGAGATGGTGGACCCTCCGCCGGACATGCTCGATCCGGACGCGCACGGCATCTGCCCTGATCCTGCCACGTGGCAGGTGAGCGTGTCGACTCACGAGGTCACCTGGCCCACCATGCTCGTGCGAGTCCTGCTCAACGTGCCTCCGGAGTTCATCGACGAGAGCTTCCCCGAGTTCTCCGTGGAGAAGAAGTCCATCGACGAGGTGCGGGAGATCTCGCGCGGCGAGTACGAGCTCGTGTACCGCTGGAGCGGGCCCATCGAGTACGGATGGTGGGACTGGGACAGGATCAGCGTCACCTGGCGGGTGCTGTGCGCGGACGTGGCCGGCTCGCACGAGCGCGTGCTCACCACGCAGCAGATCATCTGCGTGAGCGAGGGCTACATGTACATGGGCTGGGGGTCCGACCCCGAGAGCGCCTGCATGGTCGTCGACTGCGTGCCCGACTCCATGGGTTACCACTCCGCTCCCATCGACACTTCCCCATCCGGCGTCGACTCCAGGCCGGCGGACATCCCCGACGCCCTCCCGAAGGGCGCGCTCGTCACGAGGATCGTCGCCGTGCCTGCGTCCGCAGGAGCCATCCACCTGACCGCCCGATCGACGGGCTCGCTCTCCGCCTGGGCGGAGCACGCATGGACCGTCACCGCGGGCCGCATCGAGGCGGACGGCGCCAGCGCCGTCTGGTACCCGCCCGTGACACCCGGCCTTCACGTCGCGCAGGTCACCACCACCTGTGGCCCTGCCGTCTCCATCGACGTCTTCAAGATCAAGATCTGACGTCCCGTCGGGCTGCCATCATCGGCCGGTGCGACCGGGACTGAAGGCCGATGGCCGGATCCCGGGTTCCAGGGCAACGGGGAGACGATGTGTTACCATGATTGACAAATAGTATGACTATTTGCTAAGTACGACTACATGATCTATCGGCCGTTCTGGGTGGGGCGCATCGAGCAGGCATGGAAGCAGGCTCCCATTGCCTGGCTTGCCGGAGTGAGGCGCAGCGGCAAGACCACGATCGCATTGAGCCTCGGCGACGACAGGGCGCGATACGTCAACTGCGATCTGCCGATCGTCGCGGACATG
>JBFYZU010000079.1:0-22879 GCA_041309365.1 Myxococcota bacterium
TCGGGGATGGGCGGCGGGGGCAAAGGGTCGTAGGGCGGGGGCGGGGGATCGTAGTAGGGCGGGGGAGGAGCCGGATCCACGATGATGTGGATGGGCACGTCCGGTGCGGTCGTTGCGTCGACCTGCGCCGGCGGTGAGGAGCAGACCCCATCGCCGTCCTCGAGGATCTTGAAGCCTCCCGCCTGCTTGCACAGCGCGATTCGCTCGCGAAACGTGCTCGAGGTGACACCGCACACGGCCTTCACGTCGAGGAGGAGCTCGCCCACCTCTCCGGGCTTCATACCCGAGTGATCGAGGTCCACGGCGAGCGCGCCAGAGCCCGAGGACAAGGGGATCACGGTGAGCCCCTTGGCCGATGCAGCCACCGATATCTCGGTGCCCTCGGGCAACGTGCCGGCCAGCGTGATGGCCAGCTCGAGCTTCGTGGAAGTGACCCGGGTCACGCCCACCTGCACGTCGGCCAGATCGAGCGAGGCGCAGGACTTCGATACCGGCTCGTCCCCCGGGGGGTTGTCCGGCGGCTCCGAAGCCGGGATCTTGCACCCGGCCGGCGCCATGGCCAGCCCCGACGCGATGAGGATGACCTGCATCTTCTTGCTCAGGTCGAAGAACGCCACGTGCACCTCCACGTCCGTTACCTCATCATTGACCCACAGGGCCAAAGCACTGTCAACGGCTCTTGTGTTGTTGACCCGCGGCCCGTACGGGCTGTACCGTCCTTCAAGGTCGCAGGAGCAGGTCATGAGAGATGTGTTCATCGTCAGCGCCGCCCGTACTCCAGTTGGCAAGCGAAACGGATATCTCAGGGAGTGGTTCGTGCCCGAGCTGCTCGGGTTCGTCCTCGACGAGGTGGTCCGCCGCATCGATCTCGATCCCGATCTCGTGGAGGACGTGATCAACGGCACGGTCTACCAGGTGGGCGAGCAGGGCTTCACCCTGGGGCGCAGCGGCGTGCTGGCCTCGTGCCTGCCGGACAGGGTGCCGGGCGTCTCGGTCAACCGGCAGTGCGGTTCCAGCCTGACGGCCATCCAGATGGCAGCCGCCATGATCGGGGCGGGCATCATGGACGTGGTCATCGCCAGCGGTTGCGAGGTCATGAGCAAGTACCCCATCGCGTCGGATTTCGGAGGCAAGCTCCCGGACGGCCGCGATCAGGGCTCGCCGCTCGGCAAGTACTACGCGAAGAGGGTCAAGGGACAGCTCAGAAACCAGGCTCAGGCCGCCCAGGCCATCGCCGAGAAGTGGGGGATCACGAGGCAGGAGTGCGAGGCCTTTGCCGTGGAGAGCCACCAGAAGGCCGCCCGCGCCACGAGGGAGGGACGCTTCGCAGCCGAGATCGTGCCCACGCCCGGCGTGGACGCCAAAGGAGGACGCATCACCGTGACAGCGGACGAGACCGTGAGGCCCGACACGTCGATCGAGAAGCTCGCCACGCTGCCGCCCGTGCTCGGCACGGACTGGATCACGGCCGGGATCTCGAGCCCTGTCACGGACGGGGCGTCTGCCGTGGTGATGATGAGCGGCGAGCGGGTCTCGCGACTCGGGCTCGCGCCGCTGGCGCGCGTGGATGCCTGTGCGGTGATAGGCAGCGATCCGGCGCTGATGCTCACCGGCCCCATCGACGTCACTCCGCTGGTGCTCGAGAAGGCCGGCCTGACCCTGGACGAGGTGGACGTGTTCGAGGTGAACGAGGCGTTCGCACCCATCCCGCTGGCCTGGCTCGACGAGATGGATGCGGAGCCGGGCAGGCTCAACCCCAGCGGCGGCGCCATCGCGCTGGGGCACCCCGTGGGGAACACGGGGTGCCGCCTGAGCATCACCGCGGTCAACGAGCTGAGGCGCACCGGCGGGCGCTGGGCGCTCGTGACCCTGTGCACGGGTGGGGCCATGGCACCGGCCGTGATCTTCGAGAGGGCCTGAGCGTCCCATCGAGGCCTCGATGGCCCGGGAGGGATCATGCGCGACGGTTCGGTCGTCCTCATCGTCGTCATCGTCACGATCGTCGTGTTCGTGGTGGCCTTCATGATGGGCGCCCTGACCGTGGCGGTGAGGCTCAAGCAGGGCATCAGGGATGCGCGCCGGGACACGGCGAAGCGTCAGAGGGCCGTCGTGGGTGGCCAGGTGTCGGAGCAGCTCGCACCCTTCTTCCCGGACTTCCCGTACCGCCCGTCCGAGGCACGCTTCATCGGAAAACCGGTGGATCTCGTGGTCTTCGTCGGTATGGACGCAAGGCGCATCGAGAAGGTCGTGTTCGTGGAGGTGAAGACGGGCACGAGCACGCTGAGCGCCCAGGAGAGGCACCTGCGCGATGCCATCGAACAGGGCAGGGTGGAGTTTCTGACCTACTCGCGCCCCTGACCGTCAGAGCACGTCGGTCTCGGTCCTGATCATGTCCTGGAAGGTCTCGCGACGACGTATGAGGCGGAAGGAGTCTCCCTCCACGAGGACCTCGGGTGGGCGTGGCCTCATTCCAAGGTTGTTCGACAGGATCCGGCCGAATGCCCCGGCGTTCTCGTGACTAAGGAGGTCGCCCGGGACCACGCCCGCAAGGGGCAGATCCGCAGCGAGCAGATCGGAGGTCTCGTACTGGGGGCCCACCACGTCGAACAGGGGAGCGTCGGGCGGTTCGAATTGCCTCACGGGCCGCACGGGATGGCGGGAACCGAACAGGACGGGCGCGACGAGGTCCGAGATGGAGCCGTCCACCAGAAGGTAGTGCTTGTCGGCGCTCTCCTTGAGGTTCGTGACCCTGGTCATGAGGACACCTGCCTGCCCCACGATCGAGCGACCGGGCTCGATGACGATGCGCAGCGGCCTGGCTCCCACCACCTGGGCCACGGCTGTGCAGAAGCCTGGATCGTCGAAAAGCTGGCCGGCCGAGCTGCCTATATCGAGCATGGTCAGCATGACTCCTGCGGCGCCGAGGCTGTCCATCAGGGTCACCACCTCGGCCAGGGGCTCCAGCATCCGGGACGGATCGTTGATGTGACGTCCCAAAAACAGGTCGAGCCCCACCACCTCCAGGCCCTCGGTGTCCGCGGCCTGCCGGAAGACCTTCTCTGCCAGGTTCATGGGGATGCCCACCTTGCTGGGCCCTTCGGCGGACGGGTGCACCCTGATGGCGGTGCGCGCCCTCGTGCCGAGGTCCATGGCCTTTCGGGCCATGCGGTCGAGCTCGCTTCGCGAGTCGGCCACGATGAGGTGAACGCCCTTGTTCAGGGCCAGCCCCAGCTCCTCCTCGGTCCTCTCGGTGCCGGAGAAGATCATGCGGCCCGGAGAGAAGCCGGCCCTCATGGCCTGCATCATCTCCGCGCCCGAGGTCACGCTCACCCACGCTTCGGTGGCTGCGAGCAGGGACAAGATGGCGCGCGAGGGGTTCACCCTCATGCCGTAGGCCAGGGTGGGGGTCCTGGATGCCGGCCAGGCTCCGACGAGGGTCCTCACGCGCCCGATGATGGCTTCCCGCGAGTACACGTAGCACGGTGTGCCCACATCGGATGCGATGACCGAGAGCTTCACTCCCTCGCAGCAGAGCTCCCCGTCGATGTACTCGAAGGCGATCATGAGCCAAGTGGGTAGCAGATCGACGGCTTCCGATCAACGTCCCAGAATTTGATCCCGTGACGGCCTCCACGTAAAACCGGGGAATGCAGGACAGGATCCTCTTCGTCATCAGCCCTCCCCGTTCCGGCTCCACCATGCTGCAGCGCATGCTCGGGTCGCACTCTTCGATCACCACCCACCCCGAGCCTCACATCGTGCAGCCTTTGCACTACGTGGGCTACTTCGACAGGGTGGACGCTGCTCCCTACGATCACATCAACGCCTCCGAGGCCATGCGCGAGTACGTCAAGGACCTTCCGCACGCGGAAGAGGACTACCTGGACGCCTGCCGTGCCTATCTGGACGTGCTGTACGGGCGCATGCTCGAGCCCACGGGCAAGCGCTACTTCATGGACAAGACCCCGGCCAACTCGCTGTCCTTGACCTTCCTCGAGAAGGTCTATCCCCACGCCAGGTACGTGGTGCTCACCCGTCACCCCATGGCCGTGTTCTGCTCCTACGCGGAGAGCTTCTTCGATGACGACTTCGAGGCTGCCTACGCATACAACCCCCTCCTTCCGAGGTACGTACCGGCCATCGCACGATTCCTGCGGGAGACCCGCGTGCCCCACCTGCACGTGCGTTACGAGGACCTGGTCACAGACCCCGTGGCCGGCATGCGCAAGCTTTGCGAGTTCCTCGACCTCGAGTTCGAGGAGGGCACCATCGAGTACGGCAAGAAGGAGCACACCGAGAAAAGCTACGGCGACCCCAAGGTGACCGACCACTCGAGGCCCGTGACATCTTCCGTCGAGAAATGGGCCGGCGTGCTGGCAGGGGACGCTGCCAAGCTGAGCGTGTGCGAGCGTGCCCTGGAGACGGTGTCGGACGAGGATCTGGCCACATGGAGCCATCCTCGCGAGACCCTGCTCGAGCCGCTGGACCGCGCGGGCGCCCCGCCCGCGAAGAGCAGGAAGTGGAAGATGAGCTCCTACAGGTTCAAGCGCAAGGTCCTCAAGCAATTGCGCCGGTCCGAGGCCGCCGGAAAGATGGCTTCACGGGTCCGCTACTACGCCGACGTGATCCTTCGCGACTCGCTCTGAGTATCCCGTACCGCCGGCGATCCGGCGCGGCGGATCGAGGTCACACGGGTACGGCGATGCCCGCATGCATCGACTCGACGCGCCCGACCCCCAGCTCGCGCAGGTGGGCGGCCAGCATGTCCTGGGCCCGTGGCTCGCCGTGTACGAGCAGCACGCCTCTGAGCCGCGCCAGGTTCATCTTCGCGACCATGGCGCCTATCTCGTTTCTGTCCGCGTGCGCGGAGAAGGAGTTCAGGATCTTCACTCGCGCCTTCAGCGCGTGAGGCTCTCCGAAGATGCGGACCTGCGGTCGCCTGTCCGCCAGCGCGCGCCCCAGCGTGTGCTCCGCCATGTACCCGACGACGAGGATGGTGTTCCTGTGGTCGCCAATGCCGTGCTCCAGGTGGTGGAGGATGCGGCCGGCCTCGCACATGCCCGACGCAGAGATGATCACGCAGGGCGTGCTCGTGCCGTTCAGGCGTCTGGACTCCTCCGGGTCCTTGATGAACCTCAAGGATGAGAAAGAGAAAGGGCTCTCGCCGCTGTCCAGAAAGTCCGTGACCGTCTCCTCGTCGTAGCACTCGGGGTGCTTGCGGAAGACCTCGGTGGCGGCCACGGCCATGGGGCTGTCCACGAAGACCGGTACCGGCGGGATGCGCCCTGCCTGGTGCAGCCGGTGCAGGTGATAGACGAGCTCCTGAGTGCGGCCTATGGCGAAGGCCGGGATCAGCACGCGCCCTCCCTTGCCCACCGTCTCGCGAACGACCTCTGCGAGCTCGTCCTCTGCCAGTGCCAGATCGTCGTGCAGGCGCGCACCGTAGGTGGATTCGCACACCAGCCAGTCGGCGTCCCCGACGAACTCCGGGTCGCGCAGGATGGGCGTGTTGCGGCGCCCGAGGTCGCCCGTGAAGACGATGGTGGTGCTGCCGTTGCTCCCGTCGTCCACTTCCAGTCTCACCATGGCAGATCCCAGGATGTGGCCTGCGTCGAAGAGCGTGGCCCTGATCCCGGCCGCGATCTCGACGCGTTCGTGGTACGCGATGGGCTCGTAGAGCTTCGCTGCGGCCTGTGCGTCCGCCTCGTCGTAGAGGGGTGGCACGACCTTGCGCTGGTCGCGGGGGTTCTTGCGGATCCGCTTCTCGAGATGACGAGCGTCCGACTGGGCGATGCGTGCCGAGTCGGCCATCACGATGCGTGCGACGTCGGCCGTGGCCGAGGTCGCCCATATCTTCTTGCTGTACCCCTTCTTCGCGAGTATCGGATAGGCTCCGCAGTGGTCGAGGTGCCCGTGGGTGTTCACGCACGCCGCCAGCGTGGCCGGATCGATGGGGAAGGACTCGTTCTTGCGCCGCGCCTCCTCGCGACGGCCCTGGAACACGCCGCAGTCCACGAGGACCCGCGTGCCGTCCACGTCGAGAAGGTGCTTGCTGCCTGTGACCTCGAGGGCCGCGCCGTGGCAGGTGATGGTTCTCATGGGTGACCTCCCAGGGCATCATCGGGCCTCGCAAGGAGATCTTCAAGGTTCTTGCGTGTCCCGCGTCGAGATTCGCATCTTCCTGCGATGGCCCGGCTCGAGCGTGCCCTTTGTCAGTGCACGAGGGCCCAGAGCATGGAGCCGCCGAAGACGTCGGCGGCGCTCGTGGCGAAGATCAGGATGGAACCGATGCGCAGGCCTCCGAAGAGGAACACCAGGATCACGAGGGCGTAGGTGAGGACCTGCCCCGAGGGGGTCGAAAACCAGGCGTTCCACGTGAACAGGGGACGACCGCGTCGCACCGCTCCCACGATGGAGTTCGCGAGCTCCACGATGGAGGAGACGAACAGGATGACGGAGATGGGGTTCAAGAGAAGGGCTTCCTGGAGCTCTCCGTGGGCCAGGTGGTGAAAGGCGCGGGTCATGCCGCAGCCGGGGCAGGGAAGGCCCGTGAGGTTGCGAAACGGGCACAGGCTGAGCCGGGTTCCCGAGATCGTGCCCAGTGTGCCGGGCTCGAGCCAGAAGGCCAGCGCGAGCCCGGCCGCGATGAGCACGGCCGAACCGACGAAGCGGCTCTGCCAGCACACCTGCATCTCGTACTCTTGCCGGGTCACTTCGCGCCTTTTTCGCCGTCGTCCGACACCCTCGAGAGATACTCCGCCATCTTCTCCAGGCGGGCCTTGACCGTGCGCTCGTGCCCCACGTCCGACGGCTCGTAGAAGCGCTCGCCGCGGATCCTGTCCGGAAGGTATCGCTCGGGTACCCAGTGGCCGGGCACGTCGTGGGGGTAGCTGTAGCCTTTTCCGTAGCCCTGCTCTTTCATGAGGTCCGTGACGGGGTTTCTGAGGTTCATGGGCACGGGCAAGGGGCCGTGCTCCTTCACCGAGGCGAGCGCCCTCTGGTAGCTCGCGATCGAGGAGTTGCTCTTGGGCGCCGTGGCCAGGTAGAGGGCGGCCTGGGTCATGGGCAAATAGCCCTCGGGCAGGCCCACGCGCTCGAACGCGAACATGGCGCTCGTGGCCTGCACCAGGGCCTGGGGGTCGGCCAGGCCAACGTCCTCGGCCGCGAAGATCATCATGCGGCGAAGGACGAACAGAGGATCCTCGCCCGCATACAGCATGCGGGCCATGTAGTACAAAGCCGCGTCCGGGTCCGATCCCCTGAGGCTCTTGATGAAGGCGCTGATGACGTTGTAGTGCTCCTCGCCGCTGCGGTCGTAGCGCAGGGCGTTCTCGCCCAGCACCTTCTGCATGTCATCGTCCGTGACCTCGATGGACAAAGGGCCGGCCGACGGCTCGTCCAGTCTGCGGCCCGCCACGGTGCTGGCGATGAGCTCGAGGGTGCCCAGGGCGCGGCGGGCATCCCCGCCCGCGGCCCCGGCCATGGCGGCCAGGTGGGCCGGGGCCATCCGGAGCCTGATCCCCGTTCGCTCGGCGAGCACCTCGGTGCCCCTTCGGAGGATGGCCTGCACGTGATCGGGCTCCAGGGATCCGAGCACGAGCACCCTCATGCGCGAGATGAGAGGCGAGTTGAGCGCGAAGGAAGGGTTCTCCGTGGTGGCGCCGATGAGCACGATGGTGCCGCGCTCCACGTGCGGCAAGAACGCATCCTGCTGGGCCTTGTTGAACCTGTGGATCTCGTCGACGAACAGGATGGTCCGCCGTCCGTGGTACTTGCGGTCCTCGGCGGCCTTCTCCACGATGGCGCGCACCTCCTTGACTCCGCCGAGCACGGCGGAGAAGGGCACGAAGATGGACCCAGTGGTGTTCGCGATCACGTGCGCCAGGGAGGTCTTGCCCGAGCCCGGCGGGCCCCACAGGATCATGGAGAACAGGGTGTCGTTGTCGATGGCCCGGCGCAGGGGTCTGCCCTCGGCCAGCAGGTGCTCCTGGCCCACCACCTCGTCCAGAGAGCGCGGTCTCGCGAGGTCGGCCAGCGGCGTTCCGCGGGCCTCTCGCCCGCAAGCCCGGTCGAACAGATCCACCTAGGCCTCCCGTGCGAGCAGGTTGCCCTCTCCGAACATGTAGGTCGCGGTGAGGGCGAGGCCCGGGATGTCGAAGACGTCGGATGCGAACTGGGGCACCCGTACCACGAAGCCGGTGCGGCCCGTGGCCTCGCGCAGCCTGTCGATCGTGCGCCTCTCGGCGGCGCTGGCGCGTCTGAGGACGCCGTAGCCCTCCTCGAGCTTCGCCACCAGATCGATGACGTCCTTGCGGGTGAGGCTTCCAAAGAGCTGCCCCATCTCCCTGTCGAGGCCTTCCCGATCGATGGGGCCGCCGTCGGGGCTCAGGCGGTTCACGATGAAGCCGGCGAAGGGCATCCTGTGATCCACGAGCTTGCCGTAAAAGTAGAGCGCGTCGTCGATGACGGCGGCGTCCCCGCTCGTGACCACCACGAAGGCCGTGTCGGCCGACCTGAGCAGCCTGTCGATCTCCGTGGCCCTGGTGCGGAACGCGCCCGTCATCCCGCTGATGGAGGAGAAGAACTCTCCGAGCTCTGTGACGAAGGACTCTCCGAACACCCGGCCCAGCACCTTCCACACCATGAGGCCGGTTCGCTGGGCGAGGCGGTGGTGCAACTGGCCGTCCGTACCCCCCTCGGGCACGAACCAGCGCAGGATCCTGTCGTCCAGAAAGCCGATGAGCTTTCCCGGCGCGTTGAGGAAGTCCAGCGCGTTCTTGGTGGGAGGCGTGTCGAGCACGATGAGGTCGTAGATGCCCTGGCGGTGCAGGTCGTAGAGCTTCTCCACGGCCGTGTACTCCAGGGTTCCGGCCAGTGCGGTGGTGATGAGGTGGTACACCCGGTTCGCCAGCACGCGCCTGGACGTGGCCTCGTCCGGGGCGAGCCTGCGGATGAGATCGTCGAACGTGGCCTTGGGATCGAGCATGAGCGCGTTGAGCTCGCCCTTCACGTCCAGCCCGGCCCGGGCGAAGCGGGACTGCTCCACCGTGCGCTGCACGTTGTCGAGCTCCTCCATGCCCAGCGAGTTGGCCAGCCTGCGGGCCGGGTCGATGGTGAGCACCAGGACCCTGCGCCCCCTGCGGGCGGCCTCCAGCGCGAGTGCCGCCGCCGTCGTGGTCTTTCCCACGCCGCCCGAGCCGCAGCAGACCACGAGGTGCTTCTCGTCGATGACTCTCGACAGGCTCACGCGAGCCTCCTGCCCTGTGAGGCCGTGCCCTCGATGGCGTCTGCCACGGTGCCGATGAGCTCCGGGCCGCGCGCCCGCGTCACGGGGATCTCGAGGAAGCTGGCGTCGACGTTCTCCACGAGCCTGTCGATCTGGTTGCGGTTGCGCGAGCCGCGGATCACGAGACCCTCCACGCGGCTCACCAGGTTGTAGAGCTCCGAGGACCCGGGCTCCACCGCCTCCTTGAGCTCGTCGAAGGTGTCGTGCTCCCCCGGGTCGAGGACCTCTGGATGGACCCCGTTGACGATGACGTGGTCCAGTGCCACGTCGAGCTTCTCCCTGTAGCGCGGGAGAAACTCGATGGTCTCGTTGACGGGCATCTCCTCGGGAAGGGTGACCCACACCATGGCCGTGCGCAGCCGGTTGCTCAAGAGGTCTCGGATGGCCGCTCCCCGCTCCTTGACCGGTCCCACCTTGAACATGATGGTGGCCGTCCCGGGCACCCCCAGCAAGGAGAGCGCGTGCCCCGTGCTCGGCAGATCGACCACGATGCTGTCCCATCTCCGCTGCCCGCCCTTCCCGGTCTGGTCCGCGAGATCGAGCAGGTGGATGAGAGAGACCATCTCGTAGGCCGATGGAGTGGCCTTCCAGAAGCGGTTCATGATCCGGCCGGACACCGCCATGCGCACGAGCGGCCCGCCCGGCACGACCTCGCGCAAGAACTCCACGAGCCCCTCGGCCGGATCCACCTGGGTGGCCCACAGCCTGTCGTGCACCCGCCTGGGAGCATGGCCGATTCCACCCATGGCGAACAGGCCGTCCAGGGACGTGTCGCGGTCGAGCTCGACGAAGAGCGTCCTTTGGCCCCTGCGCGATGCCACGAGAGCGAAGGCCGCGGCCACGGTGCTCTTGCCCACGCCTCCCTTGCCCGTGACGAGCAGGATCTGCCTCTTGAGGAGGGCTGTGAAGTCGGTGGCCATCGGGGTGAAGCTTCTCTAGCACACGGGTCTTTCACCGGCAAGGAGGCGGGCCTGCGGGCACGAGAAAGGCTACTCGAACACCTTCTCCATGTCGCCTCCGTCGGGAACGTCCTTCTCGATGTCGCGCGACTGGCCCGCGGTGCGCTCCAGCTCCTTGTAGTACTCGTGCTGGATGAGCAGATCCATGACCTCGTTGGTGCCCGTCCAGATGGTCATGAGCCTCGCGTCGCGAAGGAGCTTCTCGACGGGGTAGACGCTGGTGTAGCCGATCCCTCCCATGACCTGCATGGCATCGTGGCACGCGCCCCAGCCCGCCTCCGTGGCCACCTTCTTGGCCTCGGAGACGAGACGGCGGGCGTCGGTGCCCCTGTCCAGGGCCCGCGCCGCCGCGAACACCAGGGCCCGGGCAGCGTCGAGGCGCGAGACGGCGTCGGCCACCTTGAAGCTCACGGCCTGGTACTCCCGGATGAGGCGGCCGAAGGCCTTCCTGCGCATGGTGTATCGGGCCGCCACCTCCATCGCTGCGCGGCCCGTGCCCACGGCGCCCGAGGCGCTCGTCATGCGCTCGGGCATCATCATGCGGCCGAACACCTGGGCGCCGCCATCGATCGCGCCCACGATGTTCTCGACCGGGACCTCGACGTTGCGGAACGTGACGCGGCCCGTTCCCCCGCCACGTGTTCCCATGAGGCCGTACACGTGCTCCACCTTGATCCGGTCGCAGCGGTCGACGATGAGGACGCTGATGGACTTGTGAGGCAATGCATCGAGGTTCGTCTTCACGTACACCAAAAAGAAGTCGGCGCCCTCGGCGCCCACGATGAAGCGCTTGGTGCCGTTGACGACGAAGGTATCACCCTCGCGCACGGCCCGCGTGGTGGCGCCGAAGAAGTCGGAGCCCCCCCTGGGCTCGGTGAGCGCCTCGGCCGCCACCTTGCGGCCAGCCAGCATGGGTACGAGGTACTCCGCCTTCTGTGCATCCGTGCCGAAAAAGTGCAGGGCCTCGCCCACGATGGAAGGCATCACGAAGGCACAGGCGAGGGCAGAGCCCAGCACTCCGGCCTCCTCCACGACGGCCGCCTCTGCCGTCCACGGTGCGCCCCTGCCGCCCTGGGACCTGTCGAAGCGCAGGCCCAGAAGGTTCCGGCGGCCGGCCTCCTCGACGAACTCGCGCGGGTAGGTCACCTCGTCCCTGTCCATGCGGCGCACCAGGTCGTGAGGCACCTCGCGCACGAAGTCCCTCGCCTCGTCGCGCAGGGCGATCCACTCCGCCTCGAGAAGGTGCTCGTGCATGACTTCCTCCTGTCAACCTCTGCCGTTCGATGTCATCAGGCCCACGGCCTGGCCGGTCCGTCCGTCGATCTTGAAAAGGGCGGGTCGCGAGAGCCTCACGTGGGACAGGTGGGCCGTGCGGGTGAGGGTCGGCAGCGATTCGAGCCAGTCCCAGTCGACGAAGGCCGAGTCGGATCCCCCGTTCACCGTGAGGTAACCGATGCCCAGAGACGTCATGTTGTGGAAGAAGTGGCTCCCCTGCGACGGGTCCACGTGGAATCCCTCGATGGAGGCCTCCGCGATGATCCGGGCGCCCGAGATCTGGTTCCACGCCACGCCGATGCCCAGCCAGGGGTCCGAGGATCCCCAGCGGCCGAACCCGATCAGGGCGTAGGCCCGCTTCTCTGCCACCAGAGCGCGGTTCAGCCCCTCGACCTCCCTGGCCATCTCCCTGGTGCGCGATCGTTCGAACGCGTCGCGCCTGACGAACACGAGATCCGCGATCCCCTCGTACACGCCGTTGCCCAGGGCCCTCGAGGTCCTGATCCACGCATCGCGCACGTCCTCGCCACCAATCTCCACCATGTCCCGTTCGTGTCCCGTGTTGAGCGGCCGAAGCTGCAGCACCCGGAGCTCCGGCTTGCCATCCCGTCCTGTCAGGTCCACCGCGAACTCGACCTCCACGGGGCAGCCGAGGGCGCTCGTGAACGTCGCCAGAAGCTCGGACAGGATCTCGGGCAGCGGGAACCGCCTCTGCTTGAGGACACCGTGGAAGGTCAGCACGCGCGGACCTTTGCCCGTGAGGCCGTCGCGGATCATGCGGTCGTCCGGGCTGTAGACGGATGCCAGGTGGGTGAGCTCGCCGTCCGCCTCGGCCTGCGAGATCTCGCATAGCTCCAGGTTCGCGTCGGGATGGTGGCCGCACCTCGCGAAGGGCGTGTCCATTCGCAAAGCGTAGAACTGCCGCTGCGAGCGCTGCAGCCAGTCGTCGATGGTGGAGAACTGTGGCAGCACCCTGGGATGAGCGGGGCAGAAACGCAGCACCGAGCCTCCCTCCACGATCATCTTGCCGAGGCCCACGGCAACCTGGGCGATGCCCTCGGTGGCCTTCATGTTTCCCACGGGGTAGTAGTTGTAGGACTGCGCCACCCCCGAGAACGTCGGGTAGAAATGGGCTCCGTGCCGCCGGCCGACGATCTCCTGGATCACCACGGCCATGCGCTCCTCCTCGATGCGCCGGCCGATGGACGCGAAGTACGCCTTGGGGGCCGGGTAGTAGGTGGAGCACCAGACCGTCTTGACCGCCCTGAGCAGGTCCTCGAGTCGTTCCTGGACCGAGGCCGGGTCGTTCGCGACCATGCAGGTCGCGTACAGGCCGGCGAAGGGCTGGATGTGGGAGTCCTCCAGGATGCTCGATGACCTGACGGCCAGAGGGTGGGAGACCCTCTCGACGTACGCCGCGAGGCTCTCCAGCACCGCGCGTTGCACCTCGCCCTGCTGGAACCGGTCGAAGATCTCCCGGGGCGATTCACAAACCAGGGCGTGCTCCCTGAGCCCGTTCCTGTCGATGAAGATCTCGAACTCGTTCGCGCCGATGACCAGGGTCGGCGGCACGTCCATGCTGATGCCGGGAAAACGGTTCCTCGAGGGCGTGCTCTTGAGCAGGTATCTCACGAAGGCGATCCCGCGGCCCTTTCCGCCCAGAGACCCCTTGCCCAGGTGCATGAAGTCCGCGTACGCGATGGACCTCTCCGTTCGAAACTCGGTGACCACGTAGCTCTGCTTGTCGATGAGCACCCTGGAGATGACGTTGATGATGTAGCCCCGGATGTCCTCGCCCGAGCCGAACTCCTCGCACCTGCGCGGAGCGATCTCGTCGGCGATGGTGATCTCGGTGCGTGCCGCCAGCCAGTTGGAGAAGTGGTTGTGCTTCGCGTGCCACACGACCGAGTCCACCGGCGCCGTGCGCAGGGCTTCCACGAGCTCGTAGGGGTCCTTGACCCTCGCCAGCTCGTTGCCCGCGAGGTCACGGAACACGAAGTCGCCGAAGCCCATCTGCTCCTGCATGCACTCGCTCAGCTGGGCGAGCATGGAAGGCGAGTTCTTGTCCAGGAAGCTGGCGCCCAGATCCCATGCACGTGCCTGGTTCGAAAGGGGCTCGGCGGACTGCAGCACGACCGGGAGGTGGGGCTTTTCTGCCTTGATCTGGCGCACGAAGTCGAAGCCCGCCTCGTCGTCCACCTTCCCGCCGCGCCAGAAGCTCACGTCGGAGATCACCCCCAGGATGTAGGGCTTGAACCTCTCGTACAGGGCCATGCCCTGCTCGTAGGTCTCCGCGTGCAGGACCTTGGCCCGGCTTCTCATCCTGAGCTGCTTGTGCAGGTCGTTGAGCCCCTGGTCGATGAGGTTGCGCGTGAGGTTCATGAGCTCCGTGTACATGAGGGGCAGAAAGGTGCTCAGGCGCGGGATGGAGTCCTCCACGAGCAGGATCACGCGCACGTTGCCGACGAGGGTATCGTGCTCCACGTTGAGCACGTCCTCGATGTGCTTGATGATGGCCAGAAGGATCTGGGCGTCGTTGTTCCACAGGAAGACCTTGTCCACCCCGAGACGGCTCCTCTCCTGCGGATCCGGCAAGAACTGCAGCTCGGCGGGGTCCGTGGCCATGATGACCACGGGCAGGTCCGGACGGATCTTCTTCACGTCCGTGGCGAAGAACACGGGATCCAGCCCCGGCAGCCGCGACATGGTCAGCACCAGGTCGATGCTGGGATCGCTGGCCCTCTCCAGGGCCTTCTCGATGTTCGAGACGCGCTGGATGGAGGGCGGCAGCGTGAGCCTCCTCTCCACGTACTGCTCCCAGATCTGGTCGACGAGGCTGCCGTCCTCCTCGAGGATGAACGCGTCGTAAAGGCTCGAGACGAGCAGGATCTCCCTTATCCTGCGGTGCATGAGCGTCTTGTAGCTGTCGAACTGCGGTCTGTAGTCGTCCAGGAGGGTCGTCATGACGTTCGAGGGGTCTCCATCAGTCCTTCGAGGCCCCGATCTCCTCGTTCGCCCCCCAGCGGGCTATCGACCAGCACGCCACGCCGAGCCCAACGAACATCAGGAGGCTCACCAGTTGTCCCTCGAACCCCTCGTAGTAGCCCTCGGCGAACCTCCTGCTGTACGCCGTCACGTCGAGATACCGGGCCACGTTGCCCACCAGATCCAGCCTCATGGTGGCGCCGATCGTCCCGATGATGGCCGCGCCGGCCAGGAGGCCCGACGCGATGAGCGTGCCCTGTTCCTGGCGCGCGGTCCGCACCCTGTCCGAGCCGCCCGTGCGGCCGACGACCCACGACGCGAACCCGCCGGCGAGCACGGCCATGTTGATCTGGATGGGCAGGTACATGCCCAGCGCGAAGGCGAGTGGAGGCACCTTGACCATCTCCAGCGTGATGGCGATGAGGCCGCCCAGCCCGTAGAGGAGGTACGGCTGGTTCTCCCCACCCAGGAGCGCCTTGACGATGGCGGCCATGAGGTTGCCCTGCGGCGCGGGCAGGTTGGGGTTGGCGATGCGCTGGCCCGCCTCGTTGAGGATCGTGAAGCCGTAGCTCTTCTCCAGGATCAGGATGACCACGCCCACCGAGAGGGAGGCCACGGCGATGCCGACAAACTTCCAGCGCTGCTGCTCCCTCGGGGTTGCGCCCAGCCAGTAGCCGATCTTCAGGTCCGAGATGAACGCCCCGGAGGTGGAGAGCGCCGTGCACACCGTGCACCCGATGAGCAAAGCCACGGTCTGTCCCACCGCGCCCTCGCTGAGGCCCACCGCGGCCAGCGTGACGCAGGAGATGATGAGGGTGATGAGCGTCATCCCCGAAACGGGGTTCACTCCCACGATGGCGATGGCCCTCGCCGCCACCGGCGTGAACAAGAACACCAGCGCGTAGGCGATGCCCGTGCCGATGAGGGCGATCTTCAGGTCCCGGCTCAGGAACCAGAAGAACACGCCCATGGCCAGCACGCAGAGGCCCTGGATCGCCAGGAGCGTCCTCGGCTTCAGGTCCCGGTCCGTGCGCGCCACCGAGGCTCCGGCCTCGTGCCTGTCGCCGCTCTTGAATGCCAGGCTCACCGAGCCGACGATGATGCGGCCCATCTTGATGATGCCGATGAAGCCGGCCACCGCGATGGCGCCGATGCCCACGGGCCGCACGTACAGCGCGAACACGTCGCCGGCGCCCATGTCCCGCACCAGGGAGTGCCCTTCCATGAGCGGGTGGTCCAGCCCCGACCCGAAGTGGAACACGATGGGGACGATGACCAGGCAGGAGAGCACCGACCCGGCGGCGATGATGGCCGAGTACTTGATTCCGATGATGTAGCCGAGCCCGAACAGGGCCGCTGCCGCGTCCACCTTGAGCTCCATGCGCAGATCGGCCAACCACCTGCCGAACCCGCCCAGGAGCACCTTCGAGTTCAGGTGCTGGTTCCACAGGTGCACCGTCTCGATGAAAAAGTCGTACCCGGCGCCCAGCCCGAAGGCCGTGAGGAGCACCTTGCCGCCCGATCCCGTGGTCTCCTCGCCGGACACCAGGATCTGGTTGATGGCCGTTGCCTCGGGGAAGGGAAGCTTGCCGTGCTCCTCCTTCACGAAGTAGCGCCTGAGCGGGATGATGAGCACCACGCCCAGCGCCCCGCCCAGAAAGCACGCGATGAAGATGTGAAGGAGGTTCGGCTGGAGCTGGTTGATGTAGAGCGCCGGGATGGTGAAGACCGCGCCTGCCACGATGACGCCAGAGGCCTGGCCGATGCTCTGGACGATGACGTTCTCGAGGATCGTGCTCTTTCTGGGTAAAAGCTTGCCGATGAACACCGCCAGGATCACGATGGGGATGGCGGCCTCGATGACGTTGCCGGCCTTGAGCCCGATGTAGGCGGCCGCGAAGGTGAAGATCACGACCATCACCACGCCGATGAGCACGGATCTCACCGTGACCTCGGCCACCTTTGTGTCCGGCCCGACGACGGGATCGTACGTCTCGCCCGGCTTGAGCTCCCGGTATGCGCTCTCGGGCAGAAGCTTGCTCTTCGTGGGTGTGCCTGCTTCCATGGAACCTCCCCGTTCTGCCCACCCTGCGGGCAGTGAAGGTTATCCCAGCTTTGGCCCTGCCGCGTCAATACGAGCGCCGCCGTGCGATCGCAGGATGACTCTCACCGTCGAGGGCTTCTCAGGAAGGTATCAGGAGCAATGCCAGATGGGGGCGCACAGATCCCAGTAGACGATGTGCTCAACGCCCGCCGGGTCCAGGATGTACCACCCCTCGGACCAGGAGCCCACGTACCTGCAGGCCGGCTCCATGAAGGACGCGCAGTGCACGTCCGTCATCTCTCCGGTGCAGGGGTTCATCCAGTACATCCCCGCGCTGGAGCCGATGCACTCGGGCATGCACCCTCCCGGATCGCAGGAGCAGCTCATCACCGTGTCTCCGCAGCTGTACCCGAAGCCCGTGTACAGGTCGCAGGTGTCCCTGCCGCAGTCCGCAAAGCATCCGTTGCGGGTCTCGAAGGGGTCGCAGCTCCCGTTGCCGCAGGCGACGCAGAACAGCCGACCGTCCGTGCACGTGGGGTCCGAGCCGTCGCAGGCTGGCACGGACACGAGGCCCGGGCAGCAGGGCGCGCCACCGTCGGGCCAGGTGGGGCAGCCCTCGGTCACGCACGCGGGGGTCGTGTCGGCGATGGGATCCACGAGGCCGGTGTCGGTGATGACGTCGATGGTGGGGTCGTTCCACGTGTCGAGGATCGTGTCCAGGACGGGATCGATGTCGCCGTCGGCTGGCGTGTCGGGCAACGATCCGTCGGTCCCCACGTCTCCGCCCAGGACATCGGTGGTGCCCCCGCACGATGAGAGGACGAGGGCAGTGAAGGCCACGATGCGGGTCATCATGGATTGCTCGCTTTCTATGGATGGCAGCAGCGGAAGCTCAGGTTGAGGAAGGTGAAGTAGTCCACGGCGATGGTGAAGTCGAAGCTGCAGGTCAGGCCGATGGCGTGCTGGTTCGAGGCGCCGCCGCGGACCTCGTACAGATCGTCGAGGACCGTGTCGCCGTCCGTGTCCTTGGAGAGCCGCCACGTGCTGGTCCACTCCTTGACGTTCCCGCTCATGTCGTAGACGCAGGTGCCTCCCCAGTTCGAGCAGCATCCCGACAGCGAACCCGTGTTCAGGATCTCGTCGTTGTCGCCAGAGGGGCATGTGCCGCCGCACGGGCAGTTCGTGTCGTAGTCGTTGCCGTTGCAGGTGTTCGCCTGGTAGGTGTTTCCGTAGGGGTAGGCGTAGTTGGAAGAGGTCTCGCAGATATCCTGCCACTGGGCCGCGGTGCACAGGTCCCAGCCCGAGCCCAGGTTCATGCAGGCCTGCTGCGCGTCGGTCCAGGACACGTTCGTCCAGGGTCTGACGCCGGTCCTGGAGCACGCCTTGGAGATAAGGAGCCCGGTGCCCGAGTCGTAGCGCTCGGTGCCGGGGTCGCAGGAGGCGGCGTTGGGGCGGGAGGCCTCGTGCTGGAAGATGTACTGGCCGTTCACGTTGACCGCGCCGATGGTGGACCAGGCGTTGTAGGCGAAGTCGTCCACGGTGCCGTTGCAGTCGTCGTCCGTGCCGTTGCAGAGCTCCGCGCTGCCGGAACCGGCAGTGGCGCTGCACTCCACGCCCGAGCCGTCCGTCTTGCACACGTAAAACCCCGTGTCCAGGCATGCGCCGATGCCGGCGGTGCAGCCCGTGCCCTTGAGGGGGAACTGCTCGTCCGCCGTGCCGTCGCAGTCGTTGTCCAGGTTGTCGCAGGTGCCGGACTCCGGGTTGATGGTCCTGCAGTCGGCGGCGAGGCTCACCGAAGGCCCGTAGCTGCAGAACCAGCCCGTGCTGCCGCCGCAGCTCGTGCACTGGGGAGAAGAACCGTTGCAGGCGCCGAGCTGCTCGCAGAAGTTGGAAACCGTGACGAGGCCGGGATCCGCCGTGTCGACGAGCTGGTCGCAGTCGTTGTCCAGGCCGTCGCACACCTCGTTGCCCGAGTACTCGCAGTAGTAGGTGCAGCAGGAAGAGCCCGAGGTGCAGCCCTGGGACGGACCGGGCCACCAGTTCAGGTCGCAGCCCACGACGCGGCAGGAGCCGGCGCTGCACGTGTAGATCGCGTGGGCGCTCACCTCTGCCGCGCAGTCGTGGTCGCAGGAGCCGCAGTTGGTGGGGTCTATCTGGAAGAGGTAGTCCTCGTCGGTGGAGCCGTCGCAGTCGTTGTCGTGAGTGTCGCAGGTCTCGGGCGTCGGCCCGATGTCGCCCACGCACTGCAGGGCGCCTCCCAGGCAGTGCATGGTGCCGGCCACGCAGTCGCCCACGTCGGATCCGCAGGACGCCCCGCTTCCGGGGTCCCCGTCGTCGGGCGTGCCGTCGCAGTCGTTGTCCAGCCCATCGCAGGTCTCGGGCGTGGGACCCACGGACCCGACGCAGGTGATGGCGCCTGCCACGCAGGTCTCGACTCCGGCAGAGCACTCGCCCGTGCCGATGCCGCAGGAGGCCCCGCCGCCGGGATTGCCCTCGTCGGCCGTGCCGTCGCAGTCGTTGTCCAGCGTGTCGCACAGCTCCGACGAGGGGCCCACGGCGCCCTGGCAGACCATGGCGCCGGACACGCACTGCATGGTGCCGGTCACGCACTGGCCAGTGTCGGAGCCGCAGGATGTTCCCGACCCGGGCGTGCCCTCGTCCACCGTACCGTCGCAGTCGTCGTCGAGCGTGTTGCAGCTCTCGGCCACCGGCCCGACGTTTCCGAGGCAGGTCAAGGAGCCGCCCATGCACGTGAGCGTGCCGGAGACGCACTGGCCGGTATCGGTGCCGCAGGCGGCTCCGCCGCCGGGGTTGCCCTCGTCGGCCGTGCCGTCGCAGTCGTTGTCCAGGCCGTCGCACACCTCGGGTGTGCCGGCCACGGCGCCCTGGCATGTGAGCACGCCGCTCACGCAGTGGATGGTGCCTGCCACGCACTCGCCCGTGCCCGTGCCGCAGGAAGGCCCGCCGCCGGGGTCGCCCTCGTCGGACGAGCCGTCGCAGTCGTCGTCGAGCAGGTTGCAGGACTCCGGGACGGGCCCGGTCGCGCCCTGGCAGACCATGGTCCCTCCCACGCACTGCATGGTGCCTGCCACACACTGGCCCGTGTCCGTGCCGCAAAGAGAGCCCGCACCGGGCGTGCCCTCGTCGACGGAGCCGTCGCAGTCGTTGTCCCGGGTGTCGCAAAGCTCGATGCTCGGGGCGACCTCGCCCACGCAGGTGATGAGGCCTGCCACGCAGGTCTCGGTGCCCGACACGCAGTCCCCGATGTCCGAGCCGCAGGCGCCGCCGCCGCCGGGGTTGCCCTCGTCGGTGACGCCGTCGCAGTCGTTGTCCAGGCCGTCGCAGACCTCGGCCGTGCCTTCCACCATGCCCTGGCACACGACGGCGCCCGAGACGCAGTGCATCCTGCCGGACACGCACTCTCCGGTGTCCGAGCCGCAGGCGGCGCCTCCGCCGGGGTCGCCCTCGTCGGACGAGCCGTCGCAGTCGTTGTCCAGCGTGTCGCACAGCTCGGGCATGGGGCCCACGGCGCCCTGGCAGATCATGACGCCTGCCACGCACTGCATGGTTCCGGCAGAGCACTCGCCCGTTGCGATGCCGCAGGGAGTGCCCGCGCCGGGAGTGCCCTCGTCGGTGGAGCCGTTGCAGTCGTTGTCCAGCGTGTCGCACAGCTCGGGTGTCGGCCCCACGTCGCCCACGCACTCCACCGAGCCGCTCACGCAGTGCTCGGTCCCGGCCACGCACTCGCCCACGTTGGTGCCGCAGGAGGCGCCGCCGCCGGGGTCGCCGTCGTCGATGGTGCCGTCGCAGTCGTCGTCCAGACCGTTGCACACGTCGGCGGAGCCGGCCACGGCGCCCTGGCACACGACAGAGCCCGAGACGCAGTGCTCGGTCCCGGCCACGCACTCGCCCACGCTGGTCCCGCAGAGGGCGCCGCCGCCGGGGTCGCCCTCGTCGGACGAGCCGTCGCAGTCGTCGTCGAGGGAGTTGCACGCCTCGGCCACGGGCCCGGTCGCGCCCTGGCAGGTCATGACGCCTGCCACGCACTGCATGGTCCCGCTCACGCACTCGCCCGTGTCGTAACCGCAGGCCGTGCCCGTGCCTGGCACGGAGTCGTCCACCGTGGCGTCGCAGTCGTCGTCCAGCCCGTTGCAGAGCTCGAGCCTGGGTCCCACCTCGCCCACGCACACGGCAAGGCCTCCCACGCAGGTCATGACGCCTGCCACGCACTCGCCCGTGTCCGAGCCGCAGGAGGCCCCCATGCCCGGGATGGCGCCGTCGTCGGTCAGGCCGTTGCAGTCGTTGTCCAGGCCGTCGCAGATCTCCGGCGTGTCGCCGATGTCGCCCTGGCACACCATGACGCCGGCCACGCAGAGCATGGTCCCGCTCCGGCACTCGCCCGTGTCGATGCCGCAGGCCGCGCCGCCGCCCGGGTTGCCGTCGTCCGGCAGGCCGTCGCAGTCGTCGTCCAGGCCGTTGCAGACCTCGGTCACGGCCCTCACCTCTCCCTGGCAGATCAAGGTGGCGCCCACGCACTGCATGGTGCCCGTGGTGCACGAGCCCACGTCCGAGCCGCAGACGGTTCCCGCGCCGGGCACGGAGTCGTCGGCGGAGCCGTTGCAGTCGTCGTCCAGGCCGTTGCAGACCTCGGAGCGGGGCTCGACGAGCCCCAGGCACACGGGCACGCCCGCGACGCAGGTCACCACCCCCGCCACGCACTCGCCCGTGTCGTCTCCGCACAAGGTGCCCAGGCCGGCGATGGAGCCGTCGTCGATGAGGCCGTTGCAGTCGTTGTCGTGACCGTCGCAGATCTCGGCCACGGGCCCCGTCTCGCCCTCGCAGTCGATGGCGCCGTCCACGCAGACAGTGAGGCCGCGCTCGCAGTCGCCCATGGACTCGCCGCAGTTGAGACCCTCGTCGGGAAGCAGGGTCTCACCCTCGTCGGGCTCGTCGGTTCCAAGGTCGCAGTCGTCGTCCAGGCCGTTGCACGTCTCCGGCCCGGGCCCCACGTCGCCCTGGCACGCGAGGGATCCGCCCACGCAGTGGAGGACGCCCACCGAGCACTCTCCTATGTCCGAGCCGCAGGGCACGTCGCCTCCGGGGTCGTCCTCGTCGATGTCGCCGTCGCAGTCGTCGTCCATGCCGTCGCAGGTCTCGTCGCCGCCCGGCGTGCAGCAGGTCAGCCCCGTTTCGCAGGCGCCCTCTGTGCGCTGGCAAAGGTTGCACTCGTACTCGCACCCGGTGTTCGGATCCTCGTCGAGGTCGTGGTAGCCCGGGTCGCAGGGGCCCATGACGCACTCCGCGTCCTCGGCCAGGCCCGTCGTGCTCACGCAGGTGGGCTCGGCGTTGTAGTAGCGGCAGCTCCGGCCGCACACGCCGCAGTTGTCGACATCGGTGGCGAGGTCGATGTCCTCGTCCACCTCGCAATCGCAGTCGTTGTCGTAGCCGTCGCAGTGGCTGTCGTCGTCGCGCGTGCGGATGCAGTACGTGTCGCAGCCCATGGTCTCGAGGTCTGCCGGGTCGTCGGCCACGCAGTCGTAGAAGTTGACGTCGCAGCCGCGCTCGGGGTCGATGACGCACTCGCCCTCGATGCACCGCACGTAGGCGTGGGGCAGCTCGCAGCGGTTGCCGCACGAGCCGCAGTTGTTCTGGTCGTTGTCCAGGTCGAAGCCCTCGTCGATGAGCGTGTCGCAGTCGTCATCGGCACCGTTGCAGAGCTCGTCCGCTTCCGGGTTGCACACGTCGGGTACGTCGTAATCCACCGCCGTGTCGCCGGGCGTGTCGGACAGCGTGTCGGGATCCACGGCGCCGTCGCCCGTGCCGTCCGGGTCGACGTCCGCGGTCGCATCCCCCTGGTCGCAGTTGTCGAGGCACCACGGGACCTCGTTGCAGCCGGCGAGAGCCAGGGCGAGAAGCGCCGCGGTCAGGACGAAAGGGAAGGTACGCCTGATGCCCCGGCCGAGGGTCACGACAAGGCCCAGGGCGAGCACGAGGATGAGGGCGAGCGGGCCGCTGGCGCCGGTTCCGGCTCCGGTCACCGTGCAGCCGGCGCATCCGCCGGCTCCCGTCGCCAGGATGCGGACCGGGTCGTCGGCGTCCGTGCCTGCGTCCGTGGGCTGGTCGGGCTCGGGCTCGATCACGAGGTCGTCGTCGATGCACGTCCCCTCCTGGCACTCGAACCCGTCGGGGCAGGTGATGTAGGAGCAGGGGTCGTCCACGCAATCGCCGTCCACGCAGACCAGGGGATCGCGGCAGTCCACTCCGGCGCAGGGATCGTCTGCGCAGGTTCCCGTGTCCGGGTCGCAGACCAGGCCGTAGGAGCACTCCACG
>JBFYZU010000080.1:0-4211 GCA_041309365.1 Myxococcota bacterium
CTTGCCGCACGCGCACCCGGGCATGTCCATGGGGTAGGTTGAAGCGTACTTACGTGCGACTCGATCGCTCATCCCGGCATCGAAAGGCCCGTACCATCCTCCGTTCGAGTCAGTCGCAGGAGCCCACGAGGTCGGCGCTCACGGAAACGGTCCCTCCCGCGGCCACCGTGGTGTTCACGCAGCGAAAGCAGCCGTCGTTCTCCCCGAGGCAGGAGTCCAGGTAGTCCGCGCTGTAGGTCGCATCGGGCGAGGCGTCCAGGTCATCGTCGAAAAAGGCCCGCACCTCCACCGCGCCCGGGGTGACGCACAGCTCCACCGTGTTGCTGGCTCCCGCTGCCACGTAGCTCGCGCCCGTCACGGTCTCGCGCGCGAGCGTCGTCGACTCCCTCGTCGCGCTCACGATGAGCGTGCCCGTGCCATCCGCGTCTGCCGGCCACACCACCCATGGCTGCATGCTCGTGTCGGCCTGCCTCGTGACGGTGACGAGGACGCACCCCTGCGAGACGTCGCAGGAGCATCCCGTCGAGTCAGCGGGCGTGTCGGCCGAGGTGTCCGCCAAAACGTCTGCCGACGGATCGGCTGACGTGTCGATCCCGGTGTCGAGTACCGTGTCGGCCGTGGTGAGCTCCTGGTCGCAGCCGGCGAAAAGGACGAGGGCAGCCGAGGCGAGAGCGAGGGTTGTTCGTGTCATGATCACCCTCCCTATCACGATCCCGGCGAGAGGCCAATCTCTCCGGAGCCAGTGCACGAATCCACCGGCCGGACGCCACGCCCTGCCTGCTGCCAGGCTGTAAACGATGCACCGGCGATCCCGGTGGAGAAACGATCAATAGAAGTCGAGGGTCACGGTCTGGCTGGGGCCTATGCACGTGTCCGCGTTGGCGGCGCACCAGACATTGGTGGTGGAGAAGCAGGGACGGATGATGTAGCCGGGGTCGGGGCAGTTGGCGAGGTCGCACAGGGAGGGAGCGTCGATCCACGCCTCGAGGTGTGAGCCCCTGTTGCACATGGACCACACGCGGCCGCCGCATGTGAGGTGCACTCCGGTCCCGGTGCGCAACGCGTCCGCATACTGCTGGACCACAATCGGGTCGGTGCAGGAGATCCCGGTTGGGTCGAAGGTCCCGGAGAAGGTCATGGTGGTGTATCCGCTCGTCGCGAGCCCCAGCCGGAAAGTCTCCCACGAGGCGCACTGGCTCACGTTGGAGACTCCGTCGAAGTACTCGCTCCAGGTGTGATGGACCACGATATCGGAGGCCGTGTCGACGTAGGTGTCCACCACTGCCGTGTCGACGTAGGTGTCCACAACGGCCGTGTCGACGTAGGTGTCCACAACGGTCGTGTCGACGTAGGTGTCCACAACGGTCGTGTCCGGCAAGGTGTCGGCGACGATGGTATCGGCGTAGGTGTCGAAAGGCACGTCGATCACGGTGTCCATGAGGGTGTCCGAGGGTACGTCGGCGAACGTATCGGCCGATGTGTCCGGGCCGGGATCCATGGCCGTCTCCATGGCGTCCCAGGCGGGATCGATTCCCGGGTCCGCAAGGACATCAAGCGTGAAGTACAGGTCCTCGCTGGCCGCGCAACCGCCGACCAGCACGGAGAAAGCGGCGAGCCAGGCCGTGGCGATGCGAAGTCCTCTCATCATCCGAGCTCTCCTCTCGTCGTCCAGTCCCCTCCGCGACCAGCATACCCCATATATCACCGGTCGCCACGACCCCCCTCTCTGTTTCGTCGTCCACCTCGTGCCAGTGCAGCTCACCTCCTGCACCAAGCCGGCGTGCGACCCTGGTGGACGATACTCTAGCATTCCCGGCAGGAAGTGGGTAACCGGTTCCGAGTGTAACCGGTTCCGGGGCGTGCATGGACGGCTTTCGTGGTAGCATGGCCTGCATGAGGATGCATCCGGCGAACAGGATGGCGATGGCCATGGCAATGACGTTCGGGGTCGTGGCGGGAGGTTGCTGCGGGCCTTCTGGGGGCCAGGGCGACAAGGGAGGTGGGCCTGTCGATGGGGCCACTGCCGGCCAGGAGCCTGAGACGACAGGGGCAGCGCCCGTGGGGCTCGCGTCGTGCCAGCTCCAGGCCGGGCCTCACGTGCTCGCCGGCACCGAGGCGGCGGCGGCCACGCCCGCGGCCACGTGGACGGGCTCGCGCTTCGGGGTGGCGTGGCTCACGGGAGGAGATGTGCTGTTCGCGCAGGCGGACGCGTCAGGAAAGCTCCTGGGAGGCACGTCGGTGGTGGCCACGGACGCGAAGGACGCGCCCATGCGGGAGGTGCTGCGAGAGCTCGACATCATGTGGACCGGCGACGAGTACCTGGTGGCGGGCAACCTCAGGAGGGACGAGGGACGCAAGGTGTGCGCGGCCGTGCTGGCCATGGGCACCGACGGAGCACGGGCGGGAAACCCCGTGTGCGTGCTCAACGGCACAACCATCCAGTTCGACAGGCAGGTGGCGTTCGCCTGGACCGGGGAGCGGGTCCTGGCGCTGGCGGCCACGGGGAGCCTGGCCGACCGGCTCATGGCCGGAAGCTTCGACCTGCCACCGTTCCGGAGGCACGGGCCAGAGGAGGTGCTCGCTCCGGCCGCGGCGAGCACGGCGCATGACAGCATGGACTTCCCGCTGGCCATCGCATGGACGGGGACTGTGGGCCGCTGGGTGGCGGCGCGGGTGCGAGACGACGGCGAGACGAGATACTTCACGGGGAGCATCGATCTGGAAGCGAGGCCGGTCGGCGAGGCGGCGAAGATCGAGATGAAGCCCAGGATGGAGAGCGACCTCCCGGTGGGCCTGTCGGCCGACAGGTTGCCCGTGGCCGTCACGGCCTCGTCCATCTTCGTGGCGAGGCTTGGGCCGGGCAAGCTCGTGAGCGTGCCGGGCTTCGGCACGGACGGCAGGCAGTCGGGCGCCCTCGGCGACCTGCAGAAGAAGACGTCGGCGTGGCTCATGGCGCTACGCGGCGCTCAGGAGCACGTGTGGGCCGTGTGGCTGGAGAACCGCAGGGAGAAGAGGGGAGCCTCGTACCTGTTCGACATGTGGGCGGCCAGGCTCGGTGTTGACGGAGGCATGGTCGGCGACCCGGTGCTCGTGACCGAGGTGAGGGTAGGCGAGGCGCTGCACGTGGACGTTGCCGGCACGCCTGACGGTGCGGCCATCGTATGGACGCCCCACGGCGCAGGCGCAGGCGTGCACATGGCCGTGATCGGCTGTCATTGAGGCCGTGAGTGAGCGAGACGTCTTCGAGTAGATACGAACTGGGAGCAGCGTCGGACGGATCGCTGCGCTTGCCCACACCCGCCGGCGCAACTAGAATCGTTCTCGATGCCTGGATGAACCTCGGAGATGGAGATGGGGATGACGGGGAGCTTCTCTGCAGTGATGGCGAGCCTGGCGACGGTGGGGTGCACGGTGTATCTGCCCGCAGACGACGAGGTGCACGACGACTGCACGCTGCGCGGCATCGAGCTGTGGGGCAACGTGAAGATCGTCGAGTCGTTCCCGGACCTGCAGATAAAATACGTGGACTCGTTCCCGGGGCTGCCGTGAGAGGCCCCAGGGCTCTCTTTTTCACGATCGTGCTCGCAGCCGGTGCAACGCAGGCTGCGCCCCCGACCTGGCCAGAGGCTTACTTGGTGTGGACGGACGGGTGCGACGGGCCCGGGATCTCGGACATGTGGGAGGACTTCGGCGATGGCAATGTGAACGTGGCCGCCTCGGCTGCCCGGAACGGCTCAGGCGGCCTGGCCGTGGACTTGACCGGCGAGGGCCAGCACTACCTGCAGCGCTACCACCTCACCGAGTGGCCTCACCTGGAGTTCCCAAGGGACACTTACCTGAGCTTCTCCTTCGATCCGGCGAGCGTGACCATCCCGGCGGGCGAGGACGTGGCGCTCGTGAGGATGCGCGACGGCGACTGGAACGTCATGGTGGGGCTGAGGCTCACCCAGGATGGTGCCAGGTACGCCCTGGCGCTGGAGCTCCCGGACGGCACCATCGACGCATCGACCCTGGCGATCGACGACGGCTGGCACACGGTGGTGGTGGGCGTGCGCATGCACGACTGGGTGGGGCTGTGGGTGGACGACGAGGAGGAGCGGACCGTCACGGGTGTGAGCCACGACGCGGACTTCGTGCAGGTGGTCATCCTGGGCAAGGCGGACGGCAACTGGAGCGGTTCCACGCCCTCGGGCACCGTGCACATGGACGAC
>JBFYZU010000081.1:0-14467 GCA_041309365.1 Myxococcota bacterium
GCCGAACCCGCCGTCCTCGGGCGCGTTGCCCCCTTGACCGGGCGCCACCCACGAGACGATGGGAGCGCCGTCCGCGGCAGGGGGCTCGCCTCCCTGGGCGTCTTCGTCCTTTTCGCCCACGAGCTTCACGCTCGCCGCCCCGAGCGCCACCAGGGCCCAGGCCGCCATCCGTGCCATGCTCCCGGCTGCCATGTTTCTTTGACGCTCCTCAGGCCGGATCGTTTGACCCCCCATCGGCCCCGAAGCAGGATCGAAAGCCGCGCTCAGCGGTACGGACGGTCTGCCGGAAGCTCCTGCATCATCGACCCGGCGACCTTCTTGATGAGCTCGTGCACCTCGAAGGGCTTGTGGATGAAGTCCACGCCCTCCTCGAGCACCCCGTGCTCGCCGATGACGTCGTCCGTGTAGCCCGACATGAACAGGACCCTCGTGCCCGGCCGGTCGGCCAGGATCACGTCCGCCAGCTCGGCGCCCGACAGGCCGGGCATGATGACGTCCGTGAGCAGCAGATCGACCTTGCCTTCGTAGGTGCGCGACAGCTCGAGCGACCGCTCCGGGCTGTTTGCCGCGAGCACCGTATATCCCTGCTTCGACAGGATGCGCGTGATGAGGTCGAGCACGGCAGGCTCGTCCTCCACGACGAGCACGGTCCTGCCCTTGCCGGACGAGGGAGGCGGCGACGACAAATGCCTCGGCTTTCCGTCGCCTTCCTCGACCTCGGGCAGCCACACGCTCACCGTGGTCCCGCGTCCCGGCTTCGAGTCGATGGCCACGCTTCCTTTGGCCTGGGTGACGATGCCGTAGACCGTGGAGAGCCCCAGGCCAGTGCCCTTGCCCTTGGGCTTGGTGGTGAAGAAGGGGTCGAACGCCCGCGTGACCACCTGCTCGCTCATGCCGGTTCCCGTGTCTCTCACCTGCAGGCGCACGTGGCGCCCGGTCCCCAGCCCGGCAACCAGGGACCGGTCCAGCACCCCCTTGTCCGACACCTCCTCGGTGTCCACGCTCACGTGGATGCTCCCGCCGGCGGGCAGGGCGTCCCGCGAGTTCACGATGAGGTTCATGAGCACCTGCTGGATGCGCCCGGGGTCCGCCTCGACGAAGTGCCCCTTGCCCACGAGCGACATGTCCAGCGCGACATCCTCTCCGATGGTGCGGTGCAGGATCCCTTCCATGTCTCGCACCACGAACCCCAGGTCCATCACCTCAGGGCTCACGGCCTGCTTGCGGCTGAACTCGAGGAGCTGCCGCGTCAGGTCCGCGCCCCTGCGCGCCGCCTTCTTGATCTCTGCCACGTCGTCAGCCTTCGGGTCGCCCTGCGGCAGGTCGTCGGCCACGAACTGCGCGAAGTTGATGATCACGGACAGCATGTTGTTGAAGTCGTGCGCGATGCCGCCCGCCAGCCTGCCGAGACCCTCCATGCGCTGCGCCTGGATGAGCATGCTCTCGAGCTTGCGCTTCTCCGCCTCCTGGCGCTTGCGCTCCGAGACGTCCCTCGTGATCCCGAGAAGCCCCACCGGCTTGCCGTCCTCGTCCCTGACGATCGAAACGGTGGTCTCCGCGGGCACCAGCGACCCGTCCTTGCGTAAAAGCTCCATCTCGAGAAGACGCGTGCGGCCCGGATCCGCCGTGCCCGACGCCTCCAGCGCCAGCTCCTCGGTGAGATTCATGATGAGCCTGCCAGCAGTCTCTTGTGTGACCTTCTCTGTCAAAGGTGTGGCAATCTCCTCCTCGGGAGTGCGGCCCGACAGCCGCTTCACGGACGGGCTCACGTAGGTGAACCGCAGATCGAGGTCGCACACCCAGATCACGTCGGCCACGTTCTCGGCCAAAAGCCTGTACTGGCGCTCGCTCCTTCTGAGCTTCTCCTCCACGGACCTTTGCGACGCGAGCCCGCCGGTCAGGGTCTCGACCATCCTGCGGTGATCGAACATCAAGAACGCCATGATCCCGCCGAAGGCCACGAGCTTCATGCCGTGCCAGATCCACCACTGGGTGTGCCACTCGTGGGTGACGATCCCGGTCAGGCGCGACAGGGCCGACAGGATCCCGAACGCCGCGAACAGGGCATCCTCCATCCGCCCCTCGCGCAGAAGCTCCACGAAGAACCGCATCCCCACTGCGAACAGCAGCACACCCGCGACATGCTCACCGATCCGGGCGGCCGCGCCGAGCCACCCCTCGCGCACCAGCGAGGGGTCGTCGTGCACGACGATCAGGAGCACCAGGGCCACGGCCACGTTGACGAAGGCCGCAAGGAGGGGCCACGGACGAGGCGTATCGATCGGCCTGAACACGCGCGGCACCAGCGTCAGCCCGAGCCACAGCGCGCCGGCCGCGGCGCTCGACACGTGGAAGATCTCCATCAGCTCCGGGCTCGACACCCCGGCCGCGAAGCAGTCGTACACGCCCATGCCCGCGAACCCGATGGACGCGACCCAGTATCGCCCGATCCTGGGCTCCGCCCTGCGGCTCCAGAGCAGGGCCGCCATCCCGAACGAGAGCAGCGCGCACGAGGCCGAGAACGCCCCGTGCAGGGCCGTGCTCTCCCATTCGCCGGCCCCCCACACGCTCTCCCCCCCCAGGGCCACCACGAGAGAGGCCGCCACCACGACCGCGATCGTCCCGATGGACAGCCACCTGATCCTCGACGGGAGCACCAGAACCAATATAGCAACCACGTGGTGCTCGTGCAATCTATTTCATTTTCGGCTCCTGGCGAGCCCGGCCGATGCCCTCTCCCTGGGCCATCGTGCCCATGCAAGGACTGCCGGCGCATCACTTTTCTCGCGACCTCCCACCCGTGACCTTCCACTCGCGACCTTCCTTGTGACCTTCACCGCGACCTTCCACCCGCGACCTTCCGCTCGTTTTCTCCAGGTCCTGCACGTGCTAACCTCGGTCGCATGCCATCGGGCTCGACCAGACCGCGCGTGCTCGTGACCGGAGGCGCGGGCTACATCGGATCGCACGTGGCCGGCCTGCTCTCGCGCGAGGGTTTCTTGCCCGTGACCTACGACAACCTGTCTCGCGGCCACGCGGACGCCGTGCGCTTCGGACCGCTGGTCGAGGGCGACCTGCGCGACACCGGCAAGCTCGCCCGCACCATCCGCGCCCACGGGCCCGTGGGCGTGATGCACTTCGCGGCCTACATCGCCGTGGGCGAGAGCGTGAGCCGCCCCGACCTCTACTGGGACAACAACGCGCGAGGCACCCTGTCCTTGCTCGACGCCATGGCCTCGGCCGGCGGCCCGCGCGCGCTCATCTTCTCGAGCACGGCCGCGGTCTACGGCGACCCTTGTCGCGTGCCCATCCCCGAGGACCACCCTCTTGCCCCCGTGAGCCCCTACGGCTGCACCAAGCTCGCCATGGAGATGGCCATCAAGGACGCGGCCGCGGCTTGGGGATGGGCCGCCACCATCCTGCGCTACTTCAACGCGGCCGGCGCGGACCCTGCCTCGGGCCTTTTCGAGCGGCACGACCCCGAGACGCACCTCATCCCTCTGGTCCTGCGGGCCTGCCTGGACCGCCGGCGCATTCTGCGCGTGTTCGGCACGGACTACCCCACGCCCGACGGCACGTGCGTGCGCGACTACATCCACGTCATGGACCTGGCAGAGGCCCACGTGGGCGCCCTGCGCCGCCTTTTGGCAGGAGAGCCCGGCGGCACCTTCAACCTCGGCACCGGGCGCGGCCGCAGCGTGCTCGAGGTGATCGAGGCCGCAGCCCGCGTCACGGGCCGCGCCCCGCGCGTCACCTTCGCCGGCCGGCGCGCCGGCGACCCGCCCAGGCTGGTGGCCTCCCCGCGAAAGGCCCGCGCCCTCCTCGGCTTTCGCCCCACCCGCTCGTCGCTTGGGGCCATCATCGGCACTGCCGCCGCCGCGCTGTCTTTCTGAGGGGACCTTCGCCGTTTTTGCCCGCCCGTCCGGGCCGACCTCGAGCCCTGCGCGGTTTCGGGTTCTTGCACCCTGCACTGCCCCAGGCTCATGATGTAGAGTGGGCTCGCATGCAGGAGCGAAGGCTCATGGTCATCGGGCTCGACTGCGCGGACGGGCGCATCCTTCTGGGCACCCACGCACGGCACATGCCGAACCTTCGCGCGCTGGCGCGGGCCGGGGCGCACGGCCGGATACGCAGCACGCGCCCGCCCATCACCGTGCCCGCGTGGGTGACCATGACCACGGGCAAGGACCCCGGAGAGCTCGGCATCTACGGCTTTCACGGCCGCGTGCCCGGGACGTACGACACGAGGCTCTTCACGTCCGCGGACGTGGCCTGTCCGCGCATCTGGGACCTGGCCGCGGCCCGGGGCCTGCGCAGCGTGGTGGTGGGCGTGCCGCTCACGTGGCCGCCGCCGCAGCGCTTCTCCGGGGTCATGGTGACGGGCCCGCTCACGCCGTCCGCCCGGTCGGAGCACACCGCGCCCGCGAGCCTGGCGGCTGATCTCGAGCGACGCTTCGGACCGTTCGTCCCGGACGTGACGGGGTTTCGGGGCGAGGACCGCGCCGGGCTTGTCGACCGCATCATCGCCTGCACCGCGCAGCGCTTCGACACGGCCGAGCACCTGGCGCGCACCGAGCGCTGGGATCTTCTCATGGTGGTGGACATGGGCCTCGACAGGTTCCAGCACGCTTTCTTGCGCCACCTCGTGGCGGACCACCCCGCCAACCGGGGAAACCCGGACCCGGAGGGGGAGGTCTCGGCCATCGCGTACCTCCGGATGCTCGACGACCGCGTGGGCAGGCTCGCGGCCCTCGCCGGCGGGGACGCCACGGTGATGGTCGTGTCCGACCACGGCGTGCAGCCTCTCGCAGGGGGCTTCGCGATCTGCGACTGGCTCATCCTCAACGGCTACCTCGTGCTGCAAAACGACCTGCCGGACGAGCCAGCGAGGCTCACCGTCGGCGACATCGACTGGTCGCGCACGCGCGCGTGGGCCCAGGGCGGCTACGTGGGCCGCATCGACCTCAACGTGAAGGGCCGCGAGCCTTCGGGCATCGTGGACCCTGCGGATCGCGACGCGATCATCGAGGAGATGATTGCGGGCCTCGAGTCTTTCGCCCTCTCTGACGGCACGCCCATGGGAAACCGCGCGGTGCGGCCCGTGGACCAGTACCGCGCGCTCGAGGGCCAGCCGCCGGATCTCGTGGTGGAGCTCGGCGACCTCGCCTACCGCGCCGTGGCCACCGTGGGCCACCGGTCGCTCGTCGTCACCGGCAACGACACCGGCCCCGACGACGCGAACCACGACCGCTTCGGCATGGTGGTGGCCTCCGGCCCGGGCATCGAGCCGGGCACGGATCTCGGCACCGTGCCCATCGAGGACGTGCTCTGGGAGCGCTTCGACCTGGAAGCCTGACGAGACGGGCCGATCGTCTCGCGCGGCCGGCGAGCGCCGGCGAAGCCCGGTCGGCCCCTCACTCGACGACCTCGCCGAACAGCTTGCGGCCGTCCTTGCCCTCCACCCAGTCCGCGAAGCACGAGCACGAGAACCCCTTGCCGTAGGGCACGCTCTCGATGGTGAGCTTCGAGCCCTCGATCCTGACGACGTAGAGCTTGGGCCAGGGCAGGCCGCCGTCGTCGCGGGCCGTGACCAGGATGCCCTGCGCGAGGTCGGTCCCGCCCACGTACGGGTCGCGCATGCCGCCGTGCAGGTCGATGAGCCCGTCGAGGGGCAGCGTCGTGACCTTGCCCAGGCCGTCGTCCTCGATGTGGACGAGCAGGCCGGCCCGCCTGCCCTTCACGGTCATCACGTCCGCGAAGAGCACGAGCGCGGCCCTGGGGCCGTTCTGCACGATCTTGATGGTGGGGTGCACGGCCGCCCTGCCCGGGTCGCAGGGGATCTTCGCGCGGCCGAGGTACTCGCCGTCCTTGAACACGTACACGTGGTAGAGGTAGTCGGCGGCCACCGCGTCGAGCACGCAGCCCCCTGGCCCGATGCCGTGCGCCACGGTGATGTTGGTGGCGCCCGCGGCCACGAGCGTCTCCACGAAGCCCTCCGCGCTCTCGCCCACGGGGACCAGGGTGCCCTGCTCGAGCTCTGGAAAGCTCGTCAGCGCGTACTCCTGGTAGTGGGCCGAGCACCCCGCGGCGCAAAGCAGGGCAAGAGCGCAGGCCGATGTGCGAAGCCTCATCACCCACGATCATGAGGCCCGGCGCGAGGATCCGCAAGCGCATCCGCACCCTGGCACGATGCCTCCGGGATCCTTTGCCATGTCGGCTCGCGTGCCGCGATCCCAGGTCCCCAGGCGGGCGCGACGGGTGGCCGGGTCAGGCCCCTGCCGACAGGTCGGAGGCGAGCTTCTCGAGGTCCTCGCGGTGCTCGAGCGCGTCGAGCCACGCCTTCGGGATCCAGCCGTGGCCGAAGGTCGCTCCCAGGAGCGCGCCGCAGATGGTGCCTGTGGAGTCCGAGTCGCCCTAGTGGTTCACGGAGACGACGAGCGCCTCGAACGGGTCGGCGAGGTGGTGCAAGAAGGAGTACACCCCGATGGCGAGCGCTTCCTCGGCCACCCACCCCTCGCCCAGCGTGCGGATGGCGATCTCCGGGTCGGACGACTCGATGACGGCCTGGCCCACTGCCTTGCCGAAAAGCGCGATCGTCTCGCGGTTCTGGTCGCGCTCCTCGAGAAGCGACGTGACCCTGCGGATCGCCGTGGCCGGCTCCTCGCCCGCGGCCAGGAGCGACACGAGCGCGGCCTGCGCACCGCTCGACACGCTCGAGGTCTGGTGGCCGTGCGAGAGATCGGCGCTTCGCCACCCCAGCTCGAACGCCTCCTCGGGCCTCCCCGCCAGAAAGAGCCCCACGGGGTGCACGCGCATCACGCCGCCGCACCCCTTGGAGTCGTTGTCCGCCACGGCCGACGGCCGCTCCATCTGCTCCTCGAGCGCAGCGAGGCACGTCATGCCCGGCCCCCGCATGTTGCGGGGGTTTTTCTGGCTCACCCTCCACTCCACGTACCGCTCGCGCAGGCAATCCAGCGCGTCGCGGCCGCTGGTGCGCGCGTCGACGAGCGCCCGGGCCGTGGCCATGGCCATCTGCGTGTCGTCGGTGATGGCACCGAGCCGTCCGTACGCCACGGCCAGGTCGGTGATCCCCTTCTCCCCGAACTGCTCCCTGATGGCGGCGATGTCCTTGAACTCCACGGGCGCGCCCAGGGCGTCTCCCGTGGCCGATGCGATCATGCACCCGCAGAACCGCTCGAGCTTGTCCATGCGTCGATTCTAGCACAGAAGATCGCTGTTTTTTACCCCGTCATGGCCGGATGACCTCGATCCGCACATTGGCCGGCCTGTCGAAGGTGACGGCCCCGAGCTTCGCCTTCCAGGCGAGGGCGAGGCGACCCTGCACCAGGACGGCGATTCACCCCGGCCGTCCCGGGCTCGTACCGGGCTATATGGTCGACGGAAGCTGTGCTAAATTGCCTGCCATCGGGGGAGCACCGGAGGACGAGCATGCAGGGCACAAGACGCCTCGGGGCCTGGATCGCGACCGCCGGGGTGGCGCTGGCGATGGGCATCGCGCCGGGGAACGCGCCTGTCGCTGCTGCGGCGGACCAGACGGACACGGCCAAGAAGCACTTCGAGAAGGGCGTGACGCTCTTCAACAACGACGACTTCGAGGGCGCGTTCGTGGAGTTCAAGTCCGCCTACGAGGCGAAGCCCCACTTCGCGGTCAGGTACAACCTGGGCATCTGCCTGTTCAAGCTGCACAGGTACGAGGAGGCCGCCTCGGAGATGAACGCCTACATCGCCGAGGGCGGCTCGAGCCTGCCCGCGGACAAGAAGAAGGAGATCGAGGACTACCTCGTGGAGCTCGAGAGCCTCGTGGGGTACGTGGACTTCGAGGGCGGGGTCGAAGGCGCCAAGGTGCTCGTCGACGGCAAGCAGAGGCTGGTCCTGCCCCAGGACGAGCCTCTGGCGCTCGACGTGGGCGAGTACACCGTGGAGATCGTGGCAGAGGGGTACGAGAAGTGGGAGCAGACGCTCACGCTGCCGGGCGGCGCGAAGAAGACCGTGAAGGTCACGCTCGTCTCGACGACGAAGCCCGCGGGCGAGCCGGCCGGGAAGCCCATCGAAGGGCCGGTGGTGGAGCCGCCCGTCGAGAAGCACGTTTTCGGGGACGCCGGGCTTGCGAAGGCCGCCGCAGGCGAGAAGGACGATGGCAAGGCGAGAAAGAAGATCGGCAAGGGGCTGTTCTGGTCGGGCCTGGCCCTGACGCTGCTCTCGGGCGCCATCGCCACCACGACCAGCGCCGTGGGTTTGGCTCACGAGAAGCAGTACGCGAAGCTCGACTACGACGACGACTGGAAGCCCCTCCAGGCCGACATCGAGAGGGAGGAGCTGATGTCGAACATCATGTGGCCTCTCACCGGGGCGTTCGCCATCGCGACATTGATCACCGCGTTCTTCACCGACTTCGCGAAGAGCGAGGGGCCGGCCCGTGAAGGGACGCCGGCCAAGGCCGCGTCGATCTGGCTGTGGCCGGATCCCCGTGCGCCTGCCATCGGCTTTGGGCTGGAGATGTGACATGACGAAGATGGCGAGAAGGACCGGGCTGGCGGCGATGGCGATGGCGTGCCTGGCGGCCGGGTGCGTGCTCCACGCCCCTGACAAGCTGCCCTCGGATGCGGATGCCGACCTCGACCTCGACTTGGACACCGACGGCATGGACGGCGTGGAGGGCACGGACTCGACGGACTCGACCGACACGGGCGACGTGTACGTGGAGCCCGATGGCCCGACCCAGGACCAGGACGGGGACACGATCGAGGACATCGAGGAGGGGTGCGGCCCCGACATCGCCGACGCGAACGGGGACACGCTGATCAACCAGAGCGACTGGCTGGACACGGACGGCGACGGCACGCCGGACTGCCTCGATCTGGACAGCGACGACGACTGCATGCCGGACGCGGAAGAGGCCGTGGCAGGGATCGACCGGCAGGACCCGGACACGGACGGGGACGGGTGGAGCGACTTCGTCGAGGTCACGGTCGGCACGATCCCGAGCGACCCCACGGAAACTCCGTCCAGGTACGGTGTCGCCACCTTCGTCTCCAGGTACGAGGCCGCCCCCTCGCCTGCGGTCGCGACCCTGGTGTCGAGCGCCGACGTCCGGATGCTGGACGTGTTCTTCCTCGTGGACACGTCGGCCAGCATGGCCGGGGAGATCGATGCGCTCACGGGCGGGTTCGGCACGACCCTCGTGCCGCTGCTGAGGTCTCTGACCCCTTCGGCGGGCGGTGTCACGTTCGGGGTAGGGAGCTTCAAGGACTACCCGGTGGACCCGTACGGCGACCCGACCGATACCCTGTTCGCGATAGGGTCCACGATCACGGAGGACGACACCCAGGTCCAGGCCGCCATCGATAACCTCGTCGCAGAGGGTGGCGGGGACGTCCCGGACGGAGCCGTGCCCGCGCTCTGGGTCACCGCGACCGGCGAGGCGCTGGCGCCGTCGTGGGTGGGGCCCCAGACGTGCCCTGGAGAGGGATTCGGGTATCCCTGCTTCAGGCAGGGCGCCATGACGGTCATCGCCCTGATCACCGACGCGCAGTTCCACAACGGACCGGCCGACTCGGAGATGTACTCCGGGATCTCGCTCGCGCCGCCGACGTTCGTCGAGTCGCTCTCGGCGGTCAACTCCATCGCCGCCAGGGTCGTGGCGGTCGTCACGGACCCGTCCGCGGCCACGGCCCTCGCAGAATGCACGTATTTCGCAGGAGAAACCCTCACGCTCGATTCCGAGGGAAACCCGATCGTGCGCACCGGGGACATCGACGGGTCGAACCTCGTCACCGAGCTGAGCAACGCCCTCGATACGCTCGTGACCGATGCTCCCTTCCCCATCGTCGAGCTCGAGCTCACGGACGACCCGACGGACGGCGTGAACGCGATCGCGGCGTTCGTGGACCACGTGGAGGCGAACGTCGTGGGAGGCGTCACGGATCCCAGGAACACGGAGCACGTCTGCGTGGCAGGGCTCGAGGTCGCGGACATGGACTTCGACACCCACGACGACGCCTTCTTGAACCTCCCGCCGGGGACCGTGGTGTGCTTCGACATCGTGCCGAGGACGAACCACTCGGTCCCTGCCGAAACCTCCACCGGCCTCTTTCTCGCCCATGCCCAGGTCAAGGTCCTGGGCGTCATCCTTCTCGACGAGTTCGACGTGGCCTTCATCGTGCCTCCGTCGAGCTGCACTCCCTGAAGGGTGCTTGTCCATCCTCAATATCCATCGGCCTTGAAGAATGGGGCACTTGCGCTGTTTATCAGACCCGCCCGACATTTCCTCGTCGGCACCCTTAGGCTTGCGATCCTTCTCATGATCGACAGATGCTCCACACCATGATCCGCATCATCGTGTTCTCGATCACATTCCTGCGCAAAGCGCTGGATTCCGGGAGCTCGCCGAGAGCTCTTCGAGCCCGTGGTCATCTTCGGCGAGAAGATGGGCGCCTGGCGGGATACCAGGTCCCAGGACTCCGGAGCCCACCTGCACTCCGCGGCTGGTCTGCCGCAAATACAGCCTGGAGCGGATCCGCTGGATACGATTCAAACAGGACACACGCCGACGAGAAGTGTCGGGCCGCATCGGGCCGCAAAGGAGACACCGCGAGTTTCCCACAATCAGCTGGCCGACGCATTTTGAGGATGAACAGGGCGCAGGTCCAGGGCCACCGCGTGCTCCTGTTCGATGACCTGTACCGCTCGGGTGCTACGTTGAACGCGATCACCGTTGCACTCTACGACAACGGCGGCGCCACCGAGGTGTTCGCACTGACCATGACACGCACGCGGAGTAGCCGATGACCAAGGTATTCATAGGAGGCTCCAGGCGGATCACACGGCTCAACGCTGACGTGAAGCACAGGATCGATCGCATTGTCGAGAAGCGGTTGCCCGTGGTCGTCGGCGATGCGAATGGTGCGGACAAGGCGGTCCAGGAGTACCTGCGGAGCAGGAGCTACGATTTGGTCGAGGTCTTCTGCTCCGGCGACTCGTGCCGCAACAACACGGGCGAGTGGCCGGTCAGGAGCATTCCCGTGAACGGCAAGGAGAAGGGCTTCAGCTTCTATGCGACCAAGGACCGCGCGATGGCCGATGAGGCATCGGTCGGGTTGATGCTCTGGGACAAGAAGAGCGCGGGGACATTGATGAATGTCCTGCGCCTGATTCGCCAGGACAAGAAGGTCGTCATCTACGTGTCGCCGGATTGCGAGTTCGTCGACGTGAAGGCTGAGTCGGACTGGGATGCCCTCATCGCCAGGTGCCCCCCCGACTTGCGCAAGAAGATCGAGCGTGAGTCGGCGGCGGAAAAACCTCGCCGTGCATCCTCGAGCCAGGGAAGCCAGAGGGACCTCTTCGAGCTTCCCGGATAGCCTGCATCAGCTCGTCAACCCATCCGTGGCTCATCCAGGGCCTCCTCACCTTATCCGAACGCCTCGGGCGGCTGACGAGACCCCCAACTGCCCCTGCCGGGACATGACCGCAGGTGTTGATGGAGGATTCTGGGGGCCTTGGCGGGCCTTGGGGATGGCGCGCGCCGTGCTACAATGTGCGCATGCGACGCTCGACCATGACGGCGCTCGCGCTCGCGCTCGCGCTGGGCGCGTGCAAGGGCCGCTCGCCCAACTACGTGCGCAAGGACCTGCCGGTCGCGGGCGAGCCCTACGGCCCGGGCGGGATCCCCGACGGCGGTTTCGCCCACGCGTTCTCGGGCACCGAGCTCGTCGTGGTGACGGCCGACGGGAGGACCATCTTCGCCGGCGTCTGGCGCGAGGACGGCCTCGACCAGGGACGGCACGCGATCGTCGAGGTCTCGCCCGGCCTCTGGGACGTGGGCGACGAGCGCATCGCAGGCGAGCTGGGCGAAGGGGCTCTCGACTTCGCCGGCCACGACGCCATCGCCGCCTGTTTGCCCGACCCCAAGAAGAGGACCGAGACCATCGTCCTCGACGAGCACGGCATCGTGAGGCTCCCATCGGGCGATGGCTGGGCGCTGGCCTTCTCCGCCATGCTCGAGCTCCAGTGCCAGACGCCCGGCAAGGTGGTGAGGCACGAGCGCCAGCTCGACTACATCCTCGAGCTCGACGAAGACCTCGCGCCCACGGCGGACCCGGTCCTCGTGCGATACGGCGAGCCCACCACCACGGTGGCCATGGTCGTCTTCGGCAAGGCGCCTGCCCTCGCCTGGGTCACCCGGGCGAAGGCGGGCTTCACGTCCGAAGACGCGAGCTTCTCGCTCCCCACCGCGGACGGCGAGCTCGAGCACCCGCCCATGTTCGTGGCCGCGGGCGACAGGCTCGCCGTGATCACGCGCATCGCCGGCTCCATCCACGTGCGCCTCGTCGAGGACGACCCCACGGACCCGGCCGTGGACCTGAGCATCTCGCCGGGCCTCGCCCCGCTCGCGTACGCGGCCGCCTGGACCGGCGACCGGCTCGGCGTGTTCGTGGCGCTCGACAGGACCGAGGGCACGGGCACCATCCTGCAGCACGTGCTCGTGGAGGTGTTCCCCGACGGCGAGGTCTCGCCCGCGGTCAAGGTCTACGCCCAGTACTCCATGGCCGAGGACGCGCACTTCACCCGTTCGCTCACGGCCACGTATGCCAAGGGCGCCTACGCGCTGGCCTGGATCGCGGACGACGGGTACAGCCAGGACGTGCACATCCAGGAGGTTCCCGTGGGAGGCGTCGTCCCCGAGCCCGACAGGATGACCTGGCAGATGGACCTGGGCGACGGCTACCGCGCCGCGAGCGGCCTGGCCCTGTTCGCCACGCCGCCCCAGTACGTGCTCGTGATCCTCACGAAAAAGACCCACCTGGCCCGCCTCACCGCCCTGCCCCTCTGACCTGGCCCTGGCCGGCCGAAAGCGCGATCTCGCGGTATCTTCGCGCCTTGCTCCGTGCTATCTACGGCCCATGCAAGACCCCACAGTGGACCCCATCCACCGCTTCTTCGCGGCCGCAGCCAGGCTGTGGCGCACCCACCCGTTCGAGTCCACGGTCGCGGGCCGCGTGATGTCCATGGACGCGCCCGAGCTCGACATGCTGGCAGCGCCGCTGTGCCTCGTGACCGACGCGGACGGCACGCCGGCGCTGTGGTGGGCAGAGACCATCGACGACAGCATGGCGCTCTTGACCGCATTCCAGGCCGGGGAGCCGGACGTGGCCGACGTCGAGGAGCCGGTCAGGCTCGTCACGTTCGAGAAGGGCACGGAGATGCACCCCGACGCCCGCCGCGAGATCACGCGCGAGGGCCTCGAGGTCGCGGACAAGGACGCCTACCCCATGCTCGTCGTGCTCGACGGCACGGGCGTGCGCGCCCCGGACGTGGACGACATCCTCCTGACCACCCTGTGCATCGAGGCGCTCGCCGACACGGTCGAGGCGAACCCCGGCAAGGCCAGGGCCATGAGCCACACGACCACGGTGCACCTCGCCGGTCACGCCATCGAGGTCACCATCGCCTACCCCCACGCCGACATCGAGCAGCCCTCGACCCAGGTCTCGTCCAGCGGCAAGCCTGCCCTCGTGAAGCCCGCAGCCCAGGCCCCGGCCGGCCGCAAGCCCGCCGGCCGCAAGCCCACCGGCCGCAAGCCCGTCAAGGCCCACTGACGCACCCGCAAGGCCCTGCCCCGGACAGAACCCTGTCGCCCCGATACCGGCGCACCCGCCGGGCGCTGCCACGAGCAGAGCCAGAGCGCCCCGATCTCGACCTTCGGCCGTCCCGACAGGACGGTTCTCGAGCCTGCCGAACCTTTCCAACCGCGTGAATCGGGGGTAATGTCGCGCCAACCAACAGGATCGTCATGAAAAAAGCGCTCATCACCGGCATCACGGGCCAGGACGGATCGTACCTGGCCGAGCTTCTGCTGCGCGAGGGCTACGAGGTGCACGGGCTCATCCGGCGCTCCTCGTCGTTCAACACCCAGCGCATCGACCACGTCTACCAGGACCCGCAGACCCCCAGCCGCAACCTGTTTCTGCACTACGGCGACCTGTCGGACGGGTCGGCCCTGGCCAGGCTCATCGCGCGCATCGGGCCGGACGAGATCTACAACCTGGCCGCCCAGAGCCACGTGAAGGTCTCCTTCGAGGTCCCGGAGTACACGGGCGACATCGACGGGCTGGGAGTCACCCGCCTGCTCGAGGCCATCAGGGAGGCCGGCATCGCGCAAGAGGTCCGCTTCTACCAGGCCTCGTCGTCGGAGCTCTACGGCAAGGTCGTCGAGACGCCCCAGAAGGAGACGACGCCCTTCTACCCCCGCTCCCCGTACGCGGCGGCCAAGGCCTACGCCTTCTACGTCGTGCGCAACTACCGCGAGGCCTACGGCCTGTTCGCGGTCAACGGCATCCTGTTCAACCACGAGTCGCCCCGCCGTGGCGAGACGTTCGTCACCCGCAAGATCAGCCGCGCCGCGGCGAGGATCAAGGTCGGCCTGCAAGAACGGCTCTACCTCGGCAAC
>JBFYZU010000082.1:0-5450 GCA_041309365.1 Myxococcota bacterium
ATGTACATCGACATCACGTCGACCAGGTTGTCCAGCGACAGGCAGACGTCGATGAACGCCTCGACCCGCTCCACGCCGAAGCGCTCCATGTAGCGCCGCACGCGGGTGGCGTGGTTGGCCATCTCGTCGATCATCTTGCGGTTGGTCTTGGAGAAGTAGTAGTTGTTCTTGAAGAAGTCGTTGTGGGCACAGACATGGGCGATGACCATCTTCTGGTCCACCAGGCTGTTGCCCTCGAGCAGGTACGCGTAGCAGGGGTCGTTGTTGATCACCATCTCGTAGATCCGGTGCAACCCGTACGTGCTGCTCTTGTGCATGCGCTCGTACTCCATCCCGAAGCGCCAGTGGGGGTATCGCTTCGGGAATCCGCCGTACGAGGCCACCTCGTTCATCTCCTCGAAGCTGAGCACCTCGAAGATGATCGTGTAGAAGTCCAGGCCCAGCTCGACCGCGTGCCTCTCGATGCCCTGCTGGATCTCCGCCATGTAGCGGGGGAGCCGGCGGAACTGGCGGGAGGCGCTCATCGGCCCTTTCCCAAAAAGTCCTTGATGGAGTCCACGATCTTCTCCCGGTCCGGGATCCGGCTGAGGACCAACCGTTCCTCGGACTCGAGGTCCTTCTCGAGCACCTTGAGGAACTGGCCGCTGCCGTAGGGCGAGTCCACCTGGCCGTAGCCGAACAGGTTGACCCTGGGCAGGATGTCCTTGCGCAGGATCTCGACGCAGTCGCGGTTGTCCTGGTTGGACCAGTTGTCGCCGTCGGAGAAGTGGAAGCAGTACACGTTCCACTCGTCGGCCGGGTAGTCCGCCTCGAGCACCTCGAGGGCCTTCTTGTAGGCCGAAGAGATGATGGTCCCCCCGCTCTCCTTGGTCCGAAAGAAGGTGTCGCGATCCACCACGCGCGCGGTGGCGTCGTGGACGATGTACACCGTCTGCAGGCCGTCGTACTGGCTGCGCAGCCAGGTGTCGATCCAGTACGACTCGATGCGCACGATGTCCTTCTGCTCCCCGCCCATGGAACCGGACACGTCCATCATGTAGATGATGAGCGCCGCGGACTCCATCACGGGCTCCTGCCTGAAGGCCTTGTAGCGCATGTCGTCCTTGATGGGCAGGACCCTGGGGTTGTACGGGTCGTAGGTGCCCATGGCGATCTGGCGCTTGAGCGCCTCGCGGTAGGTGCGCTTGAAGTGGCGCAGCGTCTGCGGGCCGATGCGCCGCACTCCCGAGATCTTGTCGCGGGTGGCCACCACGCGCTGCTTGCCCTTCTCCTCGATGTTGGGCAGCTCCAGCTCCTCGCCCAGGAGCCTGGCCAGCTCGTCGATGGTGAGCTCCACCTCGATCTCGTGCTCGCCAGGCTTGTCGCCGGCCTTGCCCTCTCCCTCCCCGTCCTCGGGCTTCCCGTCCGCGGGATCGCCCTCCTTGCCCTGCCCCTGGCCCACCTTCTGCTGGTCCCGAGGGTCGTGCATGAACCTGGGGATCTCGATGTGCTTGATGGGGATGCTCACCCTGTCCTTGCCCTGGTGGGCGATGAGCTCCCCGGAGGAGATGTACTTCTTGAGGTTCTCCCTGATGCGCCCGCGTACGATCTCGCGGAACCGCGCCCTGTCCTGTTCTATCCCGAGCATCAGGTCACCAGCTTGTAGCCCTGGCCGTAGACCGTGAGGATGTGGGCCGGCCTGTCGGGCTTCTTCTCTATCTTGCGGCGGATCTTGACGATGAAGTTGTCCACGGTCCTGTTGGTGGGGGTCGCCTCCATCCCCCAGATCCTGTCCAGGATCTCGTCCCGGCTCACCGGCTGCCCCTCGCGCTGCGACAGCAGCCTGAGGATCTCCACCTCGTAGAACCCCATGGGCTGCACCTTGCTGCCGATGGTGACCGTCTGCGCCCGCAGGTCGACGCGCGCATCACCCAGGGTGAGGGACTCGGGAAGCCGTGGCGATCCTGGGTTTTCCACCCTGCGGAAGATGGCCGCTATCCGTGCCAGAAGCTCGGCCACGCTGAACGGCTTGGTCACGTAGTCGTCGGCGCCCACCTCGAACCCGCGCAGCTTGTCGGCCTCCTGGCTGCGGGCGGTGAGCATGAGGATGGGCACCGTCCTGTCGAACAGACGGATGGCCTCGCAGACCTGGTAGCCGTTCCTGTCGGGCAGCATGAGGTCCAGGATCACGCAGCTGGGGCGCTCCCTGCGGGCCAGGTCGATACCCGTATCTCCCTGCACCGCCGTGAGAACGCGGTACCCCTCGAACTCCAGGGCGTCCCTCAACCCCGCCACCATGTCGGGCTCGTCCTCGATGACGAGGATGCTCTTGGGCTGGCCGTCCACCGTCCATGGAAGGTACCCAAAGCCCCCGGCCTTTGCAAGCGGGGCGGCCTTGACTGCAAAGCCGTCGGGGCGTACATGAAAAGGCCTGATACTTGACGGGATCAACTTTTGATCAAGCGAAGAACAGACCCGGGCGCCAGCGGCCAGACCCTGGGGAGGGTCAGGACCCTCTTTCGGGACATCATGCTCAAGTCGCGCTCCATGGCCAGGCGGAGGCTGGGGACCTTCGGCCTGACCTTCACCGAGATGCTCGTGCTCCTCTCGGTGATGCGCGGCGAGGGGGTGACCGCGGGCGACGTCGCCCAGGATCTCGGCGTGGCGCCCGCCACGGTGTCGAGGCTGCTCGACAGGCTGGAGAAGGGGGGCTACCTGCGCCGGAGCCTCCACAGGGTGGATCGAAGGCGGACCATCGTGCGGCTGGGGCCCCGGGGGCGCTCCATCGAGAAGAGCGTGGAGGCGTTCTGGGAGGGGATGGGCCGGGAGATGTTCGAGGGGTTCTCCGGGAACGACCTGGCCCACCTGGAAAGATCGCTCGACCGCGTGAACGAGAACGTCCTTCGCGTCTGGAGCCAGGAGGTCGAGCCGTGAGGCCGCGTGGCGCCATCGCCCTCGTGGCAGCGGGGCTCTGCGCTGTTTTCGCCACGTCCGCGGCCGGCCAGGAAACGCCAGGGTCGCTCACGCTGGAGCAGGCCCTCGCCATGGCCCGGGAAGGGAACCAGGACCTGGGCATCCTCGCCGAGCACCTGGAGAAGTCCGAGGCCGTGCGCGTGCAGGTGCTCTCCGGAATGCTGCCCTGGATCACGGCCTCGGCGAGCGTCGGGTTCGCACAGGAGGTCACCATGTCCACGTCGGGCGGCACGAACGTCATCGTGCCGGGCACGGACTGGGGCTTCGGCGGCAAGGTGAGCCTGGCGCTCCTTCATCCTTCCCTGTACCCGGCCCTGGTGGCGAGCGGCAAGAGCGTGAAGGCCTCCTCGATGCTGCTCGATCACGGCACGGAGCAGGTCCTCTACGCCACGGCCCAGTCCTACGTCACGGCAGCGTTCGCCGATGCCGCGGTCGTGGTCCGCACCCTGCAGCTCGAGACGCGCGAGAAGAGGCTCGAGGAGGTCGAGGCGCGGCTCGAGGCGGACGACGCCCTGCTTCTGGACGTGAGCCGGGCCGAGCTCCAGCTCTTGCAGAGCAAGAAGGCCCTGGAGACCGCCCGGGTGGACGCGATGCTGGCCATGGACGCGCTGTGCCTCATCATGGGGCAGAAGCCGGGCACGTCCTACAAGCTGGCCCCGCTCCAGGGCACAGCGGCCGCGGCGCCCGAGGTGCCTCCCACCGAGGTCGAGATGCAGGCCCAGCTCGAGGAGGCGTCCGGGAACAGGTCCGACCTGGACGCGCTCGAGCTCGCGGTGGAGGCGGCCAAGGCACAGAAGCTCTCGTCGTGGTTCGGGCTGCTCCCGGCCCTCTCCGTGAGCGCTTCCTACGACAAGGGCCCGGAGAGCTTCAGGGCGCCCGACGGGGTCTCCTGGACCGTGAGCTTCAACATGACCTGGGTGCTCCTGGACGGCGGGTACACCGCGGGCAAGATCCTCGAGCAGAGCTCGGAGACGGAGGAGGCGCTCCTCTCGTTCGAGAAGGCCGGAAACACGGTCGAGAGCGAGGTGCGCGCCGCGTGGCTCCTGTTCGGGCTGGCCATCACCAACCGAGACACGGCCATCAAGGAGCTCGAGGTCTCGGGCAAGGTGGTCGAGATGGCCGAGGAGAAGTACAAGGCCGGTCTGGCCAGCGGGCTGGAGGTGGACGACGCCCTGGACGAGCTGGCCGTGGCCGAGATGGGCCTTTTGGGCCAGGAGATGAACCTGCAGCTGGCCTGGATGGAGTACCTCAGGGCCTCGGGGCAGTTCGAGGAGGTCTTCGGCATCCCATGAAACATTGCATGCGAGCAATCATCGGGCTTTGCGCCGTGACGGTCGCGGCTCTTGCCGTGCCCTGCTGCAGGGGCGCGAGCGGCGAGAAGTCCGGGGAAGGCAAGGGCAAGGGCGGGCAGGGGTTCGGAGTGCGCGTGGTGTCCGTGGAGACCGTCTCGCGGCGCGACCTCCTCAGGACCGGGACCTACAGGGGCGAGCTTCGCGCCGAGAAGGTGGTGGAGGTGGCCCCGGACGTGCAGGGCCGCATCAAGAAGCTCTACGTGGACATGGGGTCGCGGGTCGAGAAGGGCGACCTGCTCGTGGAGCTCGACCCGCTGGAGATGAACCAGCTCGTCAGCGAGGGCAAGGCGGGAGTGGAGATGGCCGCGGCCTCGGTCAAGCAGGCCGAGGTTGCCCTCGAGAAGGCCGTCTCGGATCTCGAGCGCAAAAAGCCCCTCGCAGCGAAGGGGCTGGTCACCCAGGCGGAGATCGAGACCCTCGAGAACGCCGTGCAGTCCGCGCAGAGCGGGCTCGAAGTGGCCCGGGCCAAGAAGAGCCAGAGCGCGGCCTCGCTCAAGAACCTCAACGTGAACCGCAAGAACCTCAAGGTGCGCGCCGCCTTCGACGGCGTCATCGCCCGCCGCTACCTCAACGAGGGCGCCATGGCCTCCCCTGCCACCCCGGTGTTCCAGCTGCACGCGGAGGGCAAGCTGTACATGCGCATCGCCGTGCCCGAGAAGGACGTGGCCCTCGTGACCGAGCAGATGACGGGAACCATCGCCCTGGACGCCATGCCGGGAAGGACTTTGATGTTCTCGGTGGCGCTCATCTCGCCGGTCATCGAGCAGGTGACGCGCACCTGCACCGTGGACCTCCTCGTGACAGTGGGCCCGGACCTCGTGCCGGGCCCCAAGCCGGGCATGACCGGCGTGGCGACCATGGTGCTCGCCCGGCTGGACGCTGCCGTGGCGATTCCTCGCGTGGCGCTCGTGGACAAGGACGGCAAGACCCTGGTGTTCATCATGGAGAAGGGCAAGGCCAGGATGATCGAGGTCGAGGTGGCGGGAGAGTACGGCGACCACGTCGTGGCCGGCGGCGTGGACGAGGGCGCCAAGGTGGTGGTCAAGGGTCAGGTGGACCTGGAGGATGGCGTGCCCGTCAAGGTCGCCACGCTGGAGTGATCGCTTGAGCCTCCCAGGCAGGGCCATCTCGCATCCCGTGACCACG
>JBFYZU010000083.1:0-6471 GCA_041309365.1 Myxococcota bacterium
TGCCCCAGCCTGCTTCTCGGAATGTCCGGAGGATGCGGCCGGAGCCTGCGGCCGAGGTGGTCCCATGCTCAGAACGGCAGGCACGACATGGACAGGAGACGCACCGTCCATTTTGGCGATCCTGCGCAGCGCGCTGATGAACCGCCCCGTGTCGTCGCCGATCGCCAAGTCGACGAGACGAAACACCGTCGCATTCTTCGGGAGCCGCCTAAGAAAGTCGCGGTCGTTGCCCACGACGAAGACAAGCGTGTCCCGGCGAGAGTACGTCTCCTCGAATACGGCGCGGTCGTAGCACCCATCGACATAGCAGACCTGCAGCTCGCCATTCGTGGCTCCGGCGGACGGATTCGAACCGCCAACCTAGTGGTTAACAGCCACCCGCTCTACCGTTGAGCTACGCCGGAAAACCGGGTGGGTTTATAAATACAAACGAGCGTGCAAGTCAATCGAGGCTGGGCAAGTCGGGATTAAAAAAGGGCTTTCTTGACTCCTTCTGGTTGAGGGCTACAAATATGGTTGTCATGAGGCTCATGCTCGGGGTCATGGTCGCAGGTGCTGCCGCGCTGCTTTCGCACTGCGGGGCGGCGGACAACACCAGCGGCATCCAGGACACCTGGACCGACCCCGACGGGGTGGGACGGGGGACCGTGAGCATCGATGGGGACGACCCCCTGGTGCTCATGCACCGCCAGAGCGTCACGGTGACCGGGACGTACCTGGGGCCGACGGGGGTTGGGAGCGCCACGGCGCTGGACGTGGGGTTCTCGGGGTTCGCGCAGGACGCCACGGTGAACGCCACCACGGTGAACGCGGGTGCGGACGGCGTGTTCTCGTTCGTGCTGACGGCGGGCAGCGTGGACGCCACGTTCGGGCTCAGGGTCAGGGCCCTGGACGGGGCCGAGGACGAGATCGTGGTCGAGGTGACGCTGGTGGCGGACACGGGGCTGAGCCTGGACGCCAGCTACGGGGGGCGAAGGAGCGTCGACTTCTACAGGGTCGTGGTGACGGCCGCGCCCGTCGGCCTGTGCCCCGTGCCAGGGGACGAGGTCCTGCTCGATACCTCCACCATGGATGATTCGCTGCCCGTGGTCCTCGAGGGGCTGCCCTCGTCCACCCTGCTCCAGGTCTCGCTGTCGGGTGCCTGGTGCCCGGCCGGTGCCACGGTGCCGGACGGGTGCGAGGCGTGGGTGAGCGGTTGCGCGGACGGGATCGAGCTGGCGGCAGGGGACCCGCAAGATGGGATGGTGACGCTGGCGGACGACCTGACCACGTTCGGGGCGACGGAGCTGGGCGTGGACATGCAGATCGACGCCTCGGCGCTGAGCGAGGCGTGGGCCACGGCGCTCCTTCTCCCGCTCGATGCGCTGGTGGACGAAACGGGCGATCCGGCGCTGTTTCTGATCGACGGGATCTACGCGAGGGTCGAGTCGGAGATGGGGTTCTCGCAGGCAGATCTGTTTTCGGGCGCGAGGACGGCGGGATCCATGGACGCGGACGTGGGAGCGGCCATCACCGCGGACCTTGCCTCGGACCTGCAGGACGTGCGCGACGCGCTGGCCTCGGAGCTGGCGGGCGTCAAGCTTTACGGCACCCTGGCCGGCGACTTCTGGGGCTCGGCCGATCAGTCGGCCGTGCTGACGCTGACGCGGGTGGGCGGGCCGAGCTCCTGGGTGGACGCGACGCTGGCGCTGGCGGCCGTGCCCGCGGCCGCGGAGGTGGGCGTGACCTACCTTCACGACGAGGTCACCCTGGGCGAGCACACCCTGCCCGTGGGCGCTGGCGAGCTGGCCCTGGCCGTGCTCGAGGCGCAGGTCTTGCCATCTTTGGCCGGCCCTTCCCTGGACTGGGATCCTCTGGGCGTGGAGCAGTACCTGGTGGGGCGGGTCGACTGCGCCCAGGTGGGTGCTGTCATCGCCTCCGACCCGGACGCGGCGTCCATCGCGGACGGCGCCTGGTACGCCGCGGCCTGCGAGCAGGTGCTCGCCTCCCTGGGCCAGCAGGTGCGCGATGCCGCAGGGTCGCTGGACACCGTGTTCGGGGGGCCCACGCTGCGAGGCAGCTGCGACTACCTGGGCCCGGACGGCATGCCTCACGCGGACATGAGGTGCGCCGGGACCCTCACGCAGGTGAGCTGGGGCGAGGAGCCCTTCCCGGGGGAGAACGTCCTTGGCCTGGGAGTTGCCGAGTAGGATGGCTCACGGGCGGCGTGAATAGCCGCGCCGTGCTGTCGTCAATTGCTTGATTCGATACGTCGGGTGGAGTAGTAGCCGCTGCAGATCTCCTGGAGCAAGACCATGCACCAAATCAAGACGATGACGTCATTTGCACTGGGGCTCGCGCTCATGCTCGCTTGCGCAGGGGCGCTGGCGCAGGCGCCGGTCGCGCCCGAGGAGCCCGCCAAGGCGGGGTTTCTCAAGGCCTACAAGTTTCGGCCCAACCTCTACTGGGGAGCGGGCCTGGGGCTGACCTTCATGCCCCAGCCCAAGACCCTGTGCCCCACGCAGGAGACCTGCATCGGCAGCCTGGCGGGGTTCGGGTTCGAGTTCCACATGGGCGCAAGGCCGCATTACCTCCTGGCGCTGGACCTGCAGTACAACGCGTTCTTCTTCGCCGAGGAGAAGAACGCCTACAGCCAGGCCACGCTGCAGCTCCTCGAGGCTGCGGTGCGCGTGTACGTGCTGGCCGGCGCGACCATCGAGATATATCTCACCGCGGGCGGAGGCGTGGCGTTCTTCGGCGACGAGTACAACGTGAAGACCACCGGCGGCGGGTTCAAGGCCGGTGCGGGCGTGGAGCTCGTGCCCACGCCGGCGTTCAGCGTGGGGCTGGTGGCCCTGTACAGGGGCAACTACCTCAAGGCCCACCAGGTGCCCTACACCACGACCGTGGACCCCAGGGTGCCGGGGTCGCTCCTGCACAGCATCGACATCATGCTCAACCTGCAGTTCCGCTACGTGCTCGTGAAGTAGATCCGCCCCGTCCGTCCAGCTTGACCCTGTCCGGCCTTTGGGGCTATGTCATGGCCATGGTCAAGGACTCCGCCGAGCGCCAGGTGCTCGACAGCAAGGGCATCCGCAGGGCGCTCAAGATGATGGCCTCGGACATCGTCCTCAAGAACCCCGACCTGGACAGGCTCGCGTTCGTGGGGATCCTCACGAGGGGCGTGCCGCTGGCCGAGAGGCTCGCAGCGCACGTCAAGGAGCAGGAGGGCGTGGACGTGCCGCTGGGCAAGCTCGACATCACCCTGTACCGCGACGACGTGGGCCTGGCCTACCCCAACCCGGTCATCAAGCAGACCGTGCTGCCGTTCGAGGTCTCGGGCAGCGTGATCATCCTGGTGGACGACGTGCTGTACACGGGCCGCACCGTGCGCGCAGCGCTCGACGCGCTCATGGACTTCGGCAGGCCCGCGTCCATCCGGCTCGCGGTGCTCATCGACAGGGGGCTGCGCGAGCTGCCCGTCGGCGCCGACCACGTGGGCAAGACCATCGAAACCACGCGCGAGGAGGACGTGCTCGTGCAGCTCGTCGAGGTGGAGGCCAAGGACAGGGTCATCGTCACGAGGATCCCGGGGCGGGACGGGGGCAAGGAGGCCTGACATGGGGAGCGTTCCATCCCACAAGCCCTTCAGGCACCGCCACCTTCTGGGCATCGAGCCGCTCTCGCGCGAGGACATCGCCCTCATCCTCGATACGGCCGTGGGCATGGCGGAGATCGGACGCCGGCCCATCAAGAAGGTGCCCGCGCTCAGGGGCAAGACCGTCGTGAACTTCTTCGCCGAGCCGTCCACGCGCACCAAGTTGAGCTTCGAGGTGGCGGAGAAGAGGCTCAACGCCGACTCGCTGGGGCTCACCGCGTCGAGCTCCTCGGTGGTCAAGGGCGAGTCGCTCGTGGACACCATGAAGAACGTCCAGGCCATGTCGCCGGACGTCGTGATCCTGAGGCACTCCATCTCCGGGGCGCCCCACCTGGTGAGCAGGCACATCGACGCGGCCGTGATCAACGCGGGCGACGGCACCCACGAGCACCCCACGCAGGCGCTCCTGGACGCCTACACCATCCGCGAGAAGCTGGGCCGCATCGAGGGGCTCCGTGTCCTCATCTGCGGCGACATCGCCCACTCCCGGGTGGCCAGGTCCAACATGCTGCTTTTGCGCAAGCTCGGGGCCGACGTGACGGTGTTCGGGCCCATGACCATGATCCCGGTCGGCGTCGAGGAGGCCTACGACGTGAAGGTGCACCGTGGACGCCTCGACGACGCCCTGGGCGACAAGGACGTGGTCATGATGCTGCGCATCCAGAAAGAGAGGCTCTCGGGGCCGCTTCTGCCTTCCAACCGCGAGTACTCGATGCACTTCGGGCTGAACCTGGCGCGGCTGGCGCTCACGAGGCCCGACGCCCTCATCATGCACCCCGGCCCGGTGAACCGGGGCGTGGAGATGGATCCGGAGGTGGCCGACTCGGACCGCTCCGTGATCCTCGAGCAGGTGGAGAACGGGGTGGCCGTGCGCATGGCCGTGCTCTATCTTCTCTGCCACCCGGCCGCCGAGGAGGCCATTTGAACATCCCGGGCCCGGGCCTCGTCGAATGCCCGGGACCAACATCGAGGAGTGATGTCATGCACGAAAAGACGATCCTGGCGTGCCTTGCCGGCGCTGCCCTGCTCGTGTCGGCGACGGCGATGGCCGGCGGGTCGAAGTGGGAGAAGGACGGCTCGAAGGGCGGGGTCACGGTGTACACCCGCGTCGTGGAAGGCAGCGAGGTCAAGGAGGTCAAGGCCGTCGGCACCATCGACAAGCCCACGACCGACGTGTTCGATTTCCTCATCGACTCGAAGAAGTTCCTCTCGGTCATGCCCGACGTGATCAAGTCCGACAAGATCGGCGAGTGCGGCGAGAACTGCGGCTTCTGGTTCCAGAAGCTCGAGCACCCGCCCATCACGGACCGGTTCTACGTGCTCAAGGTCCAGTGGAAGTTCACCGAGAACGAGGACGGCACGACCACCATCAAGCGCTGGTGGAAGGCCACCACCGAGAAGGCGGCGCCCGACAAGAGCGGCCTCAGGGTGGAGAAGCTCACGGGCAGCTGGCACTTCAAGCCCATCGAGAACGGCACAAAGACGCGCTTCACCTACCAGAACCACGTGGAGATGGGCGGCAAGATCCCCCTCATGCTGGTCAACAGCGCGGCCGTTTCCAACGCCTACAAGTTCCTGCAGAACCTCAAGAAGAAGCTCAAGTAGCCCGGCCCCCCTCTGGCCCGGCCAGCGGGCGCGTGAGGAGCATCCGTTCACGACGAGCGCGTAAAGATGGGCGGCGAGATCCGCCTCGTGCGCGTGAGGAGCATCCGTTCACGACGAGCGCGCAAAGATGGGCGGCGAGATCCGCCTCGTGCGCGTGAGGAGCATCCGTTCACGACGAGCGCGTAAAGATGGGCGGCGAGATCCGCCTCGTGCTGGTCGAGAGCGCGGCCGGCTCCCCGGCCTAGTGGCGCCACTTCCAGAACAGCTCCATGGCGCGCTCCCAGGTGCGGTTCTCGGCCAGGTCGCGCCCCTGATTGCCCATGGATTCGCGCAGGCCGGGGCTGTCCACGAGGGCGCGCACGTGGGTGATGAACTCGCCCGTCTCCACGACGCTCGTCACGAAGCCGGAGATGTCGCGACGGATGATCTCCTTGGGGCCGCCCACGTCGCTGACCACCACGGGCAGGCCCGAGGCCTGGGCCTCGAGCACCACGTTGCCGAACGTGTCGGTGGTGGAGGGGAACACGAAGACGTCGCAGGAGGCGTAGGCGCGGCTCAGGTCCTCGCCCGCGAGGTAGCCCAGAAAGATCACGCGCTCGCCCGCGGCCTTTTGCTGGAACCGCTCGAGGTAGGGGCCCGTGCCCGCGATGACGAGGTTGACGTCGAGGCCGCAGCCGCGAAGCTGCTTGAAGCACTCCAGGAGAAAGTCCAGGTTCTTGTCGCGCGACACGCGGCCCACGTACAAGAGGTTCACCCCGGCAGGCACGCCGCGCGAGCGCAGAAACTCCGGGTCGCGAAAGCGCGGGTGGAACATGTCGGCGTCCGTGCCGCGGGGGAAGATGGACATCTTGTGGCGATCGAAGCCGTGTTCCTCCAGCTGGTCGATGTACGCGTCGGAGTTCACGTAGATGTGGTCCATCTGCCCGTAGAACCACTCCATGTACTTCCAGCCGGCGTGCTCCATGGCCTCGTCGCCCGTGTTGTAGGCCAGGTGCTGCGGCAGATCCGAGTGGTAGATGCCGCTCACGGGCAGCCTGAGCATGCGGCCCGCCAGGATGCCCATGAGCCCCACGAAGCCCTGGGTCGAGACGATGATCTCGTCGAAGCCCTGCTCCTCGCAGAAGCGGACCACCTCGAGCGGCGAGGGGAAGGGCAGCTTGATGAGCTCGTACTCGGGCAGGTTGACCTCGAAGATGGGGTCGAAGATCTTGAGCCGGCCCGGGAAGTCC
>JBFYZU010000084.1:0-11551 GCA_041309365.1 Myxococcota bacterium
TGGCTTCGGCCTGCGTCTCAACGGCGATCACGACGTGCTCCAGGGCGAGTACCCCACGCCTACTGGCGCCCGGGCGACTACCTGGTAGACCGTTTCACGATGGAGGTGCCCATCCACTTCAGGCCGGGCAGCTACTCCATCTACATGGGGCTTTTCCAGGGCGACAACCGACTGCCCCAGGTTTCGGGGCCCGGGCAGGACGACAGGATCCTGGCCGGGATCCTCACGGTGAAGTAGAGGCCCGGACGGGCCGTGATCGGGGAAGCAAGAGGCCATGACGTCGAACGGCAAGGATCAGGGCGAAGACCCCCGGGATCGCAGGCGCCACAGGCGATACGACGTGAAGATGCACGTCGACGTGTCCACCGAGAGCACTTTCCTGTTCGCCTACGTGAGCAACATCAGCGAGATGGGCATCTTCCTGGCGTCCGAGGATCCCCGACCCATCGGCACGCGGCTCAGGATGCGCTTTTCCCCCATCGAGGCGGACGAGACCGTGGAGCTCGAGGGCGAGGTCGTCTGGGTCAACCCCGTGCGCGAAGGCGACGACAGCCAGAGCCCGGGGATGGGAGTCCGCTTCGTCGATCTCGGCGAAGAGAAGCGAGACAAGCTCATCCAGCTCGTGAAGACCATCGCGTACCTGCACGACAACTGGGTCTGATCCCGGTCACGCGAGGGAATTCACGAGCCTCTTCGCCCGTTGACGGGATATCGACACGGGACACGAGGGAGAACAGATGAAGACCAGGGATACGATCATCCTGCTCGTGGTGGTGGCGGTCTGTGGCCTGTTCATCTTCCTCTACGAGCGCAACCTGCCCACCACGGGCGAGAAGGAGGAGCGCCAGGGGCGCATCCTCTCCTTGCTCGACATCGAGAAGGTCACGAGGATCGCCCTCGAGGGCCCCGAGCACACCACGGTCATCGTAAGGGAGGGGTCCACGGACGAGTGGAAGCTCACGAGCCCGGTGCAGGCCGAGGCCGACGCGGCCATGGTGGATGGCCTGCTTTCCGATCTCGAGTTCCTGGAGTCCGATCGCAAGGTCCCGAAAGCCACGAGCGCCCAGCGCAAGAGCTTCGGTCTGGTCACGCCTTCCGTCGAGGTGGAGGTCGAGATGAAGGGTGCGACCCTGCGCTTCGTGCTGGGTGCCGAGGCCGAAGCGGGCGGAGTGTACCTTGCCCTGGACGGTGACGACACGGTGTACGTCGTGGAGACCATGAGCGTGGAGTCTCTGAGGCGAAAGCCGAGCGAGTTCAGGGAGAAGAGGCTTCTGGGGAGGACCGCTGGGGGGCTCACCGACCTTCGCGTCACGCACCAGGACGGGACCACTGTCCGGCTCGTGTCCACGGCGAGGGGATGGGAGCTCAACGTGGGAGACGGCGGCGCTGAGCGGGCCTCTCAGAAGGCCGCGGATCAGGTCACCCGCTCGCTCGCAAGCTTGAGGGCCCTCGAGTTCCTCGAGGACGGCGTGAAGGAGCACGAACGTGGCAAGAAGGGATTCGCGTCCACGCCGCCCACCGTGAGCTACACCAGGGAGGACGGGGTGAAAGGATCGCTCGCCTTTGGCGAGAGCTGTGGTCCCAGGCACGACGACGCTGCCGTGAAGGCGCTCGTCATGCCAGGCGGGATCCTCGTGTGCGTGGGCCAGGCCGCCCGCGACGCCATACTCACCCCGGTCGAGGAGCTGAGGCTGGCATCGCCCGTGGAGGTGGACGCCTTCGAGGTGCAGAGCATCGAGGCGCAGCGCGCTGGCAAGGTGACCATGCGAGTGGAGCGCGAGGGAGAGTCGGCGTGGATCATCACGGCGCCCGGTGAGCCCGCGGCGGCCGAGCCCGTTGCCGTGGAAGCCCTGATCGACACGCTGAACCGCAGCAGGTCGACGGGGTATGCGCCTCTGCCCGCGGATCTCGCCACGGTGGGCCTGGATCCGCTCGGCGGCACGGAGTTGACGATCATCGACGTGGCCGGCCAGCAGGTCGAGCATCTCTGGCTTGGCGCCCGGCCGGACGGCACCTTCACGTTCAGACGGGAAGGCGAGAGCGTCTACGCCACCCTGGGGGCCGATCCGGTGCTCGCCACGGCGCACGAGGCATGGGCCCTCTTTTCGCGCACGGTGGTGTCCAGGGATTACTTCGAGGCGGTCCGCTTCTCCGTCGAGGGCCAGCTCGCCCACGAGCTCGTCAAGAAGGAGGGGGCATGGGCCTTCGTCGTTCCCGAGGGCATGCCGGCCGACGCCGCGGACGTGCGCGACACCGTCGAGACGGCCTGCGGGCTCGAGGCCGTACGTTTCATCGCCGCGGCGACGCCAGAGGCGCTCGAGGCGAACGGCCTGGCGAGGCCCGCCTTCGAGATCGAGGTGTCTTTCGAGAAGGACGGCGTCCCGGCGGATCCGGCCGTGCCCGACGTGGTCCGCATCCTGGTGGGCAACGAGACCGAGGACGGCCGCGCCGCGTTCGTCGAGGGGGCGAGCGCCATCTTCGTGCTGTCGGGGCAGGTGGCGTTAAGGCTCACTCGTCCGCTGGCCGATCGCGGTGCGCTGGCCGCGGTCACGGCGGACGCCGCCTCGATCACGCTGACCCGTGGTGCCGCCCAGGAGACCTTCACAGTGTCCGCGGGAAAGGTCTCGGCCCACGCATCCGGCCAGCCGGGCCTGTTCGACCTGGCCGATGTGCAGGCCTTCTTCGCGTCCCTTGTCACGCTGCGGGCATCCTGGGTGGCATCCTACGGGCCGCCGCCTCCCGCCGCAGGGCTGGCCTCGGCAGTGCTCACGATCACCGTCGCGCCTGCCTCAGCCCAGGCCGAGCCTGCCACGATGAGGTTCGGCACGAGGTTCACGCCGAAGACCGAGGAGATGTTCCACGCACGGGTGGGGGGGGTGGACGCCACCTTCGGCGTGGATGTGGCCCTGGTCGAGCCCCTTCTCTGATCGCAGCCGAAAACTGTTGACGGAGGGGCGCCGCGGGCGTTACAGGTCGGCTCATGGCAAAAAGAGATCTGCTCACGATATTCGATCTCACGAGCGACGAGGTGGTCTCGCTCATCGAGCGGGCCAGGTCCATGAAGCGGGATCTTCGCGAGGGCAAGCCTCGAACGCCTCTGGTCGGCAAGAGCGTGGCGCTCGTCTTCGAGAAGTCCTCCACGCGGACACGCCTGAGCTTCGAGGTCGGCGTGCACCAGCTCGGCGGGCAGCCGCTGTTCCTCTCGTCGTCCACGACGCAGATGGGCAGGGGCGAGCCCGTGGCGGACACGGCCCGGGTGCTGTCGCGCTACGTGCACATGATCATGATCCGCACCTACGGGCAGGACGTCATCGAGGGCCTCGCTCGCCACTCGACCATCCCGGTGATCAACGGCCTGACCGACAGGTACCACCCCTGCCAGGTGCTCAGCGACCTTCTGACCACCGTCGAGCACAAGGGAGGCTTTGCCGGGCAGAGGTTCGCCTGGGTGGGCGACGGCAACAACATGGCCCACTCCTGGATCGCCGCAGCGGGCGTTCTCGGCCTGGATCTCAGCCTGGCCTGTCCTGTGGGACACGGGCCCGACGTGCAGATCGTGGACCGTGCGCGCGCCATGGGAGGCCGCATCCGCATCGTCACGGATCCGCTCGATGCAGCTCTCGAAGCCACCGTGGTGAACACGGACGTGTGGGCGTCCATGGGCCAGGAGGCCGAGGTCCAGGAGAGGCGCAGGATCTTCGCCGGGTACTGCGTCGACGCGAGGCTGATGTCACGAGCCGCCGACGGTGCCATCTTCTTGCACTGCCTGCCCGCCCACAGGGGCGAGGAGGTCACGGACGAGGTCATCGAGGGGGCGTCCTCCGTGGTCTTCGATCAGGCCGAGAACCGGCTGCACATGCAGAAGGCCATCATGGAGTGGCTTGCCGAGGCCTCGGGTTGATCGAGCCGGCCGTATCTCCCATCGGAGTCGTCGGGCCTGGCAAGGTCGGTCTCACACTGGCTCGCGTCCTCGCGGATCGTGGCCATCAGGTCATCGGGCCTCTGGGCCGCACGGACCCCGTGACGCAGCTCGTGGACGCCCGGGTCGTCATCCTCGCGGTGCCTGACGACGCCATCGCGCCGCTGTTCGAGCGGCTCGCCCGGGCCGGGGCCATCGACGCGAGGCACGTGGTCGTCCACTGCTCCGGGCTCGTGTCGTCGGACGTGCTCTCGAACTCGTCGCTCGTACCCGCGGGCCGCGCGGCCATGCACCCGATGCTCGCCTTTGCCGATGTGGAAAGGGCCATCCTCGAGCTGCCCGGCACCACCTTCGGCGTGGAAGGCGACGACACGGGTATCGCAGCGGCGCGACGGCTGGTTTCCGCCCTGGACGGCCGCGTGGCGCTGGTCCCTCCCGGAGCCAGGGCACACTACCATCTGGCCTGCGTGCTGACCTCGAACGGGCTCGTGGCTCTCACGGACATGGCCGTGGCCATCATGACCGCGGGGGGGGTCGAGGCCGACGGCATCGGCGAGGGGCTTGCCCACCTGGTCGAGGGAACGGCCGGGAACATGGCCCGCCTGGGCGTGAGGCCGTCCATGACCGGGCCTGTCTTGCGCGGTGACGCTCGCACTGTCGGCACCCACCTGCGGATCCTCGATGAAGCCCCGGACGAGGTGCGCGACTGCTACAGGGCGATCACGAGGCGCCTCGTGGCCATGGCCATCGAGTCCGGCCGTCAGGGCGAGGACAGGTACGCCGCCATCCTCGCTCTTCTCGACGAGCGCTGATGGCCCGCCTCAGGCCCATCCCTCGATCTGAAGGATGGAATCGAGCACCGTGGCCGCCCCGCACGCGAGCAGGCGCTCGCGAAGCCCGTCGGGATCAATCGCGCCCGGCGGGATCACGCCGATGGCCTCGAGCCCCGCGGCCCTGGCGGCCTGCTGATCGTCCACCGTATCGCCCACGTAGAGGCCGCCCTTCGCGCCGAGCCTCTCGAGCGCCATGATCAGGGTGTCGGGCCTGGGCTTGAGCCTGTCGGCCGTGACCTCATCCTGGGTGACCACCACCTCGAGGTGATCGAAGGCCGTGGGCTCGAGCCGGCGTGCGCATGCCACCTCCAGACCCGTGCGGCCCGTGACCACGCCCAGTGCGTGACGCTTCGCCAGCCGGGCCAGGAGGCGCGGCGGCACCAGCCATCGCTCGCGTGTCCAGAGGCCCGGTGCGCCATCCGTTCCCTGGTAGATGGCGTCGAATCTCTCCTTGACCTTTTCGAAGGTTGCCTGCCCGCCGTGCCTGAGCACGAGCTCCAGAGACAGGCGGATGTCGTCGTTGAACCCACCGTGATTCTTCAAGGCCTGGATCTCTCGTGCGCTGGTCTTTTCGCCTGCGAGCTCGCAAACCAGCTGGCAGATGATCTCCCTGAACGAGCCGGAGACGTCGACGAGCACCCCGTCCATGTCGAACAAAAGGGCCCGTCTCTCTCGATTCACGCTCATGGCATCCTTCCTGCGAGCCGCCCCTCGATCCTCTCGCCCACGACCCCGAGTGCCAGCACCCTTGCGATGCGGCCCTGTTGTGCGAAAGATGCGTCGGTGACGTGCACGCGGGCGAACTCCGAGCTCGTGCCCAGCATGCCTGGGGCCCGCGGGTGTGAGCCCTCGATGACCACCTCGAGCTCGCGGCCCACGAGCCCGGACAAAAATCGTGCCCGCAGCTTCCTGCCGAGCTCCCTGAGGTCTTTCACGCGGCGGGCCGCCACGCGCGCATCGACCTGGTGATCCATGCCCGCGGCCCGTGTCCCGGGCCTCGGGCAGTAGCGAAAGACGTGCAGGTAGGCCACAAGGGACTCGGCGAGTAGCTCGCGCGTCAGCCCGAAGTCGCGATCGGTCTCGCCGGGCAGGCCCACGAGCACGTCCGTTCCCACGGCGAGATCCTGGCCGGCCACGGCCTCGACCACCTCTTGCCACGAGCGCGACGATGCCGGTCTGCCCATGGCATCGAGCAGGCGATCCGAGCCGCTCTGCAGCGGCACGTGCAGGTGGCAACAGAGGCCCTCGGGACGCGCAGCCACGAGCCGCACCATGTCCTGGTCCATGCCCCACGGCTCCACGGAGCTCAGACGGATCCTGAACACGGGCCGCCGTGCGAGGACCTCGCGAACCAGAGACGAAAGCCTGGTGCGAGGGACCGTGTCCGTACCCCATGAGCCGAGCTGGGTACCAGTGAGCACCACCTCCGAGGCCCCGGCCCTGGCCAGCACCTCGAGCCCCTCGATGACCGCCCGGGCGCAAACACTCGTCTTGGCGCCTCGAGTCCTTGGAACTACGCAGTAGGCGCAGCCCACCTCGCAGCCCTGCTGGACCTTGAACGCTGGCCTCGCGGTCCGCAATCCCGGTCGCCCCGTTCCTTCCACAGGCTCGACCAGGCCGATCACCTCCTGCCGGTCGCGAGAGGGGATCACCCTGTCCGCCCCGGCGGACGTGAACACGCCGAGCTCCTCTATCTCCACCATGCAGCCCGTGACCACCACCGAGGCTCCGGGCGCGGCCCTGCGGACCTGGCCCAGGATGCGACGCACGTCGCGTTCCGCCCGGGCCGTGACCGCACAGGAGTTGACCACCACGAGATCGGCCTCGGACGGGTCGTCCGTGATCTCGGCACCCCGGGCGCGAAGCTCGAGCTCCAGAGCCAGCGAGTCGGCCTGGTTGGTCCTGCAGCCCACGGTGCGGATGCAAACCCTCGACGTCACGGCCTGGGAGTCTAGCACAGGAGCGCACGGTCACGTGCATCTGCGTCTTTACACCTGTCATCGCCGCTGCTACGATCACTTGCTTCCAGGAGATCACGGGGCCCATGGGACAGGACATGAACGGCGCTTCCTCGCCTCCATCGGGGCCACCCGGTGCGCCTCCGGACGATCACTCCGCGCTCAGGACCGTTCCTCTCACCATGGGAGGCGTTCCCACCACGACTTTGACCCAGCGGCCTTGGACCGTGTACATCACGCTGGGCGTGTCGCTCGTGTGCGCCGGCGTGCTGGCGGCAGTGCACCTCATGAGCAACTACACAACTGCCCAGACCACTCTGGACAGGTTGTTCTCCACGCTCGGGAAAGGCGACGTGGACACCCTGCTATCGGATCCCGAGCTGGGCTTCGAGGAGCGCGCCCAGAAGGACATCCGCCAGCGAGGCCTCGAGGAGTACAACAAGATCATGGCCGCGTTTTCCACCTGTGCGACCGCGGGCCAGGAGCGCTACCGGGCGCTCAAGCAGACTGTGCTTTTACGCGGCGACGAGGCTTTCAAGAAGCTGTCCGCGGACGAGCAGAAGAAGATCCGGCAGAAGAGCCGTGACCAGTGGATCGTCGAGGCCGGCCTCGGTGCCCTGGGCAAGGAGGCCTGCGGAGGCATCGAGGATCCGGCGGTGCTCGGCGATCCGCTGGCGGCCGAGCCGCTGCTCGTGCCCATGGGCCTGGCCAGGCTCGAGAAGGCTGGCGAGAAGGGGCTGCCCTCGGCGACCGAGATGGCTGCCTGGAACAAGCCAACGAAGCAGCAGAAGGAGATCCTGGAGCGGGTCAGGGCCGCGGGTGAGGCTGCCATCGCCGATGTCAGCGAGAACGTCCTGGCCACCGGCAACAAGCTGTTCAAGGGCCTTCCCGCCAGGGAGCGCAAGCAGATAGCCGGCCTCTCCCACCAGATGTGGGTCATCGAGAAGGGCATGGAGCTTCTGGACGAGGAGGATCGCCTGCTCGTGACCGGCCCTGAGATGTTTCTGGACGATGCGGACGAGGAGAAGGAGTCGAGGATTCTCTGCCTCGCCATCATGCCTCCGGCCAAGAAGGCCCTCATCGAGGGCCGCGACTACGAGGACTTCGCGGCAAAGCGCGAGGACTACATAGGCTCCACAGGCAAGGAACGCTACCAGCACTTCCTCGAGGTGCTCTTCGCCGGGTGCGATTACGAGGTCGTGGAGACGACCCTCTCTGGCAACGATCCCTACGATCTGCTGCGCATCTCCAGGGCGACCTACGTCCTTCGCTACAGAGGCTGTCCGGGCGCAGCCGAGTACCTGGGAGATACCTTCGTGTTCGAGTTCGACGGACGCTCCTGGCGTTACAAGCCAGAGGCCTCCCGCCCTCCCCTGGCGCCTCAGGCCGGCGGTGCCGTGATCCCGCCCCAGGACGCGGGAGGTGCCCAGTGACCCTGCTCGCGCCCGTGCTCCTGGCAATCGTCACCTACCTGTTGATGCGCAGGCGCGGTCGCGTTTTTCTCGAGCAGGAGGAGGCCCTGGCTCTCGGGTACTACACGCTGCTCGCCATCGCGCAGCGCATCTGGGCGGGTCACGTGAGCTACGACGACTTCATCGCCACGCCTCTCATGCTGGCCTTTCCCGTCGTGGTGGGCCACGCACGCGGCGCGTCCCGCGGTGCGTCCGCGGCCATGGTCGGAGGCTGGGCCCTGTGCCTCATGTCCATCGCGTTCACCTTGGTCCCCGAGGGCCAGGTCCCCTCGTTCCCCGGCCAGTACGTGATCGCCATCGCCCTTCTCGGCATCACGGCTGCCCTGGCCGGGGCGAGGTTCGTACCCAAGGCCATCAAGCCCCTCTTGACGGTCACCTACCTGCTTTTCGTGGCGTGTTTCCACCCGGAGTTCCTGCACAGCCTGGTGCCGTTCGTGATCCAGTTCTCGGCAGTGGCCCTGGCCTCCCTGGGCCTCGTTTTGAACCCGTTCGGTGCCAGGACGGTCTCCACGGTGCACTACCCGACGAGCCCATCGCGCCGGACCTGATCCGCCGGCCAGTGCGAAAACTTGTGCGGCCGGTGCGTGCCCGGGCATACTCGGCTGCACACAAACCTTCGACAAGGAGTGCAGCATGGGCGATGGGAAGGCGTGGCGCGCGAAGGTGACGACGCTGCTCGAGCGGATGTTCGAGCTCCAGTACGGCGGGGCCACGAGCACGAAGTTCCGCTGGATGCAGGGCTACACGGACGGGTACATGCAGGCGCTCATCGACATGGGGTTCATGGCGGAGGACCAGATGCTGTCGCTCATCCAGGAAAAGCGCGGCGCCTACCTGGACGCGCGAGACAGAGCGGCCGCGGCCAGGCTCGACAGGGCCGCCTGATTCTCAGAACATGGCCCCCGTGCGGATGCCCAGCAGGGGCACGAGGGGAAGCACGATGCCCGTGTCCAGGGCCACGTAGAAGTTGGGCACGGGCTTGAACCGCAGGCCCACGATGATGTCCACGTACGGGTAGAAGGGCTCGGCAGCCCAGCCATCCCAGTTCTGCTTGTAGTGCCCACCGTCGATCTCGCAGTAGTCGCCGGAAGGTGGCAGCCCAGGACCCTCGCAGGTCTGCCAGTTGCCCTCGGCGTCCTGGTAGGCCTCGTTGCGGATGAGGTCCTTGTTGGTGCCCTTGCTCAGCCTGAACAGCCCCCCGAACCCGCCTCCGTAGGTCAGATACAGCCAGTCCTTGATGGCGTACGAGCCCAGAAACTCCACCGACACCACGAGCATGGACAGGTTGGCGTCCCAGATCTCGGTGGCGGTGATGTCGTCGTCGCCCTTCTCCCGGTACACCATGTCGTCTTCCTTGAACTTGGCGAACCACACGGCCGGGATGATGGACAGGCCCTTGTGCCGGAAGATGGCCTCGATGCCGGTGCCCCATCCGTGCACGGTGGACGCCTTCTGCACGCCGAACCACTTCTGCTCGCCGCCCGGTATGGGCATGTAGCGAAACCTCGCTCCGATGCCGTAGTACCACTTGTCCGGGAACTCCTTGAGGTTGTAGGTGGTGTCCTCCTCGGGGGCCTCGACCTCCTTGACCTCCTTGCCGGAGAGCCATGCGGAGTCCTCCTGGCCCGGCTCGGCGGGCTCGGCCTCCGGAGCGGCGGGCTCGGCAGGCTCGGCCTCCGCGGCGGCAGGCTCGGCGCCCTCGCCCGCCAGCCAGGCCTCGTCCTCGTCCTGGGCCCCTGCCAGGGGTGCCCATGCGAGCGTGAACAAGCCCAGTGTCACCGTGATGGCAGCGCGCGTCATGAAACCACCTCCACACGGGAGTATATCTTTCATGGATACGGTCGACAAGCGCGTCGATCGGCAGCCTGATCTTGGTACAGGTGGTGGATCCGGGTCGAGGGAGGAAGGCTACTCGGGACGGGGCAGGCAGTAGCCCAGGCCGCAGTCCTGTATCTCGGGGTTGCAGTTGCAGAATTGGTCTTCGGGGCAGCACGAGGCCGAGTGGTTGGCCATGGTGCCGCACTGGCGCGTCTCCGGGCAGATGGAGGAGTTGCACTGGATGTACACGTTGGACCCTTCCTCCGGTGTCATGCCGTCGGTGAAGTTGAGCACGGGCTCTGCCTGCACGCCCACGCCCTCCAGCGTCCAGCCCTGGCCGATGTAGTACCAGCCCACCCCGTCGATGCGGTGGGTCGCCGCGTTGCACTCGGGCGGGCTGGCCGGATCGCAGCCCACCATGAGGGTGCCTGCCTGCGGGACCTCGCACAGGGTGTGCTCGATGCCGCCCTCGTCGATGTCCGTGGCGCAGGTGCCGTCGCCTTCGGGATCGTAGCAGGGCTTGCCTGCCGGGCAGGGCCTCAGGTCGATGAGCTGCTCGATGATGGTGCAGGTCGCCACGCAGCGGCACGGGTTGAGCGGGTCGTGAGCCGTCTCGAGCTCGCGGACGATCTGCACCGAGTCCACCACGTCGTGCAGCTTCTCGGTCAGGCCGTCGATGGCTGGCTGGAAGTTGTCCGTGCAGATGGAGCGCACCAGGGCGTTGGCGCCGAAGGTCTGGGCGATGCTCACCAGACGGCGAGGCGGGAACGCGTAGCCAGTGCTCGTGTTGCAGCTGAACGCCAGCCGCGTGGGATCCGCCGGGTCGATCTCCTCGACCATGTCCGGGTGGGTGAGGCAGTTCGGGATCTGGTCGCCGAAGCCCTCGCAGACCGGGTCGAGGGGCACGCCAACGATGAAGGCCAGGACGAGCTTGTCTATATCAGCGCGATACCCGCGGAACAGGTTGATGTACTGGTCCACGGGCTGGACCATGTAGGGGTGCAGGTAGCAGCGCAGGTTCAAATGGCCCAGTGAGGTGTCGGCCGTGTCGAAGATGTGCGTGTCGGCGACCGAGCAGTCCTCCTCGTCCGTCACGAACAGGATGGTGAGGATGGACTCGGCCCTGAGGAAACCCGCGTTGGGGCCCGTGGGGTGGGTGTGCTCGACGGCGCGCGCCACGGCCTTGAGCTGCTGCTCGAACCCGCACCCGTTCGTGCCCAGGGTGGCGATGCAGCCGAACCCCGTGGCCATCGCGTTGATGTCCGGGATGCTGGGCGTGTCGAAGTTGTAGCTCAGGTACGTGGAGTAGGTGGACGCGCAACCTGGCACCAGGGGGTTGGGCGTGTGCTTGAGCACGCCGTCGTCTCCGTCCACCGGGTCGGAGCAGGTCTCCACGGTGTAGCCGCCCGTGCCCATGTCCGAGCTGATCACGCCGATGTGCAGGTCCTTGACCGGCACGTGTGCGGGCTGCCCCGTGACCGGGTCGATGGGCGGGTTGAGCAGCGACTGGATCAGCCCCGGGAACTCCTCTGCAAGGTTCCCCTGCTCCTC
>JBFYZU010000085.1:0-18450 GCA_041309365.1 Myxococcota bacterium
TCATCGTTGACCTTCCGGCCGGAGCCGGGCACGGTTTTGTGCCATGCATCGCATCATCGGTTCATGCAGCAGGTGCGCGAGGCGTTCCCGTTCGACTCTGCGCCGAAGTACCTCATCTTCGACCAAGGGTCATGGTAAATGTACGTAATAGACGCTGACATGGTCACCAAGGAAGAAGAGCACGACTGGAGCGTTGCGGAGGCCCGCGCGCGTTTTTCGGAGCTCATTCGCCGCGCTCGTCTGAAGCCCCAGATCATCCACACCCCAAAGATCGTCTCTTTCATGCCATCGGGCGTTGGTCGCTTGCGGTTGATCCTTTCAGAAGAGGAGGTCGCAGTCGACGTCGGCGATCTCGTCGACGTTGTTGTCCTCGTCGCACTCGGCCACGAGGGCGCCTCCGGTGCCGTCGTCGTCGACCACCGCGAAGAAGGCGTACGGAGGGTCCCCGGTCAGCGGTGCCGAGATGGTCACCAGGGTCGAGGCGCCGGGCAACAGATCGACGTCCACGGTGGCGGTGCCGATGATGGTGCCAGGCGAGGCGGGCGTGCCGCTGTAGAAGGAGACCGGCGTGCCGGCCACCACGCCGAGGTTCCCGATGTTGGCCACTCGGGCCTGGAGCTCCACGGTGCCGGGGCAGCCGGAGAGGTTCACGCTCAGGGCGATGACGGTCAGGTCCGGCGCGTTGAACACCCCCTCGCCCTGCACGTTCATGCGGTAGTTGTTGAGCTCCGGGGCCGCCCAGTTGTCGTCCTCGACCATGGGGATGGTCCCGTCCGACTCGACGTTGGTGACGTGATAGGTGTGCTGGTTCCAGATGCGCCGGGTGGGCACCCACCTGTCGTTGCTGTCGCCGTAGAGGAAGACGCCGCTGCGGGCGACGTAGTCGGTGATGCCCTCGACGGCCGCGGATGCGTCGCAGTAGGTGGGGCTCGTCTCGAAGTACCAGTCTGCGTTGGCCACCACGAGGATCTCGGAGTTGCCGTCTCCGTCGACGTCCGCGACGAGCGGGTACTCGTGGATGGTCAGCGAGGAGTTCATGATGCAAAGCAGGACGTCGCCCGTCTGGCCGGCGTAGACGCGCATGAAGCACTCGTCGCAGTAGATCACCTCGGCGACCCCGTCGCCCTCGAAGTCGAACACGCTGGATCCGGTGGCGTTGGAGCTGGCGTCCTGGGTCGCGTGGCTCCAGAGAACTGGATCGTCGCCGTCGGGATCGTAGATGCTGTAGGAGCTGCCGCCTGCCACCCCGATCTCCGGCAGCCCGTCGCCGTCGAAGTCGGCCACCGTGGGAGGGCCGCCCCGCCCGCCTCCCGGGATGGCCACGGGAGCCCAGTACGGGGTGCCGTCGATCCCGTCGAGGATGTGCACCCTGCCGCTGGCGACGAGCACGACCTCCGGGTACCCGTCCTCGTCGAAGTCCGCGATCGCCGGGTATCCGTCCGCGGTGGCGCTGTCCCACCACACCGATCCATCGGCGTTCCAGGCTCTCGCGCCGGTCACGATCTCCGGCACGTCGTCGAGGTCGAGGTCGGCCACGGCCGGCAGCCCGCCCGTGTAGCCCTGGTTGGCGCCCTGCAGGGCATCGCCGGCGATGACGAGAAGGCCGGTGTGATCGAAGACGGCCGCCCCGAGGATCACCTCGGAGGTGCCGTCGGAATCGAGATCCGCGATGGCGGGGCCCGCGTTGCTCAGGACGTACTCGACCTCCGCTCCACCCGGATCGTGACCCACCCACTCGAGCGCCCCCGTGGGATCGAAGCAGAAAAGACGGCTGTTCTCCGCCGTGATGGGGTTGCCCCTGGACAGCGCCAGGATCTCCACCTCGCCGTCGGCATCGATGTCCCCGGCCGCGATGCTGGCCCGCCCGTTGAGCCTCGACGCCTCGTCCGAGGCGGTCCAGAAGTCGAGGCCGGTGTCGCCGCGGATGGCCCTGAGCACGCCGTCTCTCCACTCGCCCTCGATGGTGGTGTTGATGACCACCTCCGGGATCCGGTCCCCGTCCAGATCGATCACGACCGGCGAGGTGATGACCTCGTTGTAGTCGGGCAAAACGTCCGAGCCGCGCCAGCCCCACTCCTCGACGACCTCGAAGTCCCCGGGCTCGTAGACCACCTCGCAGGTGACGGGAGAAAACTGCGGCAGGCACTGCTCGAGGGTCGGCTCGCAGAACATCCCCAGCCCGCAGTCGTACGAGTCGATGCACTCGGCCCCCGGCTCGACGCAGGAGCCGCTCACGCAGACCTCGCCGGCCGCGCAGCACACCTCCATCGAGTCGCCGCACCTCACACCCGAGGCGCACGCAGCCAGGCAGGCGCCCTCGATGCACTCCTCGCCCGGAGCGCAGCACACCAGCGGCGATCCGCAGAACACGGCCGACTCGCACCCCCCCCCGTCGTCTCCTCCCGTGTCGCCGGCATCGCCGGTTCCGGTGTCCCAGGTCGCATCGCCTGCCGTGTCGTCGCCCGCATCCTGGCCCGTATCGCTCAGGCCGTCGCCGGTGGTTCGCCTGGCCCCGCAGCCCACGAGCAGCAGCAAAGTCGCCATCGTGATGATCTCGTTCATGTGTTTCGCTTCCACGTGGAAAGTATATCCCATGTACCTGCCATGGCGAAACGAGGCTTGTGAAGGCGGGCGCTCGAATCCTTGCAAGGCAAGTTGAGCGCGCCGGGACGATGGAGTAACCTCACGATCATGCAAGATACGAACGAGCGGGCGGTTTTTTGGTCCATGGTGGTCGCGGCCCTGTCGGCCGGCCTCGTCGTTGGTTGCGGCGACTCGCGAGGCACGGACGAGGACGGCGACGCCGGCACGGATGCTCCGGCAGACACGGCGGCCGACACGGCCCTGGACACGGCCACTGACACCCTGGCCGACACGGCCACGGACTCGACGGGCGGCTGCACCGTGTTCCCGGCCGACAACCCCTGGAACACGCGCATCGACGATCCCGTCGCGTTCCCGGTGCACGAGGACTCCGACGCGATCATCGCCTCCATCGGCGCGGGCGGCCACCTGCACCCGGACTTCGGAACGGTGTGGGAAGGCGCGCCGATAGGCATCCCCTACATGGTGGTCACGCCGTCGCAGCCCAGGCTCACGGTGGAGTTCATGTACGACGACGAGAGCGATCACGTGGGCTACCCGGTGCCGGCGGATCCGCTGATAGAGGGCGGCCCGGACTCGGACGGCGACAGGCACATCCTCATGATCGACTACGAGACGTGCATGCTCTACGAGCTCTACTGGGCCTGGCCTCCCGGGGTCGGCGAGAACCCGTCGGCGGACACGTGGTACGCCGGGTCCGGCGCCGTCTTCGATCTCGCCTCGAACGCGCTCAGGCCCGACTACTGGACCTCGGCGGACGCGGCCGGGCTGCCCGTATTCCCGGGCCTTGTCACGTACGAGGAGGCCGTGGAGGAGGGCGTGATAGACCACGCGCTCAGGTTCACGGTGAACCAGTCGCGCGCCGCGTTCATACACCCGGCCACTCACTTCGCGTCCTCGGACACGAGCGCGGACCTGCCTCCCATGGGGCTCAGGCTGAGGCTTCGCGCCGGCTTCGACAAGTCCGGGTTTCCCGCCGAGGTCCAGGTCATCCTCACGGCGCTCGAGCGCTACGGCATGATCGTGGCGGACAACGGCTCCGACTGGTACATCTCGGGCGCGCCCGACTCGAGGTGGAGCGACGACAACCTGTCCGAGATCGCGGCGGTCTCGGGATCCGACTTCGAGGTCGTGTACACCGGCGAGCCTGTCTACTGACCTGCCGTGCCTCGCCAGGAAGCCCGGGCCGGGGTGGGCATGGTCATGCTGGACTGTACTGCCCATCCCAGGTACCGGTCCGTGGCAGCGCCTTTTTGGTGCTGCCGGGTCACGGCGAGATGAGGAGCATGGGCGCAACGCGCGTCATGTGCCTCTTCACGGCCTTCCACAGGCTGTCGGTCATTCCAGCGGGCGGTACGGACTCGCGCTCCGCGTCATCGAAGTACGTCAGCCCTCTCGCCACGTGGTAGAGGTCCGGGGCCGACAGCCCGAACTTGTCCAGGTAGGCGCTGGCCGCCTGCTCGATCGTGAGCCCCGACTCCAGGATGACGTGCAGGTCCCAGAAGTCCCTCCGGATCCCGCGTCGGGATATCGCGGAGAGCTTCATCGCGACGAGATCGCGCAGGCCGGCGATCGGGGCTCCCCCGGGGCCGGGCACCGCGGGATCGAGCAGCGGGTAGGGGTACGCCACCAGATCCACGGGCACGCGGCCGAGCTTCAGCCTCAGCGTGGCATCCCCGACGCCCAGGATCCTGACCGAAGGGATCGCGGCGACGATCGAGGCCCGCGTGCGGTCCAGGTCCGCACCGTCCGTGTCGGCGAAGAGATCCAGGTCGCGCGACACGCGGTGCTTCAGGTGAAACGCGACTGCGCTTTGGCCTGCCAGGTACCACCGCTCGAGCCCGGGAACCGCTAGCAGCCGGGCCAGGGCGCAAAGCTTTTCCTTCGCCAATCCGGCGGGCTCGCCCATCTCTCCTTCTCCGCTCCCAGCGCTGCCCGCCAGAACGCGAGCGTGCGGCTGGAGATCTCCGGGTGTCCCACGTCGCGCAAAAACGCCCTGATGCCGTCGCGGCCATACCTGCCGAGCACCCATCGCACCTCGGCCATCCCGCCGAACTCGAGCACCCTTGGCAGGATGAACCCCTCGTCACGATCGAGATCGAGCTTTGCGGGATCGACGTCCCAGAACAGCCATGCGGCCCACGCCGGAACGCCTCGCGATCGCTTCTTCCGGGGCCTCGCATGCACGATGTGCTTGCACGGCATCCAGAGGACACTAGCATTGCATCCCACATTGCGCAACTCGCACCCCCGACGTCTCGGCATGTCCATCGTGCTCTCTTCGGCCATCGGATCATGCTGTCGAAGCACATCGATCGCCCTCGGGGCTCTCGTCCACGAGGTCAAGGGCGCGCACGCTCGCCTCTCTCGACCGCTTTCTGACGGCCGCCGCCCGCCCTTTTCGGATACGTGTCGATGGCCCTGGCCTCCCGGGCATCCGTGTCATAGATTCGCGCCGTGCAGGACGACACGCCCGGGGCATCGCCCCATTCGTTCGACTCGAGGTTCACGGTCTGTCCGGGCTGCGGCGCGCCGGTGCAGGCGAGCGTCGAGGGTGGATCGTTCTCGTGCCCCGCGTGCGGCGCCAAAAGCGAGCTGGGCCCGCGGGACACGCGGCCCATCGCCTCGAACGCCGGCCGACCGAAGCTCGACGAGAAGGAAAGGCTCGCGCGGCTCGGCGTGCAGGACGGCCGGCCGTGGCTTGCGCCCGATTCGATCTCGAGCCTCGTCAAGGGCGGGCGCGTGCCCGAGTGGAAGTGGCAGGAGGCGCTCCTCGTGTGGCAGTCGGCACGCAGGGAGCTGGCCTCGACATCGAGCCCGGACGCCGCCGAGCGATTCCACTTCCTCTCCGCCGTGATGGGCAACGGCTTCCTCGACAGGAAGGACTACAGGGGCCTGAGGGCCTTCACCGAGACCGCCTTCGATTCGCTCTCGCTCCCGCGTCACCGCCAGTACATGTGCTCGCAGCTCGCGCGCCTGGCCGTCCGCCGCGGCGACGTCGGCTCCGCGAAGCGCTGGATCTCCCTCATGGACGGCGCCTCGGACGACCTCGACACCGACTCGTCCTACCGGTCCGCCCGCGCCCTCGCGGACACCGCATCCGCCGACTACAGGAGCGTGCTCGTGACGCTGGGACGCGCGCCGGGGCAGGTGCCGATCGCGGACTCGCTCGACAGCATCTGCGACGTATTGCGCGCCAACGCGCTCGAGAAGACCGGCAAGGGCCCCGAAGCGGTCGAGGCCCTCGTGCAGGCGATGAAGAAGGGCCGCGCATCGGTCGAGACGATCGCCCGGATCAAGGAGGGATACAAGTCGCTCGGGCTGGTGGAGCGCAGCCTTCCCGCTGCCAGGGCGCGCATCGACGAGGCGGCCGCGCAGAGGGCCGCGGCCGCGAGCGGCGGTTCTATCGCGGGCGCCTTCACGATCGTCGGGGTGGTCGAGGCGCTGATCGGCCTGGGGCTGGGCGTCGCCGCGGCGCTCGACCTGGCGGGCATCGTGCCGGTGTTCGGGGGGTCGGGCGCCGGAAGCGCGCACGGCGCTGCCGTCGCCGGCGGCGTCATGACGCTCATGGGGATCGGCTTCATCGCGGGCGGCCGCATGGCCCACAGGCGCGCGCAGAAGGCCCGCAAGCTGCGCCTCGAGGGCATCGAGGCACAGGGGCGCGTCATCTCGGTCGAGCCCACCGGCACCAGGATCGACAACGTCCCCCAGTTCGAGATCTCCGTCTCGGTGAGCTTGCCCGGCAAGCCCCCCTACGATGCCTCGACGAAGGTCCTCTTGCCGCAGAACGCCGCTGCCGGCCTCACCCCCGGCACCGTCGTCCACATCCGCGTCGACCCTTTGGACCCGGGCGTCATCCTCGTCGAGACGCTGTGAACGAGAAGCGCCTCTTTTGCGGACGAGCCAGTCGTCGGATCGTTTCGGTCCGCATTTCAAGATGGGGATGCATGGTTGGAGAGGGGACGGTGGTTTCCCGGTCGACTTCCGGCGGTCGTCTCATGCGTTTCGACCAGGGAGCGAAGCAGGCTATAATGCCAGCACATACGGGGAGGAACCGGGCCATGCAAAACTGGACGATCACGATCCTGTCTGCAGCGACGGTCGCCTTCTTCGGTTGCGGCGGCACCCTGAGCGCAACCGGGGAAGCGGACGGTGCAACGCACGACACACCCGCGGAAGTCCAGTCGGACATCGCCACGGACACCGGCGACGACGTGCCCGCGGACACGTTGGTGATGGATGCCGGGGAGGATCCCACCGACGACACGGCTCTCGACGGCGCCACGGACGGCATCGAGGACGCGCCTGCGGACACCGCCACGGAGCCGGACGTTCCCGCGGGCTGCACTGCGCCGCTCGTGGACTGCGGCGGCGCGTGCGTGGACGTGTCGAGCGACGAGGCCAACTGCGGGAGCTGCGGTCACGGGTGCGACCCGGGGCAGACCTGCGGCTCCGGCAGTTGCGGCGCACCGGTGGCGTGCCCGCCGGGCTACGTGAACTGCGGCTGGCTGTGGGCGGAGTGCCGCGACGTGTCCGGCGACCCGGAGAACTGCGGCGACTGCGAGGCCGCCTGCGGCGACATGGAGGTCTGCCAGGACGGGGCGTGCGTCTGCCGTCCGGGTCTCGTGGTGTGCCCGGACGGGTGCCGCGACATCGCGGCCGACGCGGACAACTGCGGCGGGTGCGGCTCGCGCTGCGCCGAGGTGTGCGTGGACGGGTCGTGCCTCGCGGCCGCCTCGTGCCTTTTCGACGTGTGCGACGGCGCGTGCGTGGACACGGGCACGGACCCGCGCCACTGCGGCGGGTGCGGCGACGACTGCGAGCGCGACCAGCTGTGCGTCACAGGCGACTGCCGGGACTACGAGCCTGCGGTCGGGTGCGTGGCCTGCGCGGGGTGCGAGGCGTGCCCCTGGGGCGAGATCTGCTGCGAGGTGCTCGCCCTGGGCGTCATGTGCATCGACACGAACGCCGGGTGCCCCTAGAGCACCGACGGTCGCCCAGCTCGTGGACGTGATCGACGAGGAGATGGAAAGGTCCGGCACGACCTCCGCCGTTTACGTGAGGTTCGACGGGACCATCGACACGGACACGCTGCCGCCCACGCCGGCCGTGAGCCGCGAGCAGGGCTCGAGCGTGCAGCTTCTCGTGGTGGACCCCACGAGCACCTACCCCTACGAGACCACGGGCGGCTGGATCGTGTTCGACGAGTGGGGTAGCTCCGACGGCCAGGTGCACACCTTCTCGGCCTCCGACCTGACTTTCATGGGACACAGCCAGGGCGGCCTGAACGGCGCGCTGTACCTCGCCATGAGCGACAACGTCAGCGGCGCGGTGCTCAGCGGCGCGGGCGGGTCACCCTCGAGGGGCTCGACCCGCTGACTTTGCCCGTGGACGGCAGCTCGAATACCGCCCTGATCCACCATCACTTGACTATCCAACGGGATCGTGGTGCGCTGGTGATGTCCACCGCCCTGCCGGTCGGCCTCCTGCCGGAGTTAGCGTGGACGCAGCCATCAGGAACGTGCGCGTTGACACGACAGGCCATACTGCAGCAAAAGGCAGGGATCGTCGTTGACGGCAGATGGAGTCAACGTCTGTTCAAACGCTGTACCAGTCAGTGCTCCATTCACCAGCATGTTGGCAGCAGGGAGAGAAACGACATCATGAAACACCGTCGTGGGATAGCATTTCCAGGCGTCTTTCGATTCCTGGGCGGCGTCGTGTCTGCATGCCTCATTCTTGCATGCGGGCCGAACGTCAAAGATATGCATGTCATGCATGCTTCCGAGAAGTACTATGATAAATTACACAAGGCTGACCAGCCAATACAGAAGCTGGCTGAGTCGATGACCGTATGCATCGACAGCACCGATTCCATCGGCGCAATGGCGTCTGCGGTGAGCCTGGACTTCACCGAGATCCAGTCGGCAGATCCCAAGAAACAGATGAAGAGCGACCTCGAGGCTGCAAAGGCATCCGGGTTACCAGTATTCGCAGGCTATGTGGTCTACGATTTCGGGGAGGCGCTGGCCTTCCTCCTCCAGAAGCACCTGTCGGAGAGGTATTCGAGCGTCAACGTGTACAAGGGAAACCCCTGTGAAGCCCCAGCGTTCATCGTGAACCCTTCCCTCAGCTACACCCCCTTGGTCAAGGGGACACACATGGTTGATGTGAAACTGATGGCAGGCAACGGCCTGGGATCTCCGTTAGAAGCAACGGGATCAGCGAAAGTCAGGGCGAACCCCGGACACATCGCCTGGCTCGTCACCGTCGTCCTGGTGCATGGAGTTATTCTCGGGTTCCCGATCGGATTCTCAATCGCGGGGGCGATGCACGACTCGTACCGGGAAACAACGTTCGCCCTGGCCATGGATCAGGCCGCAGAGAACCTGGCGGATCAACTCGTGATCACTTCGACGTCTCCGCCGCCACCACCGCCTGCCGTCGAGCCACAGAGCGATAACGAGAACCACGTCAGCGATACTCCGGCCGTCGAAAAGCCAAAGAAGAAGAAGAGCAAGAAGGCAACCAAGTGATCCTGTCCCAATAATGTCTCATCCGTGATGGTCTGCGTTCGGCTGCAAGCTCCGGCGAGCTGCGTGGCTCGACCAGGACAGTTGCGTGACGTGCCCTTGGCGTAGCGAAGTGATGAATTTCGTCTTCGTCAGGTGCACAGGCATATGTACTTTCCGTAATAGCTGCTGTAGCTGCAGCCCGACGTTCCGGAGTAGCCCGCATCGTGGCACAGATCGATACACCTGTACGGCGTCCATGTGCATCCGTCCCCTGGCCTGCCGTCGCAGATCTGGATGTAGCCGCTTATCCAGCACCTCGTCTGCTCGTAGGTCGAGCATTCGCAGTCCTGGCAGAAGCATACGTCGTACCCTGCCGAACCCGTGTCGCAGCCGTAGGAGATGTCGTAGCCGGAATCCTGGCATATGAGATCGCAGTCGCGCAGGGTGTAGTGGCACCCGTCCTGGCAGTCGTTGAGATCGCCGCCGATGCAGTACTGGTCGCTCGAGGTGCACTCGCAGTTGGCACAGGTGCAGTCGTCGTGGCCGACGGCCGAGGAGTAGTCGCAACCGGTCGTCCTGTTGTATCCCCTGGAGATGCAGAGGTCACCGCAGGCGTCCATGTGCGTGTGGCACCCGTCCGGGCAGGATTCCAGTGCCATGGATGTCAGGCATGCGTAGTAGCCAGTGGAGCAGTTGCAGAATTCGCAGGTGCAGTCGTCGTGGCCCACCCACCCGTCGAAACCACACCCCGTCGTGCGATCGTAGCCCATGACGCTGCAGTACTCGTCGCAGCTCCACTCCGACCAGAAACAGCCGTCGTCGCAACGAAGAAGAACCGTGCTGCTCTCGCACGAGTACGCGTACGGATCGCACTCGCACTCCACAGGGACGTCGACGGCGGTGTCCCACCCGGGATCGTATCCGGTGTCCCATCCGGTGTCCCATCCCGTGTCCCATCCCGTGTCCACGGGGCCGTCCGTCGACGTGTCCCTTGGAAAGCAGAGATCCGGGAACAGGATCCAGCAGTCGGAGTCGCTGCAGTCGGCCAGGGTGTCGCCGTCGTTGTCCACGCCGTCGGAGCACATCTGGGGCGTGGCCTCGGCCTGCGCGAGGTTTCCATCACCCGTGCCACTGCATCCGGCAACCAGCACCGCGAGCACGAAAGCCGCCATCGCAGCCGTGCCATGGTCAAGCACCTGCGACCTCGAAGGGATCTTCAACATGGGGTACATCCTTCCTTCCTGCCTGCCTTCCTTCCTGCCTGCCTGCCTGCCTGCCTGCCTGGATCCCGGGGCTAGCCTCCGGCGGCGGTCGCCGCACCGGAGGACGGCGAGATCCCGGCCTGGGAGCTGCCACTCGACCCGGACTCGGTCATGAGCGGGTCTCCCCAGCTCATGCTCCTGATGATGTAGCACTGGCCCCCCGGGACGGGTGATGTCCATGCGTCCTCCGGATCCATCGTCACCTCGATCAGTGGGACGTCCGTGATCACGCCGGAGAAGACCTCCCCCGCCGCGCCTCCGACCGACCAGAAGTTGCCCGTGCCGTCGGCCTGGAAGAAGACCTTGGCGCACGAGTCGGCGGTGCAGCCCGTGTAGAGGCGGACGCAGTGGTAGCAGGTCGCGAAGTTGCCGTCGTAGCCTCGACGCAGGTCGAACGTGCCCGTCACGGGGGTGTCGTCGTAGTCCCACGTATCTATGGCCATGAGGAAGTCCGGGTGGTCCGGGAACCCGACAGCGAACCGGTTCACGTAGGTTCCGTCGATGTCGTAGAAGTACGTGTCGAGCCCCTCGCCGTTCCAGGCGCCGAGTTCGATGCAGTGCGAGTAGTCGGGCCAGCAGCTCCAGTCCAGCGGGCAGTAGTACCCGTCGACGGCATAGACGTCGTAGTTCAGGCAGCGATACCCGGTGGTGAGCTCGTAGCAGGCGCCACATTCGCCGCAGTCCCAGTCCGAGGCACACGACCTGGAGCAGGAGGATCCGGCCGGGTTGCCCAGGGAGTCAACCCAGTCGATGCACTCCCTCCAGCCGTCCGGGCAGTCGGTGCAGTCGGTCGTGTACGACTCCTGGCACACGGGCGTGGTCCCCGGTGTCGTGTCGGTCCCCGGATCCCACGAGGTGTCGCCGGGATCGTCGGTCGAGGTGTCCGTGGGTCCGCCGCACAGCCCCGGGAAGCGGTAGGAGCAGTCCACGTCGAAGCAATCGACCTGGCCGTCGCCGTCGTTGTCGAAGCCGTCGGAGCAGAGCTCGGGGCTGTCCTCGTGCCAGTTCTTCTCGGGGCTGCACGCGCAGGCCAGAAGCAGTGCACATGTGCAGGCCAGTGCTTTCACTCCGTGGGCGCTCGTCGCGTCGGTCTTCATCGGTCCACCTCCCTTTGTCCTTTCAGATGCAGTAGCCGAGCTCCTGTCCGAACGTCGAGTAGAGCGGGCGCGCCACGTACGTGGGCTCCGTCGGACGGTGACAGATGCCTCCCGAGGGGCACGGGGTCGGCGCCGCGAGATCGCACACGGAGCGGCACGTGCCGGTGGCCGATCCGTCCCCCACGCAGACGGTACCGACCCTGCACAGAAGGTTCGGTGCCGTACCACCCGTGGGCGGATCATCGCAGGTCTCCCCCGCGCTGGCCGTTGCGCTGCGCACCGACTCCACGGTCACGCAGATGTTCCTGGCTCCGCCGTCGTAGTACGTGAGACCGCCCAGGAGCGCGTAGCTCGCACAGGCGTACCCGGTGGGACACGACAGCGTCTGGTTCGGGTTGCAGGGCGTCGTGCAGAGCCCCGCGTGCGCGCCCTCACCCTCGCAGAGGGCCCCGTCCGGGCATTCCGCATCCGCCCAGCAGTAGGCGCCGCACGTGCCGCGCTGCCCGGTGAGGAAGTAGCAGCCCAGGCCCCCCAGGCACGGGTGCGAGTCCGGCGGCGTGAGCGTGCTCGCGTCGCACGCTTCGGTGGCCATTCCGGTGCCGGGTCGGCGGCAGACCGTGCCGAACGTGGAATCCGCCCTGAAGAGCAGGTAGCAGGCCATGCCCACGGGGCAGCCGGTCTGCCCGTAGGGATCGCAGGGCGGATCGACCTCCCTCGCGTAGCAGAAGCCGCCGTCGATGCAGCTGGCGTCCAGGCAGTCGGCGCCACCCTGGCCATCGTCGTCGATGCCGTTCAGGCAGAGCGCCTCGTTGTTCTCCGCCGCCGGCTGGAAGGAGTAGCAGAGGTGGCTGGCGTGGCAGAACCAGCCGTCGGGACAGCCCTGGTCGTCCACGCAGGAGAACCACCCCTCCTTGAGATCGGGTGCGCAGGAGACGAGCAAGAAGATCGGTACCGCCACGCCAAGTCTTCGCGCCCCCATCAGAAGGTCCCTCCCAGGGCGATGCCGACCACGTCCGGCGCGACGACCAATGAGACGGATGGCTGTGTCTCGGTGGCGGGGCTGGCGTTCTTGTTCTTCCTGGCGGTGGCGATCAAAAGGGAGGCTCCGGTGACCAGGGCCGCTCCGCCGACTCCCAGCAGGATGCCGCCCACCACCGGGTACTTCTTGGACTTGTCGAACTCGTCCTTCACGTCGGTCCAGGGCGTCGCCGGAGCCGCGTTCTCGACGGTGCCGGCGTTCGTCGCGGCGATTCCCATGAAGACGCTCCCGGTGGCTGCCGCGACGAGGCCGATGCCCCCGACGAGGTAGCCGGGCAGCATGCTCTTCTTCTCCTTGGGGCGCGTCAGCTCAACGAGCACGGCCTCGCCTTCTGCCACGTCCACCGTCTTGGAGCTGCCTTCCGGGAGGCTCACCTCGTGCTCCCCGGCGAGGACCCACCACCCGTACCGGATACCGGCGTCCCCGATGGGCGTTCCATCGACGAGGACGAGCGCCCCTACCTCGATGCCCTTCACCTGGATCAGGCCGGCGTGCGGGCGGATGTCGTTCTCGATGACCTGGGCGATCTCGATCCGCCTGTCGCCCGTGAGATTGGCCTCCGTCTCGAGATAGGTGTGCAGGTGGTTGCCGGCAGAGGTCCAGTCCCCGGACTCCAGCTCGACCATGGCCAGGTTGTAGAGAACGATGGGAACGGGGTGCTTCTGGTACGAGTTGCGCATGAGCGTCAGCGCCTCGTTGAGCTTGCCTTCGTCGTAGGCCTGGACGGCCTTCTCGAACAGGATCCTGGCCTGCTCCTCGTCGACATCGGAGACCGGAGCGTCCCCCTGTGCGCCCGAGGCCCTGGTTATCGTCAAGATGAGCGCCACCGTCGCCGCGACCACGATGCGCCATGGCCAAGGGGAGAGCATCCCGGTCGCTCCGTCCACCTGTCTCATCACGCCACCCTTTCACTTCGAGTCGCGGTTCTTGGATCCATCGTAGTTGAGATCGAGCCCGAACTTCTTCTTCGGGGGAGGAGTCGATGCCGGTGCCGGTGCCGGTGCCGCTGCCGGCGCCGCGGTGGTCTCCGGCTTCGTCGGCTGGGGGGCCGGTGTCGCAGGTGTAGCCGTCCCGGTCGCATCCGCCTTTTTGTCGGCGTTCCCCTTCTTCGCGTACTTCGACGGAACGGCGGGCACGAGGACCGGCTTCAGGGTCTGATCCGCGTCTGGTGTCACCTCGAGGACGGTGTCCCTGTAGCCCGTGCACACGACCCGTATCTCCACGGGCTGTTCGCCTCGCACGAGGGTCACAGGGTTGCCGGCGACCAGGTCGCCCACCTTCACGACGGCCTCCGTGGGCAACCCAAAGAACGTCACCGAAACGGTCGGCACCGGCTGGACGCTCTTCCCGGTCTGCTCCACCGTGGAAGGAGCAGCGGCGGCAGACGCTTCGCTCGCGGGGTCCGACCGGCTCTGGGGATCCGCATCCATGCCGGAGCCGGATCCGTGACCTCCCCGAAATCCGAGCACGGCGGCGACGACGACGACCGCGACCGTCACGAGGGCGACTCCCGCTGCCGCGATCCACAGCCCGGTCCTGCGGGGTGAGCGCCTGTCGGCCATGTCCACCGAGGGGGACGTCTGGGTCCAGGATGCGCGCGTGGTCGACGCGGTCATCGTCGCCTGAACCGGCGCATCTGCGGTCGCAGGTGGGCTCGTCCCCCATGCGTCCGGCTGAAGCGGAAAAGCGGATGCAGCCGACACGCCCAGGTACGGCTGCAGCGCCAGCCTCATATCCCGCGCGCTCGAGAACCGGAGGTCGCGATCCCGCGCCATGGCCCTCGATACGATCTCCTCGAGTCCACCTGGCAGCCCGGCACAGACGGATGAGAGGGGAGGAACGTCGGCGGTGAGGATGGCCACGAGGATGGAGGCGATCGTCGTCCCGTCGAACGGGACGTTTCCCGAGAGAAGCTGGTAGAGGATCACGCCGCAGGCGTAGACGTCCGCGCGGGCGTCCACGTCGCCGGCCCCCCTGGCCTGCTCGGGCGAAAGGTAGAAGGGAGTTCCGATGATCGCGCCCGTGCTCGTCAGCTTCTTCGATCCCTCGTCCGCCTTGACTTCCCGGGAGATCCCGAAGTCCAGGATCTTGATCTTCTCCTCGCCGAGCTCGGTCCTCGCGAGGAAGATGTTCTCGGGCTTCATGTCGCGGTGGATCACGCCCTTGGTGTGGACCGCAAAGAGGGCATCGAGGACCGAGCACATGATCCGCACCGCGCTGGACGGATCGATCCGGCCGGAGGCCTTGAGGCGATCGTCGAGGGTCTCGCCTTCCAGGAAGTCCATCACCATGAAGTGATGGCCGGCCTCGTCCTCGCCGATGTCGTGTATCCCGACGACCCCGTCGTGGCCCGTGGCGCTGGCCACCCTCGCTTCCCTGTAGAAGCGCTCGATGGCCTCCGCGTTGCTGGCGAACTCCGCGCGCATCAGCTTGAGGGCGACCCTCTTGCGCAGCTGGACGTGCTCGGCCTCGTAGACCGCCCCCATGCCTCCGCGTCCGAGCAGTCGAACGATCCTGTACTTCTGTACTATCAGCGAACCGGCCTGCAGGTCCCTGTCGAGGCTCCCATCCATTGCACGGCTCCAGGATGCACGGTCCATCACGAGGGGGGCCGGAGCCCCCATCACGTAGCCTGATGCGTCAATGATCCACACAACTCCGATCTTCTGTCAATGTGATCCACGGATGGCCTGGCTCTTCGCGTCGGTTCCCCCCGGGGATCGTCGTTGCCGGTGGTCCACCCGTCATCGACACGCGCAAGACCTCGCCCGTGGACGGGTCGATCGCCCGGTCCCCTCAGTATTCCTGGACGGACAGATCCGGCACGTTCTCGAAGTGCCTCACGTTGCGGGTCAACAGCGTCGCGCCGTGCTCGATGCACGAGGCGGCGATCCACATGTCGGGCTTCGATGCCCCGACGAGCAGGGACCTCTTTCTGAGATGCGACACGATGGCTGCATAGCGACCGGCCGTCTCGAGCCCCACCGAGACCACGCGGAACATCGAGAGGAACCTGAGCGACTCCAGCGCCCGGGCGTCCGAGATGCTGGCGCCGCCCTCGAGAAACTCCCCTGCGGCGTGGGCCGGGACCATGAAGGTCTCGCACACGTGCCGACCCAGTATCCTCACGCACGGATGCCCGGCGTCATCCTTGTTGCGCCAAAGGTCGATGAGAAACGTGGTGTCAACGCAGATCATGCGAGTCCCAGTCCTCCTCGCTGCGCGCCTCGTCCACCACCGCCTGCATCGTCGAGGCTTCCTGCTCGGACAGCTCGGCGAACGCCTTCAACCGGGCCAGGACGTCCGCGCCCGTGTGGGCGGTCTCGACCTCGTCGAGGATTCTCGAGATGACCCTGGAGAAGGACTCGGCGTCCCTCTTGTGGGCAGCAAGACGCCTGTAGACCCTGGAATCGAGGGCGATGGTCTTGGTGCTCATATATGTAGAACTACATATAAACCACTACATGTCAACCCGTTTCAAGTGTGGCTACTGATAATCCCATCCGCCGTGAAGTGTCAAACGCCGGGTGTGGACATGGGGCTGGTGGGAGCCTGGCAAAGGCAGTAATGTCGTCTCGTCGCGGGAGATCAGGATGACCCGGAATGCATGCATCGTCCTCGTTGGCGCGGCGTTCGCGATGGCCGGATGCGGTGGGGGGGAAGGCGACCGCGACGATGCGGACCTCGACGCCCCGGATGAGGACGGGGGCGACACGGGCGGCGACCCGTCCGTGGATCCGGATGCGGGCGAGGGCGATGCGCAGGCAGAGGCCGAGTGCGCCTCGGACGGGGACTGCGACGACTCGAGCGGCTGCACGGTGGATTCGTGCGACGCCGACCAGGGGGTCTGCATCCACAACGCGGTCGATGCGGACGCTGACGGGTACCCCGCTGTTGTCGTGGGAGCCGAAAACTGCGGCGGGAGCGACTGCGACGATGCGGACGCGGACGTCCACCCGGACGCCGCGCCCGACTGCACCGGCGCCGTGGACATGGACTGCGACGGCCGGGAGGATCCCGACGAGGACGCCGACGGCCGGGTGAGGCTGGACTGCCCGGACGGCGACGACTGCGACGACTCCGATCCGACCGCGTTTCCGGGATCGCCGGCCGTGGACTGCTCGGGCTCGGATCACGACTGCAACCAGGAGGCCGACGCCGACAACGACGGGGACGGGCACGACCGCGCCGGGTGCCCGGACGGCGACGACTGCGACGACGAGAGCTCCTGGATCCACCCTGGAGCGGGAGAGGCGACCTGCGACGGGAGGGACACGGACTGCAGCGGCGACATGTCCTCGGTGGAGGACGGGGACCAGGACGGGTGGGCCAGCGAGGCGTGCTCCGTGGCCGGAGAGGCTTTCGACTGCGATGACGGCGACGCGGGGATCCACCCCGGGGCCGTCGAGTCGTGCGACACGATCGACTCCGACTGCGACGGCACGGCGCTCGATGCCCCGGGCGCGGACGACGACGCGGACACGGTCCTGGACCATGCCTGCGGAGGCGGGGACTGCGACGACACGGACGCGGCCATCTACCCGTCCGCCTTGCACCGGTGCAACGGCCTGGACAACGACTGCGACGGCCTGGTCGACCAGGACAACGACGGCGACTCGCACCTTGCGCCGGAATGCGGCGGCGACGATTGCGCGGACCACGATGCGCTCGCATACCCGGGCGCCCCTCTGGCCTGCGACGGCGACGACAACGACTGCGACGGGGCCGTGGACAGGGATCGGGACTCGGACGGTTTCATCGCGACGTGGTGCACGGGCGGAAACGACTGCGACGACGATGCTGCGTCGATCCACCCCGGAGCGGCCCCCGAGTGCGACGGGCTCGACAACGACTGCGACGGGCACGTGGACAGGGACTGGGACTCGGACGGGTACATCTCCCTGGCGTGCGGCGGCGACGACTGCGACGACTCGCAGCAACTGGCGCACCCGGGCGCGTTCGCGCAATGCAGCGCCTTTGACTACAACTGCGACGGTCACGCCGACAACGACTACGACGGCGACGGGTACCATGGCTGGGTGTGCATCTTCGGAGACGACTGCGACGATGCGGACGTGGCCATCAACCCGGGCGCGGACGAGGTCTGCACGGACGGGGTGGACCAGGACTGCGACGGGACCGAGGACTGCCACGCCAACGAGACGTGCAACGCGTCGTCCTCGTGCGAGGTCGTGTGGGTGACCATCCCGGCCGGTGTCTTCACCATGGGATCGCCGGTGACCGAGCCCGGCAGGCAGGCCGTAGAGACCGAGCACACGGTCACTCTCACCCGCTCGTTCTCGATGCAGGCGACCGAGGTGACGCGGCAGCAGTTCGAGGAGCTGATGGGCTACGATCCCGGCGCGCTCGCCCACCACGTGGGGGACTACGCGGCCGAATCGGTGCGCTGGAGCGAGGCGGCGGCCTACACGAACGCCCTCTCCACGGCCCAAGGGCTCGCGACGTGCTACTCGTGCTCGGGGAGCGGCTCGAGCGTCTCGTGCTCCCTGGACGCCGCCCACGCGACCCCCTACGACTGCCCCGGCTACAGGCTGCCGACCGAGGCCGAGTGGGAGTACGCCGCGCGCGCGGGGACGACGACCGGGACGTACAACGGGACCTCGACGCTCACGGGTTGCGAGGGCGGCAACACGGTGCTGATGTCGATCGCGTGGTTCTGCGGCAACACGGGGCAGATGATGCCCGTGCGAAGCAGGGACCCCAACCCGTGGGGGCTTCACGACATGCTCGGGAACGTCTTCGAGTGGGTGCACGACAAGTACTGGGAGTACGGTGGGGATGCCACGGACCCCTGGGGGATGCCCGTCGGATCGACGCAGATCCTGAGGGGGGGAGCGTGGAACCACGAAGCCGGAGATTCGAGGAGCGCGTACAGGTACGCCGCCCCTTACGGCTTCTTCGGCGCCGACACG
>JBFYZU010000086.1:0-6172 GCA_041309365.1 Myxococcota bacterium
GTCCGTCGCCTCCACGTAGCCCGCCGGGCAGGAGAACGTGGCCACGTCGCCCGTGGTGGGCACCATGAAGCACAGGGCGCCTGAGCAACCCACGGCGATGAGCGTGCAGTATCCCTGCGCCATGTAGACCTGGACGCCGTAGGTGGTGTCGTTGGCGGAGCGCACGCAGCCCAGCGTCCTGGACGAGTCTGCCAGCGATACGATGGCGTCGCAGCCCACGATCGTGCCGGCCGTGAAGTCCAGCACGGAGCAACTCCCGCCCGTGCACGAGCAGGGAGCGCCGATGCCGTGGTCGTTGACCGTGCACGACGTGGTGCAATCGTCCGTGGAGTCGTCGTCACCGTCGTCGCACTGCTCGCCCACATCGTCCGAGGCGTTACCGCACAGGTCCAGGCGCATGGAGCAGTCCGCTGCGCACAGCTCGCCCGTGGCGTCGCACGGCTCGGTCTCGGTGTCGCCGTCGTCGCACTGCTCGCCCATGTTCACGGTGCCGTCGCCGCAGCCGCCCGTCACGACCTCCTCCTCGACCGTGTCCTCGACCGTGTCCTCCACGACCGTGTCCTCCACGACCGTGTCCTCTTCGACCGTGTCCTCGACCGTGTCCTCCACGGCCGTGTCCTCGGGCGCGTCCGTGCCCGTGTCGGTCTGGGCGGTGTCCTGCTCCGAGTCCGTGGCCGTGTCGTCCGGCCCGGACTTGGTCTCCTTGCACCCGCCGGCCGCGACCAGAAGCGCCGCGGTCAGGAAAAATCCAACGTACCCTGTGAAGATCCTCATGCTGTCCTCCTTCAGCTGTCGATGCCCACGATGGTGGCAGGCACCGCCTCGATGATGACACCTACCGACGCCGCGTCCATGACGGTGTCGCCGTCCATGTCGCGGTCGTTGACGATAATATCGTTCAAGTAGAGATCCTCGACGAGCTGGATCACGGCGTCCTTGCCAGGGAACGGGTACTCCCCGGGCAAGATGGCCTCGAACACGGCCATGAGCTCGTCGTGCACGATCCAGCCGCCGATGATGCCTGACAGGGCGGCCGGCCCGACCGCGCCCGGCGTGAGTTCGCCCTCGAACCGCGCCTCGTGAACCGGGATGACCAGATCGAGACCAACGACCACCAGGGTGAACAGGTAGGGCTGCACGGACGGCCCGGCGCTCAGGTGCGTGCCGGACACGACGGCGCCCGGTATGGTGGAATTGGCCATGCACGAGGCGTCGAAGCTGTCCGCGAAGATCTCGTAATCGCACGGCTCGCCGCCCGCAGGGCAAGCGGGCGGGTCCGCTGGAACGCGGGTGCCCTTGTAGAAGTTCATGGTGAAGACGCACCCATCATCGTCCCAGCCCGGCAGCTCCACGAGGACGTTCAGTGAGCCTGCCTCGACGTCTGTGGTCAGGTAGTCGTTGGCGAGCAGGCCCAGGCCCCACATGGCGTTCTCGATGCCGGCCGAGCACTCGGCGTCGGGCACGAGGGGATCCGGTTGCGGAGAGCACGTCGCCGGGTCGTCGTCGAGGTCCAGGCCCGCGCCCGGGTTGCCGTCCGTGCCGATCCGAAGCATGGTCTTGATGAGCGTGGGCGACGGGAACGTGCTCGGCATTGCACAGCCGCCATCGGGCAGCACGTCCGGGCTGCCGTCGGACCCGCAGTCCAGGTCCGTGGTGTCAGTGACCGTGTCGAGCACCTCCACCGTGTCCGGCGGCACGGTCGTGTCCGGATCCAGGCCGGTGTCGGTGGGGCCGTCGTCCACGGTCGCGTCCACGAACGGCGGCGGCCGGCAGGCGCCTCCCTGCAGATCGTCCAGCGGCGTGTCGTCCGTCACCTCGGGGCACTCCCGATCCGGCTCGCACATGCACAAAAGGCCCAAGGCGCAGTCCGAGGTCTGCGTGCAGGGCGTCTCGCAGGTCCCCGTGTACAGCCAGCACAACGCGCCCTCGGCGCAGTCCGTGTCCAGCGTGCAGCTCTTGCCCGACCTGGCGTGGCAGGACGCGAGCACGACGACGCAGGCGACGGACAGGACGGACAGACTCGCTCTCGTCGGCGTCATATGGAGATCCTCCCCTTGAGGAACACGGTGTTGGGCCCGGAGAGCGGCGATCCGAACCTTGTGTCGAAGCCGCCCATGTAGATGAGGCTGCCGAGCGAGATCTCCGTGCCCCGCCAGAAGTTGAAGGTCAGTGCGGGGTAGAGGATGGCCGAGGCCTCCTTCTTCCTTTTCCCGCACACCTGCCCGCTCGCATCCCTCGTGCAGGACATCTGCTCGTAGGGGAAGGACACGATGGAGAAGATGCGGACGAGGATCTTGCCGTCCAGAGGCTTGAAGTCCATGCCCGCCACCAGGTAGTCCTTCTGGTTGATCTCGCCGAACTCGTCCGGGAATCCGTGCACGTACTGGACGTTGATGTACCACCAGGGCATGATCGTATAGTCCACCCCGAACGTGCCCTTCCAGAACCAGCCCTTGGGGTGGTCGGTCAGCAGGTAGTTGCGCTCTATGCCGGAGACCTCGTTCCAGCGGCCTCCCAGCTCGATGAACGCGCTCGAGGTGCGGACCTGCATGTACTGGTCGTCGTGGAAGTAGAACGCCACCTCGCCCCAAAGCCCCAGCCCGCCGATGCGGTCGAGGCTCGTGGAGAAGTCGAAGCCCAGCACCTGCATGCGCGGGTAGCTCAGCACCACCTCGTTGAGAACGGTGGCGCCGGAGACGTCGTCCATCTTCTCGAGCAGCTCGTACATCCCGTCGCCCGGCTCCAGGAGCGGCAGCCCGCCGGGCAGGTAGATGTCGCTGGCGAAAACGCGCTCCGCACGAGGCATGTCGTCGAACCCGTTGAAGTAGCTCACGGACATGTCGATGCCGAGCAGGATCCAGGACAGCTTGGCCGCGCCCATCACGTTGGCGAACGAGAGGCGCGGCCTGCGGTGGCGGATGTCCCAGTCCAGGGCGCCTCCCTTGCCGCTGAACAGATCCTGCAGGTCCAAGAGGCCGAACATCTGGGCCGCATGCACCTGCTGGCGGAACAGGGCCGGGTCCTGCATGGCCTCCACGGTCCAGAACGGGAGCTGGGCCGGCCTGAAGATGGGGATGAACACCGCGGTCAGGGCTAGCTCCTCGAGCACCGTGATGCGCTTGCCCTCCACGGCGAAGTACGGGGACCAGCTCACGTAGAGCATCTCGTTGGCGATCTGGTCGCCGAAGAGCAGCGGGTCCTCGAGATCCAGCGCGTTGAGGTTGCTCGTGGGGTTGAACATGTCCGCCGTGCCCCAGACGATGGCCTGCCGTCCCGCGCGGATGTCGAGGCCGGGCAAGAGGTTCTTGAGCTGCAGGTACAGGGCGTCCGACTCCACCCTGAACGGGTCCACCTTCTGGCGCAGCGTCAGGTCCGAGAAGCTGTCCCCCACTGCCATTCCGGTGAAGATGAGCTCGAAGTCGCCCACGGCCTTGGTCTCGGGCGAGATGTCGAACTCGAGGCGCATCTTGAGCGTGTTGTCGCTGCGCACGAAGGTGAAGTCGTCCATGACGCCCGGCGTGGCCTTGCCGGGCACCGTCGTGCGCAGGTCGGACTCGAAGTAGCCACGGTAGGAGAACTTGCTCTTGAACAAATCCCACAGGCCGGGATCGTCGTCGTCGTCCTGGGAGCCCTCGCCTTTCTGTCCGTCCTCGCCGCCACCTTCACCGGCCACGAGCTCTGCCAGCTCCTCGTCGGACATCTCGTAGCCCACCTCGTCTTCTTCCTCCTGTCCGGACATCTCCTCGTCTTCGTCCACCGTCGCATCGTCGGACCCGTGGTCAGGATCCGCGGGAGCGAAGGCCGCGCCATCCACGGTCTGTGCCATGGAAACGAGCGGCCACAGGAGGATCGCGAGGATGGAGACGGCGGCGCTCGAGGACGAGGAGGATCTCCACATCACTTCTTCTCCATGGCGTCTCCTGGCGCCGACTCCGGGGAGTCGGGAGGCGACGGGTCGGGATGACCGAACACCTTGGGATGGGCGATCTTGAGGAACACGGGCATCAGAAACAGGGTCCCGATACCCGCGAGCAGCAGCGTCTCGGCGATGAGGCCGCCGGACTTGCGGATGGGCACCAGGCTGGCCAGAAGCAGGATCGCGAACCCGAACATGACCTCGAACACGTTGGCGAACACGGCCCTGCCCGTCGTGTGCATGGTGTCGCGAAGGGCCCCTTCGAAGCCCTTGTGGGCCACCTCGCCGTACTTCCACAAAAAGTGGATGGCATAGTCCACTGCCACGCCCAGTGCGATGATGGAGATCATGGAGATGCCCATGTCCAGGGGCTCGTTCGTGGCGCCCAGGATGCCGAAGGTCACGAGCAGGGTCGTCACGGACGGGACCATGGAGATCACGCCGATGCGGACGGAGCGGAACAGGCCTGCCATGAGCAGGATGATGATGATGAGGGCCACGGCGCTGCTCTTGTTCAGGTTCCACAGGACGCTGCGGTTCATCTCCTGGTAGAGCAGAGGGTAGCCCGTCACGGCCACCTTCATTTTGCCCTTGCCTGCCTCGAGCCCGTCCGCCTTCGCGATATCCTCGGGCAGGATGGCCGTGCCGCTGAACAGGAACGAGAGGTGCTGATCCGTCTTGTCCGTGACGTGCCTGCCAGCGTCCGTCCTGCGGTCGGGCATCTCGCCCTTGACGACCCGGCCGAGCACGTCGGTCGCCAGCTGGGCCCGGTATATCTCCACGAGACCCTGGCGGATCGTCTGCACGGCCTTCCTGAGGCCCGTGGGGCCGGACGCCTCGCCGGCAGCTCGTTTCTCGAGGGCCAGGCGCTCCAGCTCGTGCTCCTTCTCGTCCGCGAAGTCCCACAGCACGTCGTAGAGCTCCTGCTCGTCGGCGTGCCTGTCATCGAAGGTGGCGATGGCCCTGGCCGTGAGCTCGTCGATCTGCTCGTCGTCGGCCATGTAGATGAGCTCGTCTTCCAGGATGCTGAGCTTCATCATGTCCTCCACCTCCCTGCGGAAGTGGTCGCTCTTGAGAACCTTGGCATTCCTCCACTCGTCCTCGATGACGGCGGCGATCTCGGTGGCGCCGACGTGGTCGATGCCCCGGCGCGAGAGAAAAAAGTCCATCCGTCGAGCGGCGTCGGTCACCGCCATCCCGGTGAGCTCCTTGCGGCGATTCGGGTCCGTGACACGGTCGAGCTCGACGCGGGCCAAAGACGTGCTCACGTCGCTATCCAGTGCTTCCTCTATCTCCCGGGCGATCTCGTTGGCGCGCTCCGTGTCGAAGCCCCCGATGCGGACCTGCACGAGGGCGCCCGTCCACTGGTCGTCCACGAGCACGCGCACGGCAGGGTCGTCCTCGGCCATGAACGCCAGGGGCCCCACCTGCTCTCGGGTCTCCGGGATCTGCCTCTTTCCCATCATGGCCGCATTGGCCATGGTGACGATCATCGTGGGGGACTGGATGTCGCTCACGTCGTCGAGGTTCGCGATGTAGTCCTCGAGCTTCTCCATCTCCCTGAGCACGAGGGGGTCGAGGATGTCCCCCTCGACGTAGAGCTGGATGAAGAGCGAGCCTCCGAAGCTGTTCACGAGGAAGTCGTCCGCCAGGATGGGCTCGGACTCCGGCGCGAAGTAGCTGCGCGTCGAGGTCTGGGTCGAGATGCGCGAGATGCCAGCGAGGGAGGCGGCCATCACGATCGAGAACAGGACGAGCACGATCACCGGGCGGTTGGCCGCGGCCTGCGCGATGTGGCGCAAGATCTCCGGGATGCGCTGGCTCTGCTGGCCGATGCGCATCCTGCCCAGGTCGAACCGCGAGAGCACGGCCGGTATGAAGAGGAGGGAGATGACGAGCGTGATGGTGACGCCCATCGCCATGAGCAGACCGAACTCCCGCATGGGCTGGATGTCCATCACGAGGAACGACGCGAACCCCACCACCGTGGTCAGTCCGGCCATCACGACCGGGATGCCCACCTGCCTCATCGTCTCGTGCACGATCTCGGCGCGATCCGCGCCTTTTGGCCTGGCCTCGAGGATGCTGTAGTAGCGTGACAGGATGTGGATTCCGTAAGCACTGCCCAGGGCCACGAGGATCATGGGCAAGGACGAGGACACGAGGGTGATGGGCTTGTTCAGAAGCGCCATGGCTCCCATGGTCCATGCCAGCCCTATCCCTATGACCAGCAGGCTGAGAAGGGCCGCGGGCAGG
>JBFYZU010000087.1:0-5975 GCA_041309365.1 Myxococcota bacterium
CGATGACCGCAGCCCGTAGAGGACCACAAGATGAGCCCCAGGCCCAGGAAGAGGGCCTTCGTGGTGCTGGCTCTGGCGGTGGTCACATCCACACCCCTTGATGCCCATAGCATAGTACAGCGGGGAGGGAGAGGCCAGAATGCCGTGAGGGCACCCGTGTGCACTCACGAGATCGGAGGACATTGCAGACAGATAACGGGGTCAGAATGAATGGTCACGGCACCATGCTGGCACCGTGGAATGGGTGATCCGGCAATGGCCCGGGATCAAAGAGGGTATGTGGCGTCCCCAACGGGAATCGAACCCGTGTTTCCGGCTTGAAAGGCCGGGGTCCTGACCGCTGGACGATGGGGACGGCAGCGCCAGACCGGGCCGGCGGCGCAATGGTGTTTATACGTCGGGTGATTGGCTGTCAAGAAGGCGACGGGCTCAGCTCTTCTTGGGTGGTGGAGGAGGCGGTGGTGGCTTGGGCTTGTTCGCGGGAGGCTTCGAGGGAGGCTTCGACTGGAAAGGCTTGCGCCTGGGCCTGACCTCGAGGCGCTTCTTGAAATCATCCTTCTCACGCGCCGCGGCCACGGCCGCGGCGTCGACGGCAGGCACACCCGTGAGCGAGACGCGACCCACGGTGCCGCTCTTCTGCCTCATGGCCTCGAACTGCATGGACTTGAACAGGAACGTGCCCATGAGCTCGGCCACCTTGGTGAGAAAGCTGTAGTCCTTCTGGTCGAAGGTGCTGCCCTGCACGGGGTTGGCCACGTTGATCACGCCGACGATCTCGTTGTCCTCGGTCTTCAGGGGCAGGCAGATGAAGGCGTTGCTCTTGTACTGCTCGCCACCCACGGCGTTCTCCTTGAGATACTCGTCGCGGCGCAGGTCTCCCGTGATGACGGGCTCGCCCGTCTCCGCCACCTTGCCCGCGATGCCCTGGCCAAGGCGGATGAGGATGCCCTTCTTGAGGGTCTCCTCCGGGATGCCCACCGAGGCGGCGATCTCGAGGAAGGCCTTCTTCTTGACGAGCAGCGACACGCGCCCCGCGTCCATGATGACGGCCACCGCGTCCACGATCTGCTCCAGGCAGTCGGAGTAGCGGTCCATGGTGGATGCCAGGACCCGTGCAACCTCCCCCTGGATCTGGAAGCGCAGCAGGTCCCGCTTCCTGCGGTCCGCCTCACGCTTGTACTGCCTGGTCAGCGATTCGAGTCTGGTCTGCATGTGAACCCTGCCGTTCGAGAAGACGACGTCTACCATCGGTTGTCCAATGGCACAACCGATACCATTATGGGCGGCTCGGGTGTCCTTGCCAAGGGTGGTCATATGATCAGGCTCGCGTCAGGAACTGGTCCAGGCCGTGTGTATGGTAGTACAATGTGTTCATGGATCGTACTAATCCGGGTCCCGCACCGGCCAGGGGGGTCAGGATGCTGGTGGGCCGGCATTGCGAGACGCTCTCGCCCACGGCTCTCAGGCTCATCATGGAAGGCGCGGAGATCATCCACGAAGGCGAGACGAGCCGCGATCCGGACGGCACCCACTACTACGGCTCCGTCATGCTGTCCTGCGATCTGGAAATCCTGGGCGCCCACACGGACCGGCCGCTGGACGAGGCGCAGATGAAGCGGATCTGCGAGCACCTGCGGGGTCACCCGTACTTCAGGGTGCACCTCATGAGGCTCGCGCGCCGGGAGGTGCACCGCAGGCTCGGGAGCCTGCCTCTGGTGCCGCTACGCGCCCAGATGAAGCTGAGGCTCGAGGGAACCAGGATGTTCGCGGACATGGACGTGGAAGTGCACGACGTGCTCGACAGGAGGCTCGCCCAGGATGCGTGACCGTCCGGTCAGCTCGAGCTTTTTGGATCCCGCCTTCCAGGAGCAGATAAAATGATCCGGTCGGGTTGCTAACGATGGATTCCACTGTTATCTATGTGAAGTTCGGACGGTCGGAGCCCCGGCCACCCGGTGAGGTGCGTCCCAGCCGGGAGAGAAGCTCGAGACGGGGGGTCAAGGGAGCCGGCCCCGGCTTCCGTATCGTCCGCGGCGCCCACGGACTGATGGATCTCTACTCGACCAACCAGGTGACGAAGTTGCTCGGGATTCCCGAGGGACGGCTGCGCTGGTGGCGCAGGTGCGGGCTCGTGGCGCCCACGGGACGCGAGGGTGCACGCAGGCTCTACACCTTCTGCGACCTGGTCAGCCTCAAGGCCGCCAAGGAGCTCACGGACCGCGGCCTGCCCGCGCAGAAGATCCACCGCGCCATACGCAAGCTGTCCGCGGATCTCGGCGCCACCCGCGACCCGCTCATCAAGCTCAGGGTGTTCGGCAACGACCGCCGCCTCGTCATCGACCACGAGGGATGCGACGTGGAGGCCGAGACGGGCCAGGTGCTCATCGACTTCTGGGTCTCGCCCATCGCCGAAGCAGCGGATCGCACCGTGGCCTTCGACCCTTCCGGACGGCGTGCCGGGGAGGAGATGACGGCCTACGACTGGCTCGTGCGCGGCACCGAGCTCGAGGCCGACTCGCAACGCATCAATGACGCGGAGGCCGCGTTTCGCCGGGCCATCGAGATGGATCCGGGGCTTGCCGCCGCCGCCACGAACCTCGGCAACCTGCTCTTTCGAAGGGACAACGCACGGGAAGCCGAGAACTGGTACAGGAAGGCCATCCAGGCCGATCCGGAGCAGCCCCAGGCCTACTACAATCTCGGGTTCTTGAAGCTCGACGGGGGGAGGCCCGACCTGGCCATCGTGTTTCTGCAGAAGGCGCTCAGCCTGGACCCCGCGTTCGCGGACGCGAGGTTCAACCTGGCCGTGGCCCTGCAGCAGGAGGGAAGGATGGACGAGGCCCGCCGGGAGTTCAATCGTTTCCTCGTGATGGATCCCGGCTCTCCGTGGGCTCGCGTGGCCCGGATCCACATCGAGAGGATCGACGGAGGGACCGCTCCATGAAGCGTTGCTACCACTGTCCGCACTGCGAGGGCCTGCTCAACCCGGGCACCAGGATCATCATCAAGGCCGTCAAGGATCTGGGCGCGGGCTTGCTGCTCTTCAGCCCGCAGGTGGGCAATTATCACCTCATCATGCCCGACAACTTCAGGCTCGCCATCGGCGACCGCGTGACATTCTACTGCCCCATCTGCGGCGCCGACCTGACCAGCGAGGCGGACGAGGACCTCGCCCTCGTGGACTGCCGCATCGCGGGCAAGAGCCGCTTCCAGGTGCACTTCAGCCGCATCTTCGGCACGCACGCCACCTTCGTGGTGCGCGACGGCAACGTCTCCAGCTTCGGCGAGCATGCCCTGGCCTACACCTCGGTGAACTTCTTCGGAGAGGGCGAGAAGGACTGAGGGTCAGGCGGGCTCGAACACCAGGGCGCCCGTAGGGCAGAACTGCGCACAGATGGGGTTTCCGCCGCACAGGTCGCACTTGACGATGGTGGACGTGGTGGGGTCCTCGGCGATGTTGCCGAAGGGGCATGCCGGCACGCAGACCATGCACATGACGCACACGGTAGTATCCACCCTGAGAGCGGCGATTCTCTCGTCGAAGGTGATGGCCTCGACGGGGCACACCCTGGCGCAGGCCGCATCCTCGCACTGCAGGCAGAGGACCGGCACGTTCTTGTTCTCGCCGAACGAGTAGGCGCGTATCCGGCTCCTCGCCGGTCTCATGTGCTCGCCGTGGGCCACGGCGCAGGCCAGCTCGCAGGTGCGACAGGCCGTGCAGCGCGACGGGGTCACGACCAGGACGCCGCGCCCGGGCGGCCTCGCTGAGGTCGTGGACAGTGTGCGCGCGATGGCGGCCGCGTCGGGTGTCTTCGGTGTTGCGCTCATATGACGTGCTCCAGGAAACGCCTTGCGATTTCACGGCGAGAGCACTCGTCGCAGGTCTCGAAGTAGCTCTCGTCCAGCCCCGCACGCCTGGCTTCGAACATGGCCTGCTCCTCGGTGATGTAGGCCTTGTGGCACACCGAGCATTGCACCATGGCAAACTCGCGCTTCCAGATGACCCTCTTGCCGTCCACCATGGTCACGGGGATGCACCGCGTCGGGCAGACGTTCGCGCAGGCCGCGCATCCAACGCAGTCGGGGGGAGGCTGGTCCAGGGGTGCTCCCGGGTTGCGACGGCCGCCGCGGCCCATGGTGGCGATGGCGTAATGTCCCATGCGCTCGCAGATCCTGGCGCACAGCCCGCAACGGATGCACAGGTTCTCGCGATCCAGATCCTCGAACCTGGCCTCCACGTCCTCGATGGTCACACCGTGGCGACCGGCAAGCTCCCTTATCCTGCTCGACATGGGGGCCTCCGCGAGCATGAGCGTGAGGGTCGTCTTCAGGTGCTTCTTCACCCTCTCGGTGCCCGTGTACACGGTCAGCCCAGACATCACCGGGAAGTTGCACGACGTGGTGATCTTGCGCCACTGCGGCTTCCACCCCTTGCGGTTCACCTCCACCAGGCACAGCCGGCATGCGCCGTACGGCTCGAGCGCACGGTGGTGACACAGATGTGGAATGTCGATCCCCTGTGCCAGGAGCACTTCCAGGAGGCTCTCACCCTCCACGGCCACGACCGGCCTGCCGTCCACGATGATGGTCACTTGCCTTGTCATCGATTCCTCACTTTGCGGCCATGACCGGCTTGAGCTTGTCCTTGGTCTTCGCGCAGTACCGCTCGTGGCTACCCGAGACGACCCTCACCGAACCGTAGTCGCACACGTCGAAGCAGACGCCGCACTTGATGCACTTGTCCTGGTCCAGCACGTGCACGGTCTTCTTCTGGCCCGATATGGCGCCGGTGGGGCACTGCTTCCTGCAGATTCCACAGGCCGTGCAGGCCTCCGCCACGATCTCGTAACGGATGAGGTCCTTGCAGACCAGGGCTCGGCACACGTGATCGCGGATGTGCTCCTCGTACTCCTCGGCAAAGTAGTTCAGGGTGGACAGAAGCGGATTCGCCGCCGTGCCTCCCAGGGCGCACAGCGAGGCATCCGTCACGGTGTCGGCCACGTCCCTGAGCAAATCGAGATCCGATGGCCGGCCGCGGCCCTTGCAGATGCGCGTCACGACCTCGTGCATCCTCCTGGTTCCCTCTCGGCAGGTCGTACACTTGCCGCAGGACTCGTCCGCGAGGAAGGAGAGGAAATAGCGCGCCACGTCCACCATGCACGTGGCCTCGTCCATCACGATGGCCCCGCCAGAGCCCATCATGGAACCTGCCCCGGTCAGGCTGTCGAAGTCCACGGGCAGGTCGAGGAGCTTGGCCGGGATGGCGCCACCGCTGGGGCCTCCTGTCTGCACCGCCTTGAACTCCTTGCCACCCAGGATCCCGCCACCCACGTCGAAGATCAACGAGCGCAGGCTCAACCCCATGGGGACCTCGACCAGACCCGTGTTCGCCACCTTGCCCACGAGGCTGAAGATCTTGGTGCCCGGGGAACCCTTGGTGCCGATGCCGCAGAACCAGTCGGGGCCGTTCTTAACGATGAGCGGCACGTTGGCCCACGTTTCAACGTTGTTGAGGTTGGTGGGCCGCTCGTACAGTCCCTGCACGACAGTGTGGATGTGCTTGGCCCTGGGCTCTCCCACCTCGCCCTCGAGGCTCGCCATCAGCGCCGTGCTCTCCCCGCACACGAACGCCCCGCCACCCCGGTTGATCTTGATGTCGAAGCTCAGGCCAGAGCCCAGGATGTCCTTGCCAAGAAACCCGTGACGGCGCGCGTCCTCGATGGCCTTCCTGAGCGTCTCCACGGCCAGCGGGTACTCGTGGCGGATGTACACGTAGCCGTCCGTGCCCCCGATGGCCCATGCCCCGATGATCATCCCCTCGATCACCCTGTGCGGGTTGCCCTCGATCACCGACCGGTCCATGAACGCGCCCGGGTCTCCCTCGTCCGCGTTGCAGATGACGTAGCGGATCCCCTCTGGCGCGGGCGCGTTGCGGCACTGCTCCCACTTGCGGCCCGCAGGGAAGCCCCCGCCAC
>JBFYZU010000088.1:0-8859 GCA_041309365.1 Myxococcota bacterium
CCCCATGGGTCCGCCCAGGCCCTTGAGGAAGAGAGCCTTCATGGCGCCAAGGGCACCGCCCCTGCGTCCGAGCACCAGGCCGGTGCGCATGGTCACGACCCGCAGGCCCAGGTCTCGCGCCTTCATGGCCTCCTCTTCCCAGCGCCGGCACACGTGCGCCAGAAAGCCGGTGCCCGGGTCGGAGCGCTCGTCCAGCGCCTCTTCGCCGCGATCCCCGTACAGGCCCACGGCGCTGGCCGAGACGAGCACGCGCGGCCTGTCCTTCGTTCCGGCGAGGCCCGCCAAGAGATTGCGTGTGCCGATCACGCGGCTGTCGAGGATGGCCGCCCTCTTGCTGCGGTTCCATCTGCCCTGCACGCTCTCGCCTGCCAGGTGAAGGATCGCGTCCACCTTCTCGAATGCCTCGGTCGGCGCAGGCCCCATCTCCGGGTACCAGCGCAGCACCCCGAGGATGTGCGGGTTCTGGGCGCGGGTCTTCGTGGGCTTTCTCGACACGGCGACGATCTCGTGGCCCCCGGCCGCCAGGCGCTCGCCGAGCCTGCTCCCGATGAAGCCCGAGATCCCGGTGACGAGCACCCTCATCGACCACCCTCGGACCTGGCCGTGATGAGCGCGATGGCCTCGGCCGCCATCTCGGCCACGTCGGGGTTCATGTCGAGCAGGCACTGCCGGATGGCTGGCAGGCTCGTCGATGTCCCGATGCGGCTCAGGATGTCCAGCGTGTCGCCCCTGAGCGATGTGTCCCCGGAGAAGAGCACGGTCACGAGATCTTCCTCGCAGCTCTCGAGGCACCCGGGCGAGAGATCCAGCGCCTCCTGCACGACCATCATGAGACCCAGCCGGCTGGACATGCTGCTCGACCGCCATGCCCCGGCCAGGAGCGCCGCGCCTCCTGGCGCCATCAGCATGCTCGCAGCCTCGGAGGTGCGGCCCGACACGGCGAGAGACGAGAACACTTCCATCCGGTGGGCCGGGCTTCCCCTGCCCAGGATGCGGTCCACGATGGTGGACGACTCAACGACTCCCGTGAACGAGAGCTCGGAGTCGAGCACCGTCGTGGGCACGGATCTCACCGAGTACATCGTGGACAGCGATCCGTGCAGCTGGGCGTCCACGACCTGCACGAAGACCTGCGGGCAGGCCGCGGCGATCCGCAGCGCCTCGCGCACGGCGTGAGGGCAGTGGGGGCAGGCCCGTGCGATGAACACGGTGAGCTCCGCGGCCGGGTCAAGGCCCGTGAGCCTGCTCGCCATCTGCGACGCAAGAGGCAGCGAGGCTCCCGCCATCCACCCCACGAGATCGAGAAACGGGGCGAGCTCGGGCCCCTCGGGCAGGGCCAGGTAGCTGACGACGCCCGTTCCATCGGCCTCTACGGTCAGGCATGGCAAGAGATCGCCTTCCTTGCCGAGATCCTCCTCGATGCCGATCGTGTCCGGTGCCGACGCCGCCATCTCGCACGCGAACTGCTCCATGGCGTCCTCGTGGGCCGAGCGCCGTGCACCGTGCAAAAGCAGCAGCCGCACCTGTCTTTTTGCCCCGCGAAGAACGCGCGAAAGCTCCCCCAGCGAGTATCGAGCCTCCACCAGCATGACCGTAACAAAAGGCCGCTGGCTGTCAACGCCGGTCCCTGGTGCAGATTGCCCGGGGCGCCAGACGCTGCTATGAGAGGTCATCCAGTCGAAAGGAGCGGCCATGGCCCTGTACCGCTACGAGGGGAAGATCCCCGTCATCGGCCACGAGTGCTTCGTGGCCGAGTCCGCGCAGGTCATCGGTGACGTCCGGATCGCCGACGGCTGCTACGTAGGTCACAACGCCGTGCTCAGGGGCGACTACGGCGGCATGGTCATCGGAGAGGGCAGCGCCATCGAGGAGGCCGCGGTGCTGCACGTGCCGCCCGACACGATCATGGAGCTTGGCGCGCGGGTGACCGTGGGCCACGGTGCCATCGTGCACGGCAACCGCATCGGCGACGACGCGGTCATCGGCATGGGCGCCATCGTGAGCTGGGGCTGCGAGGTGGGCGCAGGGTGCATCGTGGCCGAGGGAGCCGTGGTCAAGACCTGGACGAAGATCCCGGATGGAAAGCTCGTGGTGGGAGTGCCCGCCACCATCGTCGGGGACGTGAAGGATTCCCAGCGCGAGTTCTGGCGCTGGGGCAAGCAGCTGTACCGCGACCTCGCGCGGGACATGCCCGGCAAGCTCGAGCGTATCGGCTGATGACCTGTCGTAAATGTCAACCGATGACCACATTGACATGTCAATAATGTTGTCTATCCGATCGGGCCAGCAAGACATGCCAGCACATCGATCGCCATAACTAATTGTTATCATAAGATTATTTCTGATACTTGATTGATTCGTGAATTGGCAAGCTTCTTGCGCCTGTGTCCTTGCAGAACCCAAAGGGTTCGAGGGAGGACGCAGATGAAACACCAGGCATCGACGCTGTCCATCATCGCCGTTCTGGTCGCCACCGGCTGCATCGACCGCCCGCTGGTCAAGGTGGAGCCTGGCACGGAGAGCTACATCATGGAGGAGTTCAAGCAGACGAGCTTCGACGGGGTCGACATCCTCGTGGTCGTGGACAACTCCGTGAGCATGGGTGACGAGCAGGAAAACCTCATCGAGGAGTTCCCCCTCCTGATACGCGCCCTTCTCGATCCTCCCATGGGAGGCAGCGGGCAGCTCCTCTACCCGCCGGCCCTCGACCTGCACATCGGGGTCATCAGCACGGACATGGGCGCGGGCGGATACCTGCTCGATACATGCGAGCACGAGCCCCTGGTGGGCGACGACGGCGTGCTGAGGCACTCTCCCGCGCCCGGCATGGCGGGTTGCGACGAGGCCTTCCCCTCGTATCTCTCGTATCCGTCGACCGAAGCGGACGAGGGCCTCATCCAGAAGATGGCGACGGACTTCGGCTGCATCGCCACCCTGGGCACGGACGGCTGCGGCTTCGAGCAGCAGCTCGAGGCCGCTCTCAAGGGCCTGAGCGTGCACGCCCAGCCCGGCGGCCCGAACGCCGGCTTCCTGAGGCAGGACTCCATCCTCATGATCCTCTTCGTCACGGACGAGGACGACTGCTCGGTGTCGGACCCGCAGATCTTCGACCGCGAGCTCGACCTGGGCCACGTGAACATGCGTTGCTTTTACCACCCGGAGATGATCCACGGGCTCGCCAGGTACGTGGAAGGCTACAGGAGCCTGAGGACGGACTGGCAGGACAAGCTCATCCTGGGCTTCATCACGGGCGTGCCTCTCGTGGAGCAGTGCCAGACCACGGGCGATCTCATCGCGCCGTGCCTGGCTTTGACCCAGATGATCCCAATGCCCGATCCTCTCGATCCGACAAGGCTGTCGCCGAGCTGCAACACCGACAGCGGCCTGGCCTACCCGCCTGTTCGGCTGGTGGAGCTGGCCATGCAGTTCGGTGAAAACGCGCTGGTGCAGTCCATCTGCACGGACGACTTCGGGCCGGCCATCGAGCACCTCAGCGAGAAGCTGACGGGCGTCATAGGCAGCCTCTGCTCGAAGCGCGAGCTCGAGGTCGAGAAGCTGGCCGGGGATTCGTGCCTGTGCGAGGCTTCCTGCACCATCATCGAGCAGCTCGATGACATGAGGCCCTGCCCGCCGGGGCTCCGGTGCTACGAGCCGGGCGGAGCCGGCACCGGCTGCGCCACGAGGACCGACGAGGAAGGCCAGCTGCACACTCTCTGCGTGATTCCCCAGGCGCCGACGCGGCTCGACCGCTGCGAGCTCGTCTGCTCCGATCCGCTCGCCACGCTCACCCCGCAGGCAGAGGGCTGGTACTACATGCCCTACGGGACCGGCGGATGCCCGGAGGTGGTGTTCTCGGACTCGGTCATCCCGGCGGACGGCTCCCGCGTCTACCTCCAGTGCGAGTCGATGATCTGCCCGGACAGCCGCCAGTGCGGCCCGGATGACTTCCCCGCGTCGGTGTGCTGCGACTCGCAGTCGTACTGCGACCAGGACGCCCCGTCCGGCCCGACGTGCGTGATCCGTCCGGAGTAGGGAGCAGGGCTTCTTGGGGATCGGGCCAGGACCCGGCTGACCGGTTGCTCGGGCAGGGCCGTGCCGACGTCAGTCCGAGTACACGCAGGTCCAGCCGGAGGAGCACACCATCGGATCGGCGAGCATCCCCGGGCAGTGATCCGCCGACATGCAGGGTATCTCGCAGATCGGTTCCGGCGAGGCGCTCTCGACGCACATGTGGCCGGCAGGGCAGTCGTCATCGCACTCGCAGATGACCCCTGTCGCCGCGCTCCTCGAGTCGCGGCACAGGGCGCCAAACTCCAACGACCAGACGCAGTCGAAGCCAGGAGGGCACGGCTCCAGCTCCTCGCACGTCGAGGCACGGCCCGAGCACACCCAGGGGGCACCGTCCAAAACGAGAGGATTGCAGCGGCCGAACCCCTCCATGCAGTCCATGTCGTCGGAACATGCCCTGACGCAGCTGTACAGCGGGCCGCCGATGCCGTGGTATCCAACGCACGACAGGCCCTGCGCGCACGAGCAGTCGGTCGTGCAATCGGCCCACGAAGTCGCGGTCCCCGGCGGTGCTTCCAGCGGACAGTAGCAGCCCGTCACCGGGCATTCCTCCCTGTCGTAGGTGAGCCTGATCGCTCCACCCAGGGTCGAGTCGTCCATCACGACGACCCTGAGGTTGCCCTGCCCCCGACCCGGCAGGCTCACGATCCTCTCCACGATGGGTGCGTCGGGCGTGCAGTCGAGCCCCACGGGGACCCACGCGCTCGCGAGCAGGTTGACGAAGTCGGTCGCTCCTCCCGATACCGGATCGACGCGCACTCCTGCCAGGCTCTCGCATCCGCTTCGCATGCGTACCCCGACCGCCAGCCTCTGCGTCGTGCCCAGCCTCGCCGTGCCGTCGGCGAGGGTCACGTGCTCGATCGTCCTCGTCTCGACCTTCCAGTGCACCTGCGCCGGGCAGTACCCGTCAACCGCCGTGTCGGCGGCCGGATCGCCGGACGTGTCGATCGTCGCGTCGGGCCAGGTCCCGTCCGGATCCAGGACCCCGTCGGGATCGGCATCCTCGGGCGAGTCCGCGCCGTTTCCCGTGTCGCCCTCGAGCCCTACCTGGCCGCTGCATCCGAGCGCGGCCGCCAGCACCGCGACCGCGAGCGCCCGGTTTGCTTCGATTCCTCGTGCCGTCATGGCCATACGATACGCCGCGTCCGCCTCCTTGCAAGCTCGCACGTGGCAGCGCGCCTGCGCCGAAAAAACCGCGCGATCGTGCCAGGGCGAGCCCGAGGGAATGCGGGAAAGAGAGAGGATCAGATGGAGCAGTCCACCAGGGGCAAGAGCTCGTCGCCTCGGCCGTACTGCTCCTCGGGCGGGTAGCCGATGCCCTCGAGGATGTTGTAGAGCTGCACGCGAATGTCCTCGAGGGTCTCTTCGCCACGGCTCGTGACCGTGGGATCCCGCACGCACACGTACTTGTCCACGTCGCAGGCCAGAAACGGCTCGCACAGGTCGTTGTACGCGGTCGCGTCCCTGAGGTTCTCGTCGCCGTACCAGCCGCGACCGCCGATGAGCACGAGCCTCACGTCGCGCGCCCGGCTCTCGATGAGCGCCAGGTAGGGATCGGCGCCCATGACACCGAACACGGCGATGTCCGCGACGAGCCCCGGCTCCAGCCTGCCGACGTGGTCCTCGAGGCCCACCGCGATGGCCGCCTCGGACGTGGCCATGCGCCACAGCCTCTCGGGAGTGAGCAGGGCGATGGCGGCGGTGATGCCGTACTCGTGACCGAAGCGCATCTCCGAGAGCATCTCGTCCTCGCCGCTCGGCGTCCAGTCGGGCGCGATGGCCGTGACGATGCCCAGCTCGAGGATGCGCTGGATCGGGGCGGTGCGGCCGTACAGGACCATGTTGGAGGACGGCGACCAGGCGATCTTTGCATCCGTGTCGAAAGCCTCCACGAGCTGGGCCTCGGTGAGCGGCACGCAGTGGATGAGAAGCGACGTGCCCTCGTAGAGGAGCGACAGGCCCGCGTGACGGTTCAGCCTCGGATCCCTGCCCGCGAACGAGTCGAACTCCTCGTCCACGTGGTTGCCGGAGTATCCCTCGGCCATGTGCACCGCGAAGCGCGTGGTGGGCGCCACTGGGTCGTCGAAGTTGGCGATGAGGTCGGCCGCGATCGCGTCCGTGATGTCGCGCACCGATCCGATGTCGGTCTGCATGTGATCGTAGGAGAGGTTCGTGTGGTGGTCGGCGTTGCGCACGGCCCAGTCGACGCACGACTGGTTGAAGCTCTGGCCCTGGATGGTGGTGGTGGCGTGGACGAGAGATCTGAGCTCACCCCACTTGGCGGCAGGGCAGAAGTGGGAGCCCGCGCTGCGGTGGTTGGCGTAGGGCGCGATGAACTCCTCGTACTCCGGGAGGGCGGCCCACTCGTAGCGGTTCGAAAAGAGGGTACCGGGAGGCGAGGGGATCCACTCGGGCAAAAAGTTGTAGGCCACGTGGTTGTGCGCGTCGATGAGCCCCGGCGAGATGATGCCGTGCGTGTCGATCCACGTGGCGTCCGTGGCTCCGGGCTGGCCGGTGCAGTCCGCTGCCACGCAGGTGATGGTGTCGCCTTCGACCAGCACCTCGCCCGGGTCGAGCACGCCCGACGGGGCGAGCACCACGCCCCTGAGCAGCAGGGCATCGGCAATGCCCACCTGCAAGATATCGGCAGGAGGCGCGCCCGGCCCTGGCCCGTCCGAAGCGTCGTCGCCGTCTGCCTCGTCCATGGTGTCGTCCACGTCCAGGGGCGCATCGTCACCGGCGAGATCCGATGCGAGCTCGACGGCATCCGCGTCGGCGACGGGATCGCCGTCGAGGTCCGACACGGGATCGTCCTGTGCGAGGTCCGCGACGTCCGTCGTGTCCGTCGAATCCGACGGTGCGTCTCCCGATTCCGTATCGGTGCTCGCATCGCCGTCCGGCGAGCTCCTGCGGCAGCCCGCCAGGAGCGCGGGCACGAGCAGGGCCGTCACGACGACGCTCGCACGTGCGGGCTGTGTCATGTGTGGCTCCTCGGTGGCTTTGCGGATCGTACCACAAGACGGGCATTGGGACCGCTATCCCGACCGGAGATCTCCTGGTCCGGGGGTCGGATCTCCTGCGCCGCCTTCGATGCGAGAGGTCGCCTGCGACCTGCGCCTCGATGGATATCACGATATCCTCGAAGCTCGCATTCTCGCGGAGCTTTCGCACGAAGATCATGTAATTGGCGATTCTGGTTTTTTTCAGCACTCTTCTCTGACTCGGGTGAGTGGTTGAGCAATCACGAATTTGCTAATTGACAGCCGCGGTGGTTTCAGGTATCTCTGTCCTGACTGAGTGCTCACTCGGTAAATTTCGATGGCGCACAAGGAATCGATTCTGAACGCCGCGACCTCGCTCTTCGCACAGAAGGGCTTTCGCGATACATCCATCTCCGACATCGCACGTCTGGCCGGTACGGCCGAGGGGACGATCTTCTACCACTTTCAGAGCAAGGAAGACCTGTTTCTCGCCATCTTCGAGGGGGCACGCGCCAGGATCGTCGAGCACGTCGAGACCAGCATCCAGGGGGCGAAGTTCGAGGACGGCCTGGACATGGTGAGGGGCATCGCGAGCCTCTACTTCTTTTTGTCCGAGGAGATGAAGCAGGAGTTCCTGCTGCTCTTCGGCACCTACCCGTACCGGCTGGCGAGCGAGAATGCCAGGTGCAGCGAGCACCTGGAGGCCATGTACACCTGTTTTCTGGATGTCCTCACGCTGGCCATCACGAGGGGCATGCAGGACGGGTCCATCCGCGATGTGAACCCGGAGAAGCAGTCGCTCATCGTGCTCGCCATGCTCACGGGCCTGGTCCGGTTCGCACTCATGAACCTGCTGCCCGCGCACGCCTACTACGCCGAAGCCATCAAAGCCTGCTCCAGCATGCTCGAGAGACGCACATGAAAAGGATGCTCAAGAGGATCTTCCCCTTCATCGGGTGGTTCGAGAGCTACGGGCTCAAGTCGCTGCGCATCGACCTGGTCGCCGGGTTGACCGTGGCCCTGGTGCTCATCCCGCAGTCCATGGCATACGCGCAGCTGGCAGGGCTGCCTGCCTACTACGGGCTCTATGCCTCCTTCTTGCCTCCCATGCTCGCTTCCCTGTTCGGCTCCAGCCGGCAGCTCGCCACCGGGCCCGTGGCCGTCGTCTCGCTCATGACCGCTGCCACGCTCGCTCCCATGGCCACGGCCGGCAGCGAGGGGTACATCGCGTACGCGATCCTTCTGGCCCTGTCCGTGGGGCTGTTCCAGTTCCTCCTGGGGGTGCTCAGGCTCGGCCTCGTCGTCAACTTCCTCTCGCATCCCGTGGTCAACGGCTTCACCAACGCCGCGGCCATCATCATCGCAACGAGCCAGCTCTCCAAGCTCTTCGGCGTGCACGTGGACAGCGCCGAGCATCACTACGAGACCATCATCCGCGTGGTCCAGGCGGCCTTGCACTTCACCCACTGGCCCACGCTGGTCATGGGAGTCGCCGCCTTCGCGCTGATGTACGGCATAAAGAAGCTCGACCAGCGCATCCCCTACGTACTCGTCGCCGTGGTGCTGGCCACGCTGGTCGCCTGGGCCGTGGGCTACGAGCACAACGTCAAGGTGCCCCTGTCGAGCATCGAGTCCGGCACCATCCGCGGCCAGGTGGAGCGGTTCAACGAGTGCATGTCCCGGATCGACGAGCTGGCCCTCGAGAGGACGGCGGTCAACGAAGAGCTCGAGAGGCAGATGGAGAAGTCGGGTCCCCATTCCCGCGAGGTCCTCGATCTGGAGCACCGCCACGCCGTCGTGGAGGCGGGCC
>JBFYZU010000089.1:0-9724 GCA_041309365.1 Myxococcota bacterium
AAGATCTACGAGCGGTACTTCCCGTCCCAGGCAATCGCGAAGCTCTACTTCGCGACGTTGGATCCTGCGGCCATCGTCGGCCACTGTACGACGGCAGCCGTCGACTGCCAGGAGGTCGACAGCGCGAGCGAGCTCGAAATGGCCGTGCTCGACATGCTCGCCGCTGCCAGGCCACAGGGATGTGTCGGGACGCCGTACAAACTGGGTTTTGCAAGGATGAGAGGCGACTGGGACATGGCCCAGATGTGGTACAGCCGGCTGGCCGGTCTACACGCCGAACCGATTTACCGTCACGGCGGGGCGCAGGACGCCCTGTACTACAATGCCAGGGACATGGGGGATCTCGACTGCGGAGGTGCCCCCTGCGGCTACCTGTGCGATCACACGGTCGAGGGCCTTCTCTACATGAAGGGGTTCGATGCGGTGGAGAACTGGGCCTACGCGGCAGGCAACTACCCGGAGACCGAGAACCACATCTACATGATCAACACGGCCCAGTACCTCGCGAGGCAGTCTCTCGGCCTGCCGGGCGACTACGACGACTGGTGGCTGGGGTACAACGGCCGGTTCGACGGGCAGTGGGCCATGCACCAGGGCTGGCTGCAGCGCATCCTGCGAAGGGACTTCAACGAGTTCAACGCGATCCCCTACTCCAAGATGACGTTCATGGCCCTGCTCAACCTGTTCGACTTCACGGACCAGGGCGCACATCCCCAGGTGAAGCTCGGAGCGAGGGTGGCGCTCGACTACGTGTCGGCCCGGTTCGCGCTGCAATCGAGCAACCTCAGGCGCGTCGTGCCCTTCCACAGGCGGCGGGAAGTCGATCATGTCAAACCCGAGGTGAACGTCTGGGACCAGAACGGCCTGGCGGGCTACTACGCGGTCCTGGCGGGCAACTACACCACATCGAGGACGGATGACGCGACCTTCACGCCCGCGGGCGATCCGGTCTTCGATGGCCATGGCGATCTGTTCGACGTGACGACACTCGTGTTCGGGGCGACGACAGGATACAGGGTGCCCGACATGCTGCTCGACCTGATGATCGAGAAGGAGGGAAACGCCTACTATATGCGCGTCCACCAGGGGCAGACGAACGTCTGGCACTACGGTGGGCTCGATGGCCCCGAGTTCACCGAGCCGTACAACGGTCACTTCATCAACTCCTGGAGCGAGCCGGATGTGAGAAACGGTCCGGAGATCGTGTACTCGGAAGAGAGGTTCATGATCTCCGGGGGGGGGAAGTACAGGTACAACGCTTCATGGACAGAGTCGGAGGAGAACAACTCCTGGGCTGTCAGGCCGATAGTCGTCATGCCCCGCAATGGCGGCACGCGGCTCGAAGGGTTCATACGATATCCAGCCGACCAGAGCGCGAGGAACCCTCACGACGACAACCTATCCGGGATCTTCGAGAATTTCGCCTGCGCGGACAGGCCGCTGGTCGTCCCGGACGAGATGCTGGGCTGCGTGGCGACCGAGCACGTGTTCGACCTGCCGGGAAGCCTGCTCGATGCCATCGAGGACTCCGCGAGGCTCAGGGTGTTCGATTTCACGGGTGGTACATGTGCGGATTTCGACTACGGCATCTACCTTATCGCGTACGAGCGGACGCAACGACTGACGCCGGATACACCGGAATGCGAATGGGGCTTCTTCGAGGTGGTCGACGAGCGCGAGGTCGCGGGCCTGGGCGAGCTGCTGGCCCGTTTCGAGGTCCTCAACGGCGATCCGTCCTCGTTCGCGTGGACGAACGGAGTCTACACCACGACCCGTGGACGGACCATCGGTTGCGATCCGACTGCTGCAGATGGCTGGGTCATCAGCAGGATCGACGACCACGTGCTCGCCTCCGATGAGCGTGCCTTCGCCAGCTGGCCGTTCATCGAGACATACGCCATGGCGAGGACCTTCGACGAGGCAGGTCGTGTGAGTACCAGACCGGACGAGTCGACGAAGATCATGACTGCGGATGGGACGGGTCTCGTTGTCGTGAACAACCCCCGGCGCAACGAGTCTCTCATCATGAGCATGGCCGACCCGACATTGCTCAAATCCGAAGGCCCCGTACGCTTTCTCCAGTCGTGCCGGGCAAAAGACCTCGTTCCCGGTGCGGACATCCATCCCGAGGACATCGCGAGACAAATGCAGCTCACGGGATCGACCGGCGGGATCTGGAGCTTCGATCCGTCCAGGGTCAAGTACGTCTCCTTGCTCTGGGACGCGTGCAGCGACTTCGAGGGCTTGAGTGTCGAGCTCGAGGACGTGCGGACGGGTGCGTGGAGAAGTGCATCTCCATTCCGTGTATTCACCGACGACTACGTGGCACCGAGGTATCGGACCAGGACGGACATCATCGTGCACGAGGGGGATTCGGTGGGTGGGGACCGTTTCGATGCGATACGGGTCCAGTACGCGACATCCCTCGGTCCGGACGGCGACTTCTGCGTGCTCGAGGACGTGGATGTATTCGAGTACTGCCCACATCCCGACCCCGAGAACGGCAAGGGGGACTGCGATGGCGACCACGTGCTCGACGAGCACGACCTGTGCCTCAACGTGCGTGTCGATCCTCTTTCGACGCTGGGTCAGGATGCCTTCGACTCGGATGGCGACGGTGTGGCCGACGGGCTGGGGTGGATGGGCATCGACATGGGCTATGGGACCCTGTGCGACGTCTGCCCTGCGAAGCCGAACCCCGAGCAGCGGGAGGTATGGGAGCGCGATACGTTCGGTGGTGACCTCGACTCGGACAACATCCCGGACAGCTGCGACCTCTGCCCGCACCTCCCTGGGCCGTTCGCCTGGCAGGCCGGCATGGACGACGACGGCGACGGTGTAGCTTGCGACTGCGACAACTGCACGGGTGCCAACAACCCGGACCAGGCGAACTGCGACGAGGATCTCGATCCCGGGGATCCTGGCCTGTATTCCAGCGATGTCGCCGGGGATGCCTGCGACCCGGACCCCTGCATCGCGCTCCTTCCGAGCTCGGTTCCCGAGCCGGCAAAGGTCTGCAACTCCGGCGGGTACACGTACGAGCTGCTCTCGGTCACCGAGACCATCGACCCCGTTCTCGTGGGCTTCGAGCCCGGCGAGGGCGACGGGGCGCGCACCGAGGACGTGACCCACGCATTCTGCAACTGCACCGGGTATTCTACGCCCGAGGATTGTCAATCTCTGTATGGAGGAGATTGCAGCGAAGAACCCCACCCAGAACTTGATCACGACAATATCGGCCCTGGCTGGCACTACCTCAACCTCGACGAGAGCATGACCTTCGTCCCGCCGGCGACCAGAGGAACCGTGCCACGCTCGTTCCGCAAGTCCGGCGTGAGCGGGAGCGAGAGCTCCCATCCGCTGGACGGCACCAGGAACCAGACCTTCGTGTGGGACCTGCTCGACGATCCCGAGTACGCAGAAGGGTGCTCCATGTACGACTGCGACGACTTCGACGTCTACCTGTACTTTCATCCCAAGGTCGACGGTTTCGTCACACACGAGACCTTCCACCCTTCGCGCCCATCCGAGGGATGGTGGCGGGAACTCGGGCGAAAGGTCTGTCCCTATCTTCACAACCCGAGGATCGCGGAGGCGGAGGACGCAAGGCGTGGCGGTGGGTTCTACGCGCACTTCGACGATGCGTCCGTGCCCGGCGAGACCGGTGACCTGTTGCAGGGGTTCGGGGTCTTCATCCCGTTCTGGGAGTACACCGACCCCGCGCCTGCCGGCCGGCAGAACCCCTTCATCCGGACGTCCTCGCTCGTCACGGCCAGCGCGACGCTGCTCTTCGATCCGGCCCAAGGGAGCTTCGCGCGCGTCCTCGGGCACGTGTACGACGACGTCGAGGACGTGCTGGACGCGAGGGGCGGTGCTGCCGTCATGGTCGGCTTTGCCCAGCTCCCCGGGACGGATGACCTCGTCGTGGATGGATCCGCCGACATGGCGACCTCACGCACGATCTGGCTCTTCGGCGGCGAGGACAGGGTGCAGTACAGGTCAGACCTCTGGGCCGGCGCCGTGGTCGCGACGGGCGATCCTGATGGCGACAGGGTCGTCTGGACGCGCCTGCTGCCCCAGACCGGACAGGCCTGGCCCTCGCCGCGCGCGCAAAGCGCCATGTTCCACGATCCGACCACCAACAGCCTCGTGCTCTGGGGCGGCCACGATGGCCAGATGGTGTACGACGACCTGTGGTACCTCGATCTGGACGACATGACCTGGCAGGAGGTCGTACCCCAGGGATGGCCCCCCGAAGGGCTCGTGGCCATGGCCTACGACCACGCGACGCTCCGGAGCGGGCAAAAAGGACAGGTCTGGCCAGTACCGACCGGCTTCATCTGGGGCGGGATGCGTGCCGACGGCACCTACTCGAGCGATCTGTTCGTCCTCGATCTGGCGCACGCCTCGTTCCGGCGGGTCCTGGCCGGGGAGGACGGCCCACCAGGGCTCATGGCCGCAGGTCTGGGCGTGGACCGTGCAGGGAGGACGGTCTATCTGTCCGGCGGGTACGACGACATTACCACGCACAACTGGCTCTGGGCCATGGATCTCGACCGCGCGCGCTGGAGCCTCCTTCAGGGCGATTGCCTCGCTGGGACCTGCCCCTACTTCTCCACCGGGCCAGCCGCGGTCGTGGATGCCCGCACGTCCCTCGTGTCCGTCATCCCCGGCCGGAGCTCTGTCGAGACGGTCGGCGTGTTTGCCGAACCTGCGTTCGTGCACCATCACGCGGGTGGATGGAAGGGGTCTCACGAGTGGTCCGGCTCCGGGGCCGCAGGGGACTGCGACGCGGACGGCATCCCTGAGGAGGGCGCTGGGCTTCTGTGCACGAGCCATCCGGAGTGGTGGAACGGGCCAGGCACGTCTCTGTGTGATACACTCTCGGGTGTCCTGGCGTGCGATCAGGCAGGGACGCCCGCTTCGGAGCTGGGCTCGCGCACGGTGCCGGGGCTCGGGAGGATGGCCGTGGCCGGACGGACCATGTTCATGCTGGTCGCAGACAGGCTCGTGAGCGTGGACGTCTCCGATGCCCTCTTACCGGCAGCTCTCGACAGTCTGTATCTCGGCGGGAAGGGCAGAGATCTCGAGATCGTGTCTGGTGACAGGATCGTGGTGGCTGCAGACTCGGGGCTCGTCTTCGTGGACGTGGACCAGGCCGGGACGATGACCAGGGCCGCCCGCATCCCGACCTGCGGCAGGGCGGTCTCGGTGGACGTCTCGGGTGACGATGTCTACTTTCTCACACCCCTCGGCGTCGGGCGGGCGCCGCTGTCGGGCGACCCGGCCGTGCCGGAGCTTTTCTCGCTCGTGCTCCCCGTGAGCCGATGGGACTTCGACCTCGTTCCGGTCGATCCGGGCAGGTGCTGGGTCATGTCCGCCATCGCGGATGCTGCCTGCCGGTGGTTCGAGTGCCCCGCGGACGGGTACAGGCCGCTCGAGGCCGTGGGCGGCGCGCTCTACTTTTCGGCCCTGCGTCACCTCATGGTCGTCGACGCATCTGCGGATGTGCTCGAGCTCGTCGCCGACGTGGGGCTCGATGCCCGGGTGGACGAGATGAGGCGCCACGGCACGCTGATATACGCCAACGCCTGCGACGGCGGCACGGAGGTGATCGACGTCTCTGCGTCTGTCTCCCCGGTTCTTCTGGGAGAGCACTCGGTCGCTGGCTGGGTGGACGGCCTGTGGGCGTCGGGAGAGAGCTGGTTTCGACAGTCGGGAGACGTCATCGAGGTGGCAATCGAGGTGCAGCCGTGACCGGGACGAGGCTCGCGCCGCTCCTCTTGCTTCTGTGCGCGTGTGGCACGAGGACCAGCGAGGACGGCGATGCAGTCGTGGACTCGGTGCCCGACTCGATGGACACCCTGGCCGAGACGGACGCTGATACCGGGATCGACGGCGACGCGGAGGATGTCCCCGGCGACATCGCAGACGCCTCCATGGACGAGGTGGCCGGCTGCGATCCGGAGTACGAGGTCACGGACGTGGACCTCGGCTTCCTGGGCGACCCCGTGCTTCCCTCGCGGCCGCCGACGGATTGCGGCGAGCGCTGCCGGCAGGTGAGCTTCCTGGAGCACGAGGTCGCAGCGTGCCAATACAGCGTTTCATCTGGATATCTTATCCTGGTGTCCACAAACCGGGCAAGTCCGATAGTATCACGTGTCTGGTTGATCGACCTCGTGCAGGGGCATCACTACCTCGTGGCGGACTACATCACGACTCCGTTTTTTGAGACGGCCGGCTGTCCGGTGATCGATGGGAACAAGTTCCTGTTCTTTCATGACATATCTACCGGCACGACGGGGTTCGTCGATGACTATCTGCATCACGTCGACCTCGACACGCACGAGAGCGGGACGTGGTACAACGGGGAGCTCGAGATCGGGGTCAATCTGCCCTCCGAGCTCAGGATGTCGGGCGGATGGGCGGTCTGGATGCAGGTCGCCAACACCGAGCCCCCGTACCTGTGGGGTGTCTTCGTGATGGACATGGGGACCGGTGAGGTGGGATCCGTGGGAGCGGTCGATCATGGGGATCAGCGGATGCCCGAGATGCACGGCGACAGGGTGGTGTACCAGGAAGCGGACTACCGGATCAGGATATACGACATCTCCGAGGATGCCATCACGGACGTCGTGGGCGGGGACACGTACGACTGGAACAGGTACCAGCCCGGGATCTGGGGGGACGTGGTGGCGTGGACGGACCTGAGGGCCGGCTCGCCGGTGATGCAGGACCTCGCCGACGTGTACATGAAGAACATGGCAACGGGCGTGGAGAGCGTGGTGTGCGATCACCCGGCGTCTCAACCTGCGGGCCTGCAGGTGGGCGAGGATCTCATCGTCTGGCCGGACCTGCGAAACGATCCCTCGTACCCCAATGACCCGTGGAGCGCCACGAACACCGACATCTACGGGTACCGGGTCAGCACGGGGGAGGAGATCCAGATCACGGATTCGCCTATCAGGGATGTCTGTCCGAAGATCTTCGGAAACAAGGTGTACTTCAAGATGTTCGATGACGCAGGGGTCCAGAGCATCTTCGAGAAGGTCTTGCCGTAGGAGGGGATCGATGAGGCAATGCGCATGGGTGTCGGCTCTGATGCTCGTCGTGGCCCTTTGGGCGACCGACGCGCGAGCCGTTCAGGACCCCCCGGCCCAGGAACCGAGCCAGGCGCTCGACTTCCCGTCATACGTGGGATACGCCGCCCCCGGTCACGCGATGGCGTGGACCTCGACGATCGCGCTCACCGTGTGGCCAATTCTTCTGGTGAAGTACCATGTAGGTGAATATCATGAGAATCCCAATTGCGACGACTACTCCGGTGACCGCTGCCACTACTTACAGGATGAAGGAGTACTGGCTGCTTCCATGACCCTGGTCGGAGTGGGGTCAAGCTCGCTGCTCGTGGGCATACCGCTGATGATGAAGTCTTTGAGGATGGCAATTGGGACTGCACTGGCTGCCGGCGTCGAGGACGTTGGGGGGCCGGCTGTGCGCCGACGCCAGATCGCGGCCTGGATCTTCTACGCCCTGGCATTATCGCTTCCACCCGTCGATTGGATCCTGTCTTCGTTGTTGTGGCTTCCGGTGCCTTCCTCTGCCCTCTTCGCCACAATCGCAGTTCTGTTGGCCGAGAGCGCCTGGTCTCGTGTGAACCGGCAGATCCGCGACGCTGGCATGGTCGTCGAGCAGCAAAAGGTCTCTTTGGTGCCGGGTGTCGCTCCCATCGAGGGGGGCGCTTCGCTCGTGCTCTCGGGGGCCTATTAGGTCTCTCCAAGGATAGGTCCCTCGCCGGGTTTCCTATCCTTGGAACACGATACCTCATATCCACGAAGCGAACAGCGAAGACTCGCACGCAGGTCGGTCATGACTCGACTCCTAAGACACGATCCTGGCCGCCCCGATCGGCACCGGTGAGCGAGCGCCATGACCTGGAGGCAGACGGGATACGAAGCAGGCACGGGCGGCGCTCAGGGGGCCAGGGCAAAGTCGGCGTTGGGGCCGGCGAGAAGGTCGTCGAAGGTGTCGTTGTCCACGATGTAGGAGAAGGCGAAGATCACGTAGCCGCGCGCGCCGTGGTCGCGCGAGTAGGCTATCTGGCTCGCGATCTCGTCGAAGCTGGCGTAGTTGCCCTCGATGCCCGCGTACACGGGGGTGGGGGCGTTGCCTGCCACGTGGTCGTCGAGCAGCGCGCGAAAGTCGAGCCTGGAGGCATAGGGCTCTGCGATGCTCCAGTAGATCATGGGCACCACCGCGTCCACGATGCCGGTCCAGTCGCGAGGGTCCTGGTAGTAATCCACGTAGCCCTGGCTCACGGACGACCAGCCCCAGGTGTTGCGGTAGATGCCCCACACGGCCGTGGAGAGGGTGATCGACGGGTCCACGGCGTCCATGGCTGCGCGGATCTTGACGAGCGTGGCCCTTATCTGGTCGCGTTGCCAGTCGGCGCGGGTCAGGCCGGGGTCGGCGGCCGAGGCCGCTGCGAAGCGCGCCTCGCTCGCCGCGTCGTGGCAGTAGTCGGTGCCCGGGTAGCGGATGTAGTCCATGTGGATGCCGTCCACGTCGTAGTGCGCGGCGATGTCCGCGACCACGGCCGCGATGTGGTCCTGGAGATCCGGGTTGCCGGGCGAGCCGAACACGTAGCTCCCGTTCAGGGGCATGGGCACGCCCGATGAGTCCGCGCAGATCCACTCGGGGTGGGCGTTGTAGATGTGCTCCGGGGTCGAGGATGGAGGTGGCGAGGTGCCCGTCCACATGGGGAACGTGTTGAGCCAGGTGTGAAGCTCGAGGCCCCTGGCGTGGGCCTCGGTCACGGCCACCGCGAGCGGGTCCCAGCCCGGATCCACGCCCAGTTCGCCCAGGCCCGCGGCCCAGGGCTCGATGCTGGAGTCGTAGTAGGCGTCGGCCGTGCCGCGCACCTGGAAGTAGATCTGGTTGAGGCCGGAGAACGCGGCGCGGTCCATGATGGTCAAGATGTCGGCCGCGCAGGAGTAGTCCCAGCGCGTGACCCAGATCCCGCGCGCCTCCACTCCGCCCGGCCCGAGCTCGGGATCGTCCACGGCCGGATCGGCGACCGCGTCGTCCGGGTCGGCCGCGAGGTCCGCGGAGTCGTCGTCCGGGTCGTCTGGGGCCACGTCCGGCACGATGCAGTCGCACACGCGGCGGCAGCCTGGCGCCAGGGCAAGGGTGGTGAGGATCGGGAGGATGAGGTCTTTCATGTGCATGGAGCCGATGCTCACACCATCCGTGTGCCAGGGCAAGTACGGGCCACGGAGCGCTTGCGCCGGGCAGTGGCATGCCGTAGAAGGGTTCTCGACTCGGATGTGGAGGTGGAGATGGCACAGAGATCCGCGTGGCTGGAGCTGGCGGATGGCTCCGTGTGGGAGGGAAGGATGCTCGGCGCGCCGGGTCTTGCGGTGGGCGAGGTGGTCTTCACGACGGGCATGGTGGGCTACGTGGAGTCGCTCACCGACCCGTCCTACGCGGGGCAGATCCTCGCGTTCACGAGCCCGCTCATCGGCAACTACGGCGTGCCCGACCCGGGCACGGAGGAGTGGCCCGACAGCGGGTACGAGTCGGGCGGGGTGCAGGTGCGCGGCGTGGTGGTGAGCAGCGCGCCGGACCACCCGTCCCACCACAGGTGCACCCTGGACCTGGACTCGTGGCTGGCCTCGATGGGCGTGGCCGGCATCCAGGGCGTGGACACGCGCGCGCTGGTGAC
>JBFYZU010000090.1:0-5903 GCA_041309365.1 Myxococcota bacterium
GGCCCTGGTGGCGGGCCGCTTCATGGCCCGGCCCGCCATCTGCGTGGCCGCGGCCGCGTTCACGCTCATGCTCACGACGCCCATCGCCTACCAGGGAACGCCCTTTTTCTGGCCGCGCGACCAGCTGTTCGCGGTCACGGCCGTCTCGACGTTCGCGCTCCTGGCCGCGGCCAGCCTCGCGAGTTTGCGCACGTGGCCGATCCTCGCCATCGTCATCGCGGCCTCGGCCGTGATGCGCCACCACGCCATCGCCCACCACGAGATCGACGCCGTGCACAGGGACATGCTGCCCCTCGTCGAGTACGCGGGCGAGGCCCTGCTCGCCGGCAGAAACCCCTACTCGATGCTCTTCTGGGCCAACCACGACCTGCCCCTCACCTACCTGCCCGTCATGTGGATGTCCTACCTGCCGGCCCTGGCCGCGGGCATCGACATCCGCTGGACCAGCGTCGTGGCCACGGCGGTCATCGCCGTTTTGGTCATGCGCGGGGGATCGCCGTCGCCGGTCGGCCCTGCGCTGTGCGGGCCGCTGCACCGGGCCGCGAGCGTCGCGGATCTGGCGCGCGAGCTGGGCCGGCGGATCGTCGCGGGCACCGAGCAGGCCACGAGCGCACGGGCCGGGTTCGCAATGGTGGCCGTGACGTTCGTGCTGGTGCCCGAGGTGTTCTGGAACAGCGTCCACGGCGAGCCCATCGTGTACTGGATGTGGCTCGTGGTTTTTCTGGACGCGGTGAGGTCGGGCAGCCGGGCGAGGGCCGCGGTGGCGCTGGCACTGGTCATCGGGTCGCGCCACTTCGGCGTGCTGTTCATCCCGTTCGCGGCCATGTGGATGGTGCTCGACGCCCAGGACTACAGGCGGGGCGCGTTTTTCCTCCTTCTGGCCGGGGCGCTCTCGTGCGCCATCGTCATGCCCTTCTTCGTGGGCCACCCGGACAGCTTTTTGTACGGCACCTACGACTGGCTCGTGTCCTACGGCCCGAGCCGGCGCACATGGTGGGACGTGCAGATCGGCCTGCAGAGGTACTTCTACCACGCGAACGCCGAGTCGAGGCTCGGGCTTGTCCAGCTCGCGGGCTACGGGGCCGGGCTGGCCACGGCCATGACCCTGGCGACGTGGGCGCTCACAAGGAGGTTGGGCGGCGCGGTGCGCGACCTGTGGATCTTTTTGCCGCTGGCCCCGGCGTACGCGGCCTTCATCATGTTCAACTCCATGATATGGAAGTCCTTCTTGTTTCCCGTCATGCTCCTGCCCGTGTTCGCGGCCGGCCTCGGGGTCAGGCGGGAGGTCCCCGTGGCCGCCCCCCCGGGGCCCGCGATGCGGCGCTTGCTCGAGCCCAGGACCTACTACCCGGTCATGGTCGTGCTCGCGGCCGCGATCGCCTGGTCGGCCGGGACCGCGGGCAAGGCCTGGCGGGCCCACCGCGACCTGACGGACGTCGGGATGTGGGCGCAGCACGTGGCCGCGCGCTACCTGGTCGAGGGCGATCTCTTCGTCGACTGGAGCGTGGTGCGGGCGGGCCACGTACAGGCGACATCGATGTTCGAAGGCCTCTACCTGCCGGCCGGCGTGAGGACCGTCTCGCGGATGCGCTCCGTGGACCTGACCGCCCACGAGCAGGTCGTGCTGTTCGACGGGTTCTCGCGGTTCGACCCGGATCTGGACTTCGCCGACCTCGAGCGCGTCACGAGCCGGCGCATGGGCCGCTCCAGCCTGCACGTGTTCAGACCACCGCACGTCATGGGGCAAGACGCGTTCAGGCTCTCGGCCCGGCCCGACGCCGTCGTGTCCGTGCACCTCATGGGCGACTTACCGCCGAGCCTGACCGGCCGGCGCGAGGGACAAAGATGGGTGTTCGACGGCAGGCCCGCGTGGAACCACGTCGGCCCCGTGGATTTGCGCGTGCAGGGCCTGCCCATGCGCGCCATCTGGGCCCACCCGACCGAGGGCACGACCCTGCGCATCGAGATCGAGGTACCACTAGCCGGCCAGGGGGTGCTGGTGACGGCGCTTGACGACTTCGCGGTGCGCCCCCTGCACGCGCCCGTGGCGCTGAGGGTGCTGCCCGGCGGGGACGAGGCGAGGGCCGTGCCCATCGTGAGCCCCAACCTGACGGGACGGTGGTTCTGGGGGCTCGGCAGGCTCGATGCTGGAAAGCTCGTCGTCGAGGTGCGCACCGACAAGGAGGGCATGCGCCACTTCGGCTTCGACCTTCTCGTGGGCCCCTGACGGGGGATATTGACGCTGGCCGAGCCAGCATCGATGATGGGACGCATGGACGAAAAGGACATCATCGATCTGCGCTCCGACACGGTCACCAGGCCGGGCGCTGCCATGCGAGAGGCCATGGCACGCGCCCTGGTGGGCGACGACGTGTACGGCGAGGACCCCACCGTGAACGAGCTCGAGAAGCGGGCCGCGCATCTCACGGGCAAGAACGCCGCGATGTTCGTGCCCTCGGGCACCCAGGCCAACCTCATCGCGCAGCTCGTGCACGTGACGCCGGGCGAGGAGGTCATCGCGGGAGAGCACAGCCACTGCATGCGCTACGAGGCGGGCGGCGGCGCGGCCATCGCCGGAGCGCAGTACTGCGTGGTGCCCGGAAACGGCCTGTTCACGGCAAACGACGTGAAAAAGAGGCTGAGCGCCAGGACCCTGCACAACCCGGGCACGTGCCTGGTGTGGATGGAGAACACCCACAACATGGGCGGGGGGATCGTCTTCGACACGGACGAGATGGCGAGGATTTGGCAGGTGTGCAGCGAGAACGACATTCGCGTGCACGTCGACGGCGCGCGCATCTTCAACGCCAGCGCGGCGACGGGCGTGCCCGTGAGCGAGTACGCGTCATGCGCGGACTCCATGTCGTTCTGCCTGTCCAAGGGCCTGGGGGCGCCCGTGGGAAGCCTGCTGTGCGGGTCCGGCGAGTTCATCGACGCGGCACGCAGGATGCGAAAGAGGCTCGGAGGGGCCATGAGGCAGGCGGGCATCCTGGCCGCGGCCGGGCTCTTCGCGCTCGAGCACAACGTCGAGAGGCTGGAGCAGGACCACGACAACGCACGGCTCCTGGCAGAAGGCCTCAAGGCCACGAGAGGCATCGAGGTGGACCTCGAGTCGGTCAAGACCAACATCGTCATGGCGCGGCCGACCCGCATGACGGCCCCGGTGCTGAGCGCGCGCTGCAAGCAACGAGGAGTGCTCTTTCACCCCCTCACCGAGACGAGGCTGCGGCTGGTCACGCACCTCGACGTGACGCGAGAGATGTGCGTCCAGGCCCTGGAGCGGATGCGCGAGGCGCTGGGATCGTGAAAAGGGCGATCGCCATGGCCGCTTTCGTGGCGCTGGCCGGCTGCGGGCACAGGCCCGGCAACATCCAGGGCACGGTGAACGAGGCGAACGCGCTCTTCGCAGAGGGCCGGATCGAGGAGGCGGCCAAGCTCATGCAGGCCGCGGCTTCGGACGCGGACACGCCCGTGAACCACGACGATCTTCTCTTCCAGCTCGGCCTCATGTACGCCAGGGCGAGGATGGTCGAGGAGGCGTTCGCCGTGTGGGATCCGCTCTACGAGTCGACTGGGCTCGACGCCATCCAGGGCCGCATCGTGTTCGAGAAGGGCATGCTCATGCGGGCCGTCGGCGAGCTCGACCAGGCCGAGCACTGGTTCACGCTCATGATCGTCGAGCACCCCACCCACGGGCTCACGGACACGGCCCTTTTGCGCCTGCAGATGCTCGTCCGCGACCGGGCGGGCGACGAGGCCGAGAGGGCGCTCCTCGAGAAGCTATTGCCCGGAGCCCTCGAGAGCACGTTCGGCGACGACGTCCTGTGGGCCCTGTACGTGTGGCACCACGAGCACGGGCAGGACGCCACGGCGAAGCAGTACCTCCTGGCCATCCGCAAGAGCTACCCCTACCCCACGGGCGGACGCATCGTGGAGTCGCTCTTCGCACTGGCGGACATGGCCGAGGCCGAGAAGGACTGGAAGGAGGCCGAGATGTACCTGACCGACATCATCGGTCCCATCGGCAAGAGCGTGCTCATCGGCGGTTCGTCGGGAAGCTCCAAGGCCAAGGCCCTGTTCAAGCTGGGCCGCATCTACGAGAAGGAGCTGGGCGATCCCGAGACCGCCATGGACATGTACATGATGGTGGTGAAGATGGAGGACCTCGAGACCGTCTCGGACGACGGGCTCATCGAGGTGGCCAGGGTGCTCATGGAGACGGGCGAGATGGAGAAGGCGTGCGAGAAGCTCGAGGAGCTCTTCGACGGGTATCCCTACTCCAACAAGCGCAAGAAGGCGCAGAAGATGGCTGTCGAGGCTGGGTGCGAGGACATCGAGCCCTGATGCGTGCCTGGCGCGCGCAAGCGTGCTAGAATGGACAGGTCCAGGGAGAAATCATGGCATCGAGGCTCGAGAAGCTCATCCTGGGTGTCCTGTGCGGCGCCGCGATCGGCCTGGGCGCCACGGGATGCTACGACTCGGACGACCAGGACATGTACGGGCCGCCGCCGGACGTATCGTCGGACTCCGACGACGAGGGCGACATTGCCACGGACATCTTGACCGATGCTCCCGCCGACCTGGACCCGGAGAACGTGGCCATGTACGGCCCGGCCCCCATGTACGGCCCCGAGCCCTGATCGCGCCTCGACCCACAGCAAAGGACCCGAGGTTGACGGGGGCCGCACGGCACTGTAGAGAAAAGGCCGCATGAAGACCGACGAGCTCAGGGCCATCCTCGGCCAGAAGTTCCACACGATCCGCTGGGACGACGACGCGGTGGAGATGATCGACCAGCGCCTGCTGCCGGAGAGAGAGACCTACGTCCGGCTCACCGATCCGCCTGCGGTGGCGGGCGCCATCCGCGAGATGGTGATCCGCGGGGCGCCGGCCATCGGCATCGCCGGAGCCATGGGAGTGGCCCTGGCCGCGCAGCTCGCGCTGAGGCGCAACGCACCCGACGCGGAAAGGCTGGTGAAAGAGGCCGCGACCATGCTGGCCCAGGTCAGGCCCACCGCCGTCAACCTGGCATGGGGCGTGGCGAGGGCCCTCGAAGCCTGGGACCAGGCCGCGGGCATGCCGCCCGCCGAGCGGGTCGAAGCCGTGATCGCCCGGGCCGAGGGGCTGCTCCTCGAGGACATCGAGATCTGCCGGGCCATCGGTCGCAACGGTGCGGCGCTGATGCCCGATCCCGCGACCATCCTGACGCACTGCAATGCGGGCGCGCTGGCCACGGGAGGGTATGGCACGGCCCTGGGCGTGATCAGGGCTGCCCGCGAGGCGGGCAAGACGGTCAGGGTGCTGGCGGACGAGACGCGCCCGTTTCTGCAGGGCGCGCGGCTCACCGCCTGGGAGATGGCGAGAGACGGATTCGACGTCACGGTGATCCCGGACTCCTGCGCGGCCTCGTTCCTGCGCCGGGGAGCGGTCGACGCGGTGGTGGTGGGCGCGGACCGCGTGGCGCGAAACGGGGACGCGGCCAACAAGGTGGGCACCTATCCGCTGGCAGTGATGGCGGCCGAGCACTCGACCCCCTTTTTCGTGGCGGCGCCCCTGTCCACGGTGGATCTCGGCACGCCCACGGGCGACGACATCCCCATCGAGGACCGCCCGGCACGGGAGGTCACCCACGTCTTTTCAACCCGCATCGTCCCGGAAGGCGTTGCAGTCGCCAACGTGGCGTTCGACGTGACCCCGGCCCGGCTCATCAGGGCCATCATCACGGAGAAGGGGGTCTTCGCTCCTGCGGAGCTGGCTGGCAGCCTTCTCTGAGGGCAACGGGGACCGCTCGAGGGCAAGATCGGGGACATGACCCGTCGAATGTCTATAACACCCTCATATCAATGACAAATATCGATATCTGCCCGATCTCTAATGTTATCGAAATGTTAGATAATTGTGAT